>JAZUNN010000024.1:0-39083 GCA_045604155.1 Acutalibacteraceae bacterium
GCCCGCACACGCCTGGCGTGTGAGGGCTTTTCTCCGGTTTGTCATATTTCTCCGGCGATATCGTCAATATCGAATGATACATCGCCTGCCTGAGGAATTTCAGGCTCCTGTGCCTGCGGCATTGCGGCCGGCGCAGGAGGCATAAGCGGAGCAGGAGATATGCCCGGTGCTCTGTACATCGCATTCTGCTGCTGTCTGCGAGCACGTGCATTCTTCCTGATAATCCTTTTTCTTCTGTCAGTTTCAACCTTTGAGACTCTGTATGCAAAATAGGGCATGAGAATCAGTGCAAAAACAGCTGCTGCGGTCATCAGACCGAGAGTTGTCCAGACATTCCACGGAATGTCACTGAGTTTTTTTCCTCTGCTCTCGCTCTTAGATTCTTTTTCCTCTGACTTAAGCTGGATTTCTGCTACGGGGTCGGCTTCTATCTTCTCAATCCCCGTCCCGTCAGGGTCTTTTATAACTTCAAGGACCTCTGAGCCCAGAGTATTTTTAAGTACAGTGCCTGTACCCATTTCAATATCTGTCCATCTTCTGACCTTGCCTCTTGCGGAAATCTCCACGCAGACATCTTCGCCTACAATTTCAATTCCTATCTGAGCCGCATCTGTTACATAGATGGTCTTGATGCCGCTGCCGTACATGAGCACGCTCTGTCCGCCGCCGGTGAAGGAATAGCTGCTTCCCGAAAGAAGAGCGGTATGCTGCTCTGACTGTACGGTAAGCTTGCCGCTGCCTGAAATGCTTATTTTTGAAATATCTCCGTTGTCTTCAGGCTTTGCTCTGTAAATATTCTTTTCTATTCCTTCTGAAAAATCGGAGGTATCACCCTTGCCGAGAAGTATGTTGCATATAAGCTTTATGCACTCCTCGTTGGTGACAAGCTCTGCAACATCAGTATCTTCAATAACATAAGGAGGTCTTGCAGTGGAGAAATTCATAACTGCACTGTCGAGGTCTGTAAGACCGTCGCCCCAAAGGGTTGCCTCAACATTTGATATACTCCTGTCCTCCAGCACAATTTTGTCGACAGTAGGCTCACCTGTGCCTGCAATGATATAGGCACCGCCTATATCGCCGTTCTGAATCATTTCATATACTTTCTTGAGAGCACTGCTGTCTGTGCCCTTGTCGTAATTAAGCTCAGCTCCTGCAATTTCCAGAGCTTCCTTTCTTGTAACCGTTTCCGTAAGATTGCCCGTAAGTCCTATTCTTCCCACGTTTGGCTCATCAGGCACAAGAGAATAGAGCGACGGAAGGATATTTACCGAGTTTGCAAGGGTGCTTCGTCCGTTAAGGACACCCTGGGCAAACATTCCCGATTCCATCATATAAAAGGCCTTTTCGGTGCCGTAGAAAGGTGTGCCGAGGGTTACAAGCTTGTCAATGGAGTCTGCACCCTTTTCCTTTATGTAATAGCAGGCAGCAAGACCACCTGTATTATGACCCACAAGGGACACCTGATCCCAGCCGCCGTTGGTGATCACTGTATCAAGATTTTTCACCGCATCGGCTGCATTGAATCGCCAGTCCCACTCATAAAGAACAATATCGCTGTCGGAACAGACAATTTCCAGCTCTTCAATAAGGGGTCTGTACACCTCACCTGCGCCGTAATCGCTGCCGGGTACGGTTATTCCCGTCTTGTTTGTTGCGGTGTTGCCAAGTGACAGATCCACATATCCGCCTGAATTGGTCGCCCAAACAGCATCTGTATCACTGTCGGAAAGATTTGAACCGCCAAGACCGGCAATGACAATTACAGCCTTTTTTGAATCTGTCTGAGTATTTTCCTGAAGAGGAGCTTTTTCGCCCCATTCAATTATAAAATTGAGATACTGTCCGTCGGCCTTGCCCTGAGTCCATTCGTCGGAGCCGCCGCCGATCATTACATAGCTTTTGCCCGTAATCGCTGTGTTCTGTCTTGCCCAGTTGAAATACAATGCTGTTTCTCCGTTTTGCCAGAGAAATGCATTGTCTTCATTGTCGTTTGACATGCCTATGTAAGCGGTCTTGTTTCCCGACTGACGAAGATAATCCTCAAGGAATTTATTCTCGCTTTCAGAGGTTATTGTTGCAAGATATCCACCCTGCATTTCGCACCATGTTGCCGCCTGCTCCCAGGAAAGCTGCATGGTGACAAGGAGATAATTATGACCTAAATACGCCTTTGATTTCTGCTTCAGCTGCTGTGCGTCAGCAGAAAGATCGGTTTCCTGATCATTCTGATTATTCTGATTGCTGTTCTGATTATCACTCTGTACCGGTGCCTTGATTTCAGGCACGGAGGCATTGGTTTCGCAGAAAGCTGCATTTCCGACAACAAAGGAGGTTACACCGGTGTTTGGTGCGGTATCACCGAATCTTACGGATACTTCCTCGCCGCCTTCAATGGGAATATCCAGCTTGAGAGGAAACTGAGTTGAAGGCATGAGGGTCTTTGTATAAACAGAGCTCTGACCCTTGAAAACCTCCAGCGTAACTGCAAAGTTTTCAGTGTTGTCGCTGCCTGAAACGATATCCACATAACCCTCAAAGGATGCTGCGGTGTTTGTGACATCATAGGTAAGGGTCACAAAACTTACCTTGTCATCGCAATCACGCTTCAGGGTGACTTCTATGCCGTTGTCGTATTTTGCACCGCTTATGCCGCTTACTGTCCTGCTTGTTGTAACAGCAGTGTACCCGCTGGAGCCTGAATCCTTGAGCGTATTCTTTGGCTGAGCCACATTCAGATAATCTATTGCCTGGGCATGGACATAAATGCCTGCATTTGCAAATACAGACAGTAATAACGCCACGGAAAACAACAGTGCGGCGATTCTTTTTCCACATTTATTCATTCGGCAAAACTTCCTTTCTGCCGTTAAATTCTACACATTATATTTTACCACACTTTCCCTTCTCCTGCAAGGTAAATCGCCCTGCAGCAGCCTCTTTCAATAAATTAAAAATTTATATACATTTATGATAATGAAAGTTCATTCTTTTACCTTGAAATGTATGTGGGCTTCGTGATAGAATTATAGAAGCGATAAATTCGGAGTTGGTAGATTTGAGCTATATAACTATCCCGTCATACGAGGGCAATCAGCCCTTTTTATATGTCTACTACGCAGAGGAGGATACCCGTCTTGCTCTGCCTGTTCTTGCACGCCTTTACAACGAAGGTATCCGCCTCTGGTCATGGAATGGCTGCAAGGCACCTACTGATGTGCGTGCATCCCAGCGCATTTCTTCCTGCGCTGCACTTCTTATTTTCCTCTCCGACAATCTCGACCGTGATATTTCACGTGAATACTTTGAAGCCATGGAGGCACTGCGCTGCAACAAGGTAAAATACTTCGTCCGTCTTTCCGATGTTGAGCTTCCCTTTGACTGGGGCAAGTCCGACACAAATGTGATAATTGACTATGTAAGAAGCAACGAATCCGCTTTCTGGCTTTCGATTTACGACAGCGATATCATCGAAAGCTGCCGTGGTGCATGGCCCGCTCAGCCCGTAAAGGCAGGTCTTTCCGCCTTTGATGCCGTTGACAGCAGCGAGCTATCCGATGAATATTCAAATATACTCAAGATAATCGGTGAATCTCCTGCCCTTGACCGCTCGGGAGTACCTATCAACGCAGAGGACATCGCTCTTTTTGCGGGCGCAGGCGAAAAGGAAGAGTATGAAACCCTCTCCGATGAAATCGCCGAAACAGAAGAACAGCCCGAAGACCTCAACAGAAAAAGCATGGAGGATCTTTTCGGAATGCTGGATGAAATATCCCTCAATACCCGTCAAAAGGCTGAAGAACTTCAGCAGTCTGCAGAAAGACGCAGGCAGGAGCAGGAAAAGGCTGCCATGCTCAGAGCTTCTCTCCCCTTCCAGCAGGACAATATACCTGCGATAACCTCTGATGAGCCTCCTGTCCCCGAGCTCAGCTTTACTCCTCCCGTATACCCTGTTGAAGATATGGCAAGGGAAATGTTCGGCTTTGATATCGAGCCTGAAATTGAAATTTCCCCGGAGCCCGAAACAATCCCAGAGATCGACGATCAGCCTGTTATCATAGTCGATGAAATTCCCGAAGCACCCTCTTTCGAGGAATTTATTGATGACCTTGCAGGCATGAATGCACCTGCTGAAGAAAAAACCGAAGAAATCATTGAAGAAAAAAGCGAAGAAGTTTCTGAGGAAATCATCGAAAAAATCCCTGAAGAGGAAGAAATAATCCCTCTTGCAACAAGCCCAAAAACCGTAGAAATAACAGAAGATCAGGACATGGGACTTCTTCCTCCCGCATCGGGAAGTCTTACGGGCTTTACACTGCCCGATGACACATATATGAATACCATTTACCTTGTAAATGACGAGGAAACTGAAACACCGCTCACCGCTGCGGAACGTGCAGCTGCTGCAGAGGAAAGTCGAAAGCAGTTTGAATCCGCCCTTGAAAATGCCGCTTACAAGGTCACCGGCAGAATAGTTGCCCGTCACAGCCTGGGAATACACACAATGGGTCTTAAAGTGCGCAAGCCCAAGGTGCAGAAGAAGAAAATCAATGCACGTGTAAAAACCAAAAAGGTATCTCCCGTGCCAGTTGTCAGAGAACAGAATGTTCTCATGGAACAGAATGTTCTCATGGAACAGCCTGCGGAAACGGAAGTAACTGAAACCGCTCTCAGCCGCACCGAGCGACGCCGTCACCGCAGACGCAGAAAGACTCCTGAAACAGAGGCTATTGAAGCAGCTCAAGAAATCATTGAGACCCCCAAAAAGGTCAGTGTAACCCCGGAGCCCATGCATATTGCGCCTGCTCCGAAGAGCGAGCCTGCTCCGAAGCCTCAGCCTAAACCCGAGCCAAAGCCTGAGCCTGTTTCTGAAGAAACAGCTCCTGAAAACGGCGAGGAAACAACCGTCAGCCGCCGCAAAAAGCGTCACCCTCATAATTCTTCAGGTCTGGTCGGACTTCTTCGTGACCTGCGCTCAAAGCAGGGAAATGACGAAGCGGAATCCTCTGAAACACAGGAAGAAGACGAATAAATCAAAAAGGCAAAGCGAAAATCGCTTTGCCTTTTTTTGTTTTATCCGTGTATTTCCTTATGATCCACTATATGCTGATATATCCATGACACATATGCGGAAGGTGAACCGTAGTCACCTGTCATCCAATATTCAGAGTCGGTTACAAAATACCAGCTGCCATCTATCTTTACAGAAAGTCCATACAGATATCCGTCAGAATCAATATGTTCATGTTCTTTGTTGTAAATAGTGTAATCAAAAGGCATAACCTCTGCTGCGGTCACCTTTTTCTTGAAGCCGAACTTTTTCTTCAGAAAACTGTTCAGCTCTTCCACCTCATCATCATTTGCGGTATACCAGTAACAGCCTGTATGTACATAACTGATATATCCTTCTTCACGCCATTCATCATAAATGCTCAGTCTTTGTGCTTTAGAAGTAAGCAGAAAGATATTGTTGGTGCCGAAGTGGATGTCAGCCTGCTCTCTTGCATCGCTTTCCGAAGAATATTCACCGCTGCTGATCAGTGAATTTACATAGTATTCGTAATATTCGGGAGGAGTAAGGTCAACCATCTCCTGAACATTCATTGTTTTCTGCAGTTCACCGAACTTATCAAGCAGCTCGATGCTTTTATTGTGGATCTGCTCTTTGTTTTCCTTGCCGCAGCCTGCAAACACGGAAAGCATCAGAATCGCTGCCAGAATTACCATTAATGTCTTTTTCATCATTTTTGCCTCCATAAAACTCTGTTTATATATAAAACACATCAGATCCATGTTTTTGCTCAGATATAAAAAATTTTTTTAAAAAATCGCCCCACGTTTTCCCGTGGGGCGATTAAAACTTTCAACCGATTAAAGAACAACCTTGATGTCGTTCTCTTCGAGCATGGAAGCAGCGGGGATATAGATGCCCTCAAGCTTTTCGCCGTTGAGCCATACTTCCTTGGTGCCGCCCTGTGCACCGTTGGGATTTTCAACAGTCATGTGGGGCTTCTTGCCGCGGAAGGTCTTCTCCATCTTGAAGCTCTTCCAGTCAGAGGGAATAGCGGGATTGATGGTCAGACCGTTAAGGTCGGGACGCATACCGCAGATACCCTCAACGCAGCCGACCATAACGGTGGAAGCGGTACCGGTGAGCCAGTGGACGTGAGTTCTGCCCTCGAAGGGAGACTCAACGGACTCTGTAAACTGACCGTGAGCATAGGGTTCGATTCTTCTGATTTCAGCCTTGTCATTCATGTATGCAGGGCTTGTCTCCTTAAAGTAATCGAATGCACGGTTGCCGTGACCCATAAGAGCCTCAGCAAGGATGATCCAACCCTGAGACTGGCAGAAGATAGCGCCGTTCTCCTTGGTGGAGCCGTTGAAGAGGATCATTACAGAGCCATCGAAGGGGTGATCCTTATAGGAAGGAGCGAGAAGACGTGCACCGTAAGCGGTGTTGAGCTCTCTCCAGGTGCTCTCAAGGCAGGTTTCAGCCTGCTCGGGAGTTGCAACGCCGGAAATAACAGCCCAGCTCTGGGGGTTGAGCCACATATTAGCCTCAACGTCAGCCTTTGCGCCGACCTTTACGCCGTTGTCGCGGATACCACGGATAAATCTGTCCTCGTCCCAGCAGTTGTCCTGAATGTTCTTGTAGAGGATCTCGGCCTGCTCGTCGAGGTACTTGATGTAGAGCTCGTCGTTCTTGTGCTCGCAGAAGGTGCGCATGATCTTGAGAGCCCAGTAGAGCTGGAATGCAACGAAGGTACTTTCACCCTGTGCGCCCATTCTAAGGCAGTCGTTCCAGTCAGCGGAAAGACCTGCAGGCATACCGTGAGCTGCAAGGTGGTTCATGGAGAAGCTGATAGCTCTCTTGAGGTGCTCGTAAACAGTGCCCTCGTCCTTGTTTGCAAAGGGGATTACCTCATCGAGGAAGTCGATATCGCCGCTCTCTGCCATGTACTTCTTGACAGTGGGGAAGAGCCACAGAGCATCGTCAGCACGGTAGGGAGTGTGATCGATTCTCTTTGCGTATGCATCAGCCTCTTCGGGAGTAGCCTCGTGACCGGGGTTATGATCGAAGGTTACAAGGGGCAGACCTGCACCGTTGTGAACCTGACCGGAGAGCATGAGTCTGATCTGCTTCTTTGCCATCTCGGGGTCGAGGTGGAGGATACCCTGGATATCCTGAACGGTATCACGGAAGCCGTAACCGTTTCTCTCACCGCAGTATGCAAAGGATGCTGCACGGCTCCATACGAAGGTGGTGAAGCACTGGAATGCATTCCAGGTGTTGATCATTGCATTGAAGTTCTCGTCGGGAGTTTCAATCTGGAAGTTAGCAAGCTTACCGTGCCAGTAGTTGATGAGCTGTGCAAGCTCGTCATCGGTGACCTTCTTGATGTCAGCATAGGAAGCGAGGATAGCAGCTGCCTCCTCAGGCTCCTTCTGACCGAGTGCGAAGAGGATTTCCTTTGTCTCGCCTGCTGCAAGCTCGATCTCGGTGTGAAGAGCGCCGCAGGGGTTAGCATTGTAGTTGAGGACATTGTTGCACTTGCCGTCCTGAACTGCCTGAGGCTTGCCGTAGCCGTTGTAAAGGCCGAGGAAGTTCTCCTTGTCGCCGCAGTAGGAAACAACATCTGCACCTGCAAGACCGAAGAAACGGTTTGCACGCTTGTTGCCGTTGAATTCCTCGTGGCAGCGCTCGTTGATGGTCATATCAATGCGGTTGTCACTGTAGTATGTACGGGTAATGAACTGGGTGTACTGGAGGTTTACCTGATCCTGATTGTAGTTGTTGTCGGTGGTAAATTCAGCATAACCGAAGATGCCCAGCTTCTTTGCTTCGTCAGTGTTATTGGTGACCTTCAGCTTCCAGACCTCGTAGGTCTTGCCCTGAGGAACATAATAGAGAGCCTCGGAAGCGATGCCCTTGTACTCAGCGGAAATGGTGGTATAAGCGGTACCGTGGCGGCACTCGGACTTGTAAACGTCCAGGCTCTTGCCAACGGGCTGCCAGGAAGCAGACCAGAAATCGCCGTCAGCACAGTCACGGATGTAGATGTATCTGCCGGGATCGTCGCAGTCGTTGAAGCGGTAACGGAGGATTCGGCCGTTAGCACCGCTCTTTACGAAGCTGTAGCCGCCTGCATTGTTTGAAATGATTGCACCGTAATTGGGATCGCCCAGGTAGTTAGCCCAGGGAGCCGGAGTTGCGGGATTTGTAATGACGTATTCCTTGCGCTGTTCGTCAAAATAACCGTAATTCATAGGCTGTTGACTCCTTATAATCAAATATCTTTGCCGCTTCGCAGCAGTTCAATAATATCATATCATTTCATAACGTAAAAATCAACGGTTTTGCTTTATTTAAGGATGTTTAATAAAGCACGAAGTCGTTATTTTACCTTCCATGTAATACTATCATCAAGCCAGCTTCCGCTGTAATACATAAATTCATGCGGTGCATACACCTTCAATTTGCAGCCTTCAAAGGTATCATAGTTTATGGATACGACACTTTCGGGTATGGTCAGAGTCTTGAGAGGTGTCGACATGAATGCATCTTCGCCAATATAGATCAGCGTTGAGGGCAGCTCGATTTCTGCGAGTTTTGAACCTGCAAACATTGAATCCTCTATGCCGAGAAGTCCTTCAGGCAGCTTCACCGATGTGACACTGCTGTCCTTGAAAGCCGACTTTCCTATGAAAGTCACACTGTCAGGGATAATAACCTCGGCGAGATTTACGCTTGATTCAAACGCACTTTTTTCTATGGTTTTTACTCCATCGGGCACGGTAAATGAGCTGTCACTCTTATTTGCGGGATAGAATACAAGAGTGCTCATATCCTTGGTGTAAAGGACTCCGTCCACACTCGTATAGTAAGGATTCTCTTCCGATACTGTAATTTCTTCCAGCGCAAATGCACCCGCAAAGGTATGCAGGGATATATCCTTTACATTCTTTCCAAGCTCGACGGTTTTTATGCTGTCATTAAAACTGAATATGTATTCGCCAAGTGTTGTGACACTTTCGGGCAGTGCAACGGTGCTTTCAAAAGGCACAAAGCTGAATGCATAGTCGCCTATTGAAGAAACCTTTTCATTGAATTCTATATCCGCAAGACCCTGACAGCCTTCAAATGCACCTGCAGCAATAGTTGTCACCTTCTCGGGGATTGTAAATGCCTCACTGCTTTCAAGTCCGCAGGGGTATGCCACAAGGGTCTTCTTGTCCTTGGTATACAGCACCTTGTCAATTACAGTATAGTTTTTATTATCCTCATTGACGACATATTCTTCTATGCCGTAGCAGTTGCTGAATGCATTGTCGCCGATACTCTCAACATTTTTACCGATTTCCATTGAAGAAACAGATGAACAATGGGCAAATGCGCTGTTACCGATGGAAATAAGGCTTTCAGGCAGCTCCAGTTCACCGATGCACTCACAGCCGGCAAATGCTGCGTCACCTATTGTAGTGATACCGTTTCCGAGCTGTACATTCTCCAATGCCCAGCAGTTTGTAAATGCATTCTTATCAATAGTTATTACACTGTCGGGAATGTTGATGGAGATAAGTCCTTCACAGGCTGAAAACGCACTCTTTCCGATGGTTTCAATTCCTTCACCCAGGTTCACTTCACTGAGATTAGGACAATTTTCAAATGCAGATTCTCCAATAACCTTTACAGAGCCGGGAATCGTCGCACTCTTAAGAGACTTGCAGTCACTGAAGGCATCCTCGTCTACACTTTCAACGCCTTCTTCAATAATAACGGTTTCAAGAGAATCACAATCGCTGAAGGTACAGTAGCCGATATTTTTTACTTTTCCCGGAATTGTAATCTCCTTGATTTTATTGCAGCCATAAAATGCCATTTTACCGATAAATTCCACGTTTTCAGGAAGTTCTATACTCTTGAGTGAGCTGCAGAGACCGAACGCATGGTCACCGATACTTACAACGCTGTCAGGAATCGATATGGACCTGATTTCTTCACAGTCATAAAAAGCACCATTTCCGATAGCTGTTACTCCATCGGGTATACTGAATGATTTCAGTTTCTTCCCCTGAGGCACTGCAATGAGTGTCTTTTTGTCTGCGCTGTAAAGCGCACCATCCACTGCACAGAAATTTGTGTTTCCTTCTGCCACTGTAATTTTTCTGAGATCATAGCAGGCTGCAAAAGGACATTCTCCCAGAAATTCAAGGCTTTCGGGAATATGTATGCTGTCGAGCGCATAGCAGTTCCACAAACCGTAGTCACCGATATACTTCAGTGTGCTCGGAAGCTTAAGGCTATCCACACCCAGATTGCTCAATCCATGGCTTTCTATAGTTTCAAGACCTTCGGGAAGATTTATTTTTTCAATATTATTACCTGAAAATGCACTCTCTTTAATAGTTCTGACACTGTCGGGAAGGGTTACTTTATTCAACCTTTCAAAATTTGAGAAGGCACCGGTGCCGATTGCCGTTACTCCATCAGGCACCGTGTATGATTTGATTTTTTTGTCAGCAAGACAAATAACAAATGTCCCGTCTGATGTTATCAGCGCATCATTTTCCATATAACAACAGGAATTGCCTTCACTTATTTCAATATTTTTAAGACCTTCGCAGTAATAAAACGCCGATGGCGCTATGTATTCAACGCTGTCAGGAATTACCACCGTATCAATTTTTCTGCTCCCCTCAAACGCACCTTCTTCTATTCTGACTACGCCTTGAGGAATTTCAACCCTTTTAAGGTTATTGCAATATGAAAATGCACGGTACTCAATCGCCGTGATATTTTCCGAAATTTTCACATCAGTGAGATTTCTGCAGGCATTAAAAGAATTCTCTCCTATTTCTGTTATGCTCGAAGGCATTTCCAGAGAGATAATCGTATCATTTCCGCTGAAAGCACTATCCCCGATTGAAGTAACAGGCTTTCCGTCGATTTCCGAGGGGATTACAACATTATGTTCTTCTCCAAGATATCTTTCCATCTGAATTTCAGAAGCGGAAACGGTATATCTGTAAAGTCCGTCCTCTGTGACAAAGATTTTATCCGCAGGTGCCTTTTCTGTCTTTCCGCCAAGCACAAGGAAAAGAACAACAGCAGTAACGATAACCACCACTGCGGCAGGCACAGCGATAAGAAGCAGCTTTTTGCGTGATGAGCCGCTCTTCTTATCTGCCTTATTCACCTTTGTCTTCTTTGCCTTTTTTGCCTGGACAACAGTTTCAAGGTCTTCATCGTTTTTCAAAACCATTGTTTCTTCATCATGACTATCAGGGACGGATTCAGCAACCGGCTCAGGCTTTACAGCAACCGGCTCAGGCTTTACTGCAGGCTTATGCATAATCTTTGGCTCCGGCAGTTTTACCATTCCGGGAATAATGATCTCTCCCGTTTCATCATCGATAATTTCAATTTTATCGCCGCAGAAAAGGCAGAATCTGGCATCGTCCTTTATTTTCTTTCCGCAGTTATTACAGAACATAAAAACCCTCCATGATTGATTATTACACTTTATTGTATCACATAGAAAGCTTAAATGCAACAAAGCCCTCCGTAAAACGGAGGGCTTTGAATTAAATTTATTCGGAAAAATTACTTCTCGATAACACGCACTCTGATAATGCCGTCGATAGCCTTTACAGCCTCGATGGACTCAGCGCTGATAGCGGTGTCGCAATCAAGAACAGTGTAAGCATAGTCCTTCTTGGACTTGGAGAGCATATTCTCGATGTTGAGACCCTGCTCGGAGAATACTGCAGCAAGTCTTGTAAGGGTGTTGGGGATGTTCTTGTGGAGAACGCAGAGACGGAAGTTCTCTACAGGACCGCAGTCCAGGTCGGGGAACATAACTGCATTCTTGATGGAGCCGTCCTCGAGGTATCTCTTGACCTCGTCAGCAGCCATAACAGCACAGTTGTCCTCAGACTCGGGAGTAGAGGCGCCGAGGTGGGGGATAGCAACGATACCGTCAACATCGAGAACCTCTTCGGTGGGGAAGTCAACAACATAGCCGCCGACCTTGCCGCTGGCAAGAGCTTCCTTGATAACGTCAGCGTCAACAAGCTCTGCACGAGCGAAGTTGAGGATGCGGACGCCGTCCTTCATCTGGGAGATAGCCTCAGCACCGAGGTAACCCTTGGTGTCTGCATTGTAAGGAACGTGAATGGAGATATAATCACAGTTCTCGTAGATCTCCTTGAGGTTTACGGAGTGCTTGATGTGTCTGGAGAGGCTCCATGCAGCGTCAAGGCTCATGAAGGGATCGTAGCCGTAAACGTCCATGCCGAGGTTGTAAGCGGTGTTTGCAACGAGAGCGCCGATAGCACCGAGGCCAATAACACCGAGCTTCTTGCCCTTTACCTCGGGACCTGCGAACTGTGCCTTGCCTTTTTCGACAAGCTTGGGAACGTCTGCGCCCTGACCCTTGAGGGTCTTTGCCCATTCGATAGCGGGAATGACCTTACGGGAGCACATAAACAGTGCAGCGATAACAAGCTCCTTAACAGCGTTTGCGTTAGCACCGGGGGTGTTGAAAACAACGATACCCTTGTCAGCGCAGTCAGCAACGGGAATGTTGTTGACGCCTGCGCCGGCTCTTGCGATAGCAAGAAGGCTCTCGGGCATTTCCATATCGTGCATGCTTGCGCTTCTTACGATAACTGCATCGGGATTTTCGATTGCGTCGCCTGCTACGTAGCCTTCGCCAAGACGGTTGAGACCGACAGCAGCGATCTTATTGAGTGTAAGAATGTTATACATTGTAATTACTCCTAAATATGTTTAATTATTTGTTCTCAGCCTCGAACTTCTTCATGAACTCAACGAGCTTCTCAACGCCTTCAACGGGCATTGCATTGTAGATGGAAGCTCTCATGCCGCCGACAGAACGGTGACCCTTGAGGTTTACGAAGCCTGCAGCGGTAGCTTCCTTGACGAACTTAGCGTCGAGCTCCTCGTTGCCGGTAACGAAGGGAACGTTCATGAGGGAACGGTCTTCAGGAACAACAGTACCCTTGAACATCTCGGAAGAATCGAGGTAATCGTAAAGGATCTTAGCCTTCTTCTCGTTAATCTCCTTCATCTTCTCTACGCCGCCGAGCTCGAGGATCCACTCGAGAACGAGCTTAGCAATGTAGATAGCATAGCAGGGAGGAGTATTGTACATGGAACCATTCTCGGAATGGGTGCTGTACTTGAGCATGGTGGGGCAGCAAGCCTGGGGCTCTGCGATGAGATCCTCGCGGATGATAACAACAGTAAGACCTGCGCAGGACATATTCTTCTGAGCGCCTGCATAGAGCATACCGAACTTGGTGATATCAAGGGGCTCGGAGATGATGCAGGAAGAAATATCAGCTACCAGAGGAACATTGCCGGTCTCGGGGAGCTCATGGTACTTGGTGCCGTAGATGGTGTTGTTCATGCAGATGTGGAAATAGTCTGCATCGGGAGTAAAGGTAGCGGGATCGAGCTTGGGGATATAGGAGAAGGTCTTATCCTTGCTGGAAGCGATGACCTTAGCCTCGCCGTAGCGGGAAGCTTCCTGATATGCCTTGTTAGCCCACTGACCGGTGATGACAAAGTCAGCCTTGCCGCTCTTGGTCATGAGGTTGAGGGGGATCATTGCAAACTGGGTGGAAGCACCGCCCTGAAGGAAGAGTACCTTGTAGTTGTCGGGAATGTTCATTACCTTGCGGAGAGCTGCCTCTGCGCCGTCGATAATTGCCTGATAAGTCTTTGAACGGTGAGACATCTCCATAACAGACTGACCGCTGCCCTCATAATCGAGCATCTCGGATGCTGCCTTGGTAAGTACTGCCTCAGGCAGACAGGAAGGACCTGCAGAAAAATTGTAAACTCTTGCCATTGTAAATTACCTCCGTTATGTAGATATTCGCCTCACAGCGAATTTGTGATTAGTCTAATTATAAGTTTTGTTTACGCCATAGTCAACATTTTATGGGATAGAAATTGACAAGGTTTTAACATTGTTTTTAGTGCATATTTTTGCACTTTCAATCAGTAAAATCAGAAAATGGACTAAATTCGTCCGTAATGGGTGAACACAGCGCATAAGTGTGCGTCAGTCGTGGAATGTGTGCGTGTAAGGCGGAATAATATTGCAAACTGTAATGTTTTGTGGTAAAATTATGTTTGGTAATAAAAGGAAGGCGAATGACAATGACGAAATCGGACAAAATCAAGGGGATAGTTTATATTGTGCTTCTTGCCGCCACTCTCGCTTTCTTATACGTTATTGTTGCGATAAGGGTAATCCAGGAAAGAAAGTGGGAAAAATCAATTCCAATATACTATCACATGGAAGAATATACTTCCACAGATGAACACGGCTATGAAACAATCACATATTCGGGTTTGTATCAGGTGGAGGATAATGGGATTATAATATGTACCCTTGCCGAGAGTATGTATCCCCATGCTGACATCCCATCAGAAATAAACGGCGTTAAGGTTACCGCCCTTGGAAAAGCGGACGATAACTATTATTACGGCTTTACACAGGATGACACTTCACTTGTCTCGGTGAACATTCCGAAAACGGTTACCACTCTCGGCAGCCACTTTTTTGTATATTCAAGGAAGCTGACAAGTGTCACAGGTGGAGAGGGATTGACGGTTATCGGCAACAACGCCTTTATGGGATGCTCGGTGCTTGAAGAAATAACACTGTATTCTGACCTTACGACCATCGGGGATTGGGCATTCAACGGCTGCTTTAAGCTTGAAAAAATCACAATTCCCGACAGTGTGGAGAGCATTGGCAAAAATGCTTTTTTCGCCTGCAAAATCACAATAACAGCACCCCACGAGCCTGAGTATTACGGCTATACACCGGACGTGGGCGTTGTGTGGATAGTTGAATAAAATGAAAAATCCCCGACGGAAAACCCGTCGGGGATTCGCTTATTCATCAGCAGGCGGTATATGCAAATTCCTCTGCATAGCCGCAGATTGCGCTTTCGAGATATTCTCCTTCAACCATGAAGCGTACTGCCTGCAGGTCATAGGTTGTAATGTATGTATTTGCAATGGCCTCAAGAACAGGTCTGCCTTTCATGCTGGTACCGATATCCATAAACTCAGAAGAGAAATTCAGCTCCATTATGCCGTTTCTGCCCTTGACCATTTCGCCGCTAATAAGGCTGCACTTTGTGGGAATCTGCTTGTTCAGACTCTTGAGAGCTTTCCATACGTGCCACTTGGAGTCACTTTCAATAGTGGTCTCACGGACGAATATATCAAGGTCTTCACTGACCCAGTATATTTCTGTCATAATTTCGGAAGAAGCTGCAGTAGTTGTGGTGGTTGCCTTTGTTGTAGTTGTAGTGGTGGTAGTGGTTGCTTCTGTAGTGGTGGTTGTTTCTTCGGTTGGAGCAGCCTCAGAATCAACAAAAAGTCTGTCGATTTCCATGAGAGAAATGCCGCCGTCTCTGCCATTATAGCCGATTGCATACATATAGGTCTTTCCGTTTGCAGTGTAGACAACAGCCTCAGCAGGGAATCCTTCGGGTACCATTCTCATATAATTGACGGATTCATTGGGTGTGATCTTATCCTTTTCAAAAAGCTTCACGCCGTCGGTTACCCAGTTTTCAGCATCGGGAATAAGCCCGACAATGTAGAAATCGGTCATTTCAGCCTCGCACCAGAGCATATAGTCCTCATACTCATCATTGCCGAAGCTGTGGAAAAGCTCAAACTGCTTGAAATGTTTGTCGTCAGTTATTTCCGCATGAAGTGCGCCGTCTGCCTCAGGCACGGTTTCAACAGGCTGGGACGAAGGCTGATCGGGCTTGATTTCTTCCTTTTCACCGCAGGCTGTCATTCCGAAAATCACAAGCACGCTGAGCATAAGCGCTAAAACTGAACATAAAACTCTTTTCATAAAAAAACCTCCTTGTATTTATCTGAGCACCATCTCATTTTTATCATACACCATATTTCTCTGCAATTCAACATTTATTACGTATGTTTATCTGCATTTCTGATTTCGATAAAATGAAACAGCAATTGACTTTATATGATATGTGTTTTATAATTTTCACAAAGCACCCTTTTTCAACAAATTTTTGTGTGGTGAATCTGAAATGGAGAGAGTAAAGAAGTTTGAACCCCTCTGGGGTGTATGGAATTGTGAAGAAGTTCTCGGAGAAGGTGCCTTCGGTCGGGTTTACAAAGCAGTGCGCAAGGAAGGAAACCATGTGTACTATTCTGCAATCAAGCACGTTTCCGTGCCGGCCAGCGACCAGCAGCTTCACGATGTCCGTTCTTCAGGCTACCACAAAAGCGAGCAGGATGTAAGCAGATACTTTGATGCCATCGTTCAGGATGTTCAGAAGGAAATTGACTTCATGTACACCCTCAAGGGAAATGCAAATATAGTTTCCTATGAAGACCACATGGTAATCCCCAAGGAAAATGGCATCGGCTGCGATATTTTCATCCGCATGGAGCTTCTCCGTGATATTTCCTCGCTCAGCAATACGCTTTCACCCGCTGAGGTCATAAAGCTGGGTACAGATATCTGCACCGCTCTTGAAATATGCAAAAACAAGGGCATTCTTCACCGTGATATCAAGCCCTCGAATATTTTTGTAAACGACGACGGAATCTACAAGCTCGGTGACTTCGGCATTGCAAAGGCACTGGGCGGTGCAACTACGGGAATGAGCAAAAAAGGCACCTATTCCTATATGGCTCCTGAGATATACAAGTGCGAGCCTGCAAATCATACCTCTGATATTTATTCTCTCGGCGTGGTGCTCTACAAGCTTCTCAACGACAACCGTCTGCCTTTCATGCCTCTTACCGGGGCAATCTTCCCTCAGCATCAGGACGATGCACTTATGAAAATGATAAGCGGTGCACCCATGCCTCCGCCCAGAAATGCACCGCCTGCTCTTTCAGACGTTATTCTCAAAGCCTGCGCCTACAATAAACGTGACCGTTTCCGCTCGCCGGCTGAATTCAAGAAAGCTCTCTCAGAGATTTCTGACAGCAATGACTTTATTCCGGAAAGCATCGCACCTGCAAAAGCTGTTTCTGCAAAAGCTGTTTCTGCAAAACCTGCTCCTGCGAAGGATGCTCCTGCAAAAGCCGTGCCCGAGGAAAAGGCAACCATGGTCAACCCTGTCATCCCTGAGATTCAACCCGAAGAAATCATTCCCGAAAAGGAAAAGCCATCGGTTGTATCGGGCTTTCTCGGAAATATCAGCCGAAAAACCGCCACTATCATTATTGCGGTTTTGGCTGCTCTGGCAATTTTCGAGCTTGCTTTCTTCCTTGTTCTCCGTGACAAAAACACCAGATACCATACCGCAGTTTTCAATTTGGAGCATGGAAATTACTACGAAGCAGCCGAAGAATTCGATGAACTGGGCAATTACAGAGACAGCGAACTTTACTACACCACTTCCATGTACTGCTATTCCATGCTGCTCAATTATTCAAGTGATAACTTAGGAGCAGTATATACCCTTGAAAATCTGTCCGATGATATCGACCGCTACAGCGATTATTCCGCATTTGATGATTATGAATTCTGGCTGAACAATTCAAATTACTGCTGGGCACACAATCTGCTTTACTACGACAATTTCGACGAGGCAAAGGACATATTTATTTCTCTTGGAGATTATGCCGACAGTGCCGACATGGTAACAGAATGTGACTATTTGAAAGCAAAGGACTATTATTCCAAGGAGCAATGGGATGATGCAAAAGAAATCTTCTCTTCTCTCGGAGATTATTCTGACAGTTCCGATATGGTAATATCCTGTGACTATGCAAAGGCATCGGAGCGCTTCTCCTCAGGTCAATGGAGTTCTGCAAAAGAAATTTTCTCTTCTCTCGGAGATTATTCTGACAGTGCCACTATGACAAAGGAATGTGATTATCAGATTGCTCTGGCATACTATAACAACGGTCAGCATGAAGACGCAAAGGAAATCTTTTCCTCCCTGGGAAAACACTCTGACAGTGCCGCATATGTTGCATTGTGTGATTTTCAGTATGCAAAAGAAAACTACAGCACCGGCGATGTCAAAGAACTTCGCAAGGTATTCAAAGCACTGAAAACCTACTCAAAAACAAACGAAGAATGTAAAGAAGCTCTTGCCGCCAAATTATTCACTAAAATGAAGCTATGCAACAGTCATTATTATTATGGTAAATATTATATTGAATACTCTTCTGATGGAAAATATGCAGATATTTATCTTCCTATGGGACCTGATAAACTTAATTATAAATATTCAATTCTGTACTGTTACGAAGGCGAATACGGAATGGGATATTACACCCAAAAAGAAGACCCTGACGATGACGATTACACTCTCTGGTTTGAAATTGTGTCCTTCAGTGACCCCTATGCAGAGAAGCCCAAAAGTGTAACTATCAAAAACCCCACAAACGGCAAGACATATACATTCAAGCGATAAATCACTTTGTCCCGCAAGGAAAAATTTCCTTGCGGGACTTTTATATGCCTTTTGCAGATTATTGACTTTAACCGTTTCATAATATATACTTTATAAGATAATAATTATTTCTCTCTAAATTTTGACGGAGGGTCGGCTATGGAAAGAATAAGACAATTTGAACCTCTCTGGGGTGTCTGGGAATGCGAAGATGTTCTGGGCGAAGGCAGCTTCGGCAGAGTATACAGAGCCGTGCGCAAGGACGGTGATCGAAGATACTATTCCGCCATCAAGCACATTTCCGTGCCTGCCAGCGAGCAGCAGCTCCAGGAAATCCGCTCCTCCGGATGCCATAACAACGACGTGGAGGTCAGCAGATACTTCAATGCTATCATTCAGGATGTAAAAAGGGAAATAGATTTCATGTACACCCTGAGAGGAAACGCAAATATTGTATCCTACGAGGATCACCTTATGATCCCCAAGCCCACGGGCATCGGCTGCGATATTTTCATCCGCATGGAGCTGCTCACAGACCTAAACAGCATAACCATATCCAATTTTTCGCCTCAGGAAGCAGTCAAGGTAGGCGTTGATATCTGCACTGCCCTTGAAGTCTGCGGCCGAGCGGGAATTCTCCACCGTGACATAAAGCCCTCCAACATATTCATAACCAACAACGGCGAGTGCAAGCTGGGTGACTTCGGTATTGCAAAGGTGCTTGACAATACAACTGTCGGCATGAGCAAAAAAGGCACCTATTCCTACATGGCTCCCGAAATCTACAAATGCGAGCCTGCAAACCGCACCTCGGATATATATTCTCTCGGAATCGTGCTTTACAAGCTTTTAAACGATAACCGTCTTCCCTTCCTTCCCGTGACAGGCACAATCTATCCCCATCATCAGGAGGAAGCACTTCTCAAAACCATGAACGGCACACCCATGCCGCCTCCAAAGGACGCACCTCCTGCCCTTGCAAACGTCATTCTCAAAGCCTGCTCCTACAACAAGCGCAATCGCTTCCAGTCCCCCACTGAATTCAAAAATGCCCTTATCTCGGCTCTTTCTGCACCCACTGCTCAGAATCGTGCCGCAGGCTTCTCACCCATGCCGCCTGCAGCCACTGTCGCAGTAAACACTGCTCCCGCCGATTTCCCGGCAGCATATCAGATGCCCGCAGCGAAAGAAAGCGGAGCAAGAAAAAAGGTCGCTGCTCTTATCTGCATCCTTCTTGCAATGGGTCTTATACTCGGTGGTCTGTATTTTTACAGAGGAATGAAAAAGGGTGATTCTGCCCAGACCACGGGCAGCAGTTACAGCGAAACCGACAGCAGCGACAAAACTGATGCCCTGCGTTCATATCAGGAAGCACTTGATCTTATGAGCAGCGGACAGTACAAAGAGGCTATCGCCACTCTCAAGGACATCAGCAGCACCGCAGCCAGATACAGTGATGATCCTCAGTTTGCAAACTATGAGGAAAACCTGAATTATGCCTATTATCTCTATGCAGGTCAGCTTCTTGACGAAGAAAGCTGGGACGATGCAAAGAACATATACCTTTCTCTCGGTGAGTTTTCCGACAGTAATAAAAAAGCTGTGGAATGTGATTATAAGAAGGCCATGTTCTTTTATTCTCAGGGCAGCTGGGGAAAGGCGAAGAATGTTTTCTCCTCCATCCGTGACCATTCCGACAGCAAGGCATATACAGCCCTGTGCAATTTCCACCTGGAAAAGGAAAAGGAATCTCATGTAGATTCCGTCGAGGATATAAACGAATTGCGCACTCTGTTCAGAAGTCTGCACGATTATGCGGATACAAACGACCAGTGCAAAGCAGCCTGTGCAGACCCAATGTTTACCCTTTTGAAGCTCTGTGACAGAGAATATTCAAACGGTGACGAGTATATCAATCTGTACAGCGACAGCAATGGTCTTCACACCAGCTTAAAGCTTTCCTGGTTCAACGAAAGCTCCTACTGGTGGTACTTTGATGACTCAATCGGCGAATTCGGTATATTCTCATATAAGACTTCTGAAGATAATTCTTATATTCAGCTTTTTGAAGTCATCGGATTTGATAATTCCTATTCAGAAGCACCCGCATCCATAACTGTCAGAAGCATGACAGACGGTACAAGATACACTTTCTACAACTGAAAGGAAAAGCAATATGGACAAAATAAAACCCTTTGAGCCCCTCTGGGGCACATGGATATGCGAAGGGGTGCTGGGCGAAGGCAGCTTCGGCAGGGTATACCGTGCCGTCCGCAACGACAGCGGACGAAGGTACTATTCTGCTGTCAAGCACATCTCCGTACCGGCAAATGAGCAGCAGCTCAACGAAGTCCGTTCCTCGGGAAATTACCGCAGCGACGCAGAAGTCAGTCAGTTTTTTGACGCTATTGTCCGTGATGTTATCCGTGAGATTGATTTCATGTATGCTCTTAAAGGAAACGCAAATATCGTTTCCTATGAAGATCACATGATAGTGCCGAAGAAAAGCGGTGTCGGCTGTGATATTTTCATCCGCATGGAACTGCTCCGTGACCTTAACAGCACCGCAGCAGCCATTACTCCCTCCGAAGCAGTAAAGATTGGGATTGATATCTGCACTGCTCTGGAAGTATGCGTAAAAAAGAACATTATCCACCGTGATATCAAGCCTTCAAATATTTTCGTAAATGAAGACGGAACATATAAGCTTGGAGATTTCGGTATTGCAAGAGTGCTCAGCGGCACTACAACGGGAATGAGCAAGAAGGGTACATATTCCTATATGTCACCTGAAATATACAAGTGCGAAAGCGCAAACTTCACCTCCGATATCTATTCTCTGGGCGTTGTGCTTTACAAGCTTTTAAACGAAAAACGCCTGCCCTTTATCCCTCTCACAGGTGTCATTCTCCCCAAGCATAATGATGAAGCCCTAATCAAGATGGTAAGCGGTGCACCAATGCCGCCTCCCGTAAACGCAAGTCCCATGCTTGCCGCAGTCATACTGCAGGCCTGCAGCTATAACAAACGTGACCGTTTCCAGCACGCTTCCGCATTCAAGAAAGCTCTTATTGCAACGCCGGAGTTTTCAGGTTCCGAGCCGGTTTCATTTTCCAGGTCAGCACCTGCACCCATACCTGCTCCTGCGTCAAATACTGTGCTTGCACCTGTATTGAAGCCTGCCCCCGCACCTGCCCATGTTCCCGATAGCAAACCCGAGGCAGGCACTTCAGAAAAGGCTGTATCTAAGCCTTCCTCTGCTGCGCCAAAGAAAGGAAAACTCTGGCTTAAGCTTCTTATCATTTTTTCCGCAGTTATAGTTGCTGCAGGCATTATCATAGGCATATCCCTTTCATCTTCTCCATCCGAGCAGGCATCATCTCATGATTCCGCTGCAGCGCAGGCTTTAGAGGACTACAATTACATAAAGCAGCATTACACTCCCTATGATTATGATAAATTATTGCCTGTTTTCAACTCTCTTTCTGCCTGTTCATCCCGCAGCAAGGAATGCAGGGACGCCTGCGGCGACGGTATCTTCACACTGCTTAAGCTTCGAGGCAACACCTATTCAACAGGCTATTCCTACACTTTCCGCTTCTTCTCGATACCCGGAGATCCGACTCTTTACATCGATCACGAAATGTGGAATCAGGATGGCATCCAGGGTTTCCTTTATGATGAGAACAGAGGCAAGCATGGAATCGTCACTCTTTCCAAGGACGGCACAAACTACGAAGACTGGTTTGAAATAGTAAGATTCAACGACCCCACTTTACTCAAGCCTGATTCTCTGACTGTCAGAAACCCGGTAACTGACAAAGATTATACTTTTATTTTGAAAGAATAGCAGCAAAAATCCCCACGGAAGATACCTTCCGTGGGGATTGATTTTATTTATGCATTGGTGCTTATATCATCGTCATGCTCTTCGCCTGCGTCAGACTCGGAAACAGCATCTGTATCAGACACCGCGTTTCGCTCATTCCAGAGGCTTTCCGCCTCCTTTTTGTAAAGCTCCTCATCGCTTATGCGATAAGCTGTCAGTACAACCGGCAAATCCTTTACTGCAAAGGACATATCCGCAAGAGATTCTCTCTTAAGACCCATCGCTGTAAGCTGTTCATCGGTTATGAGATCGTAATTTCCTGCAACAAGAATCTCGCAGATGTTCTGCTCATACATACCTGCCAGCATTGACATGGTCATCTCTTCGCCGAACACCGCAACCAGCTCAGGCACTGTGAATGTTACCGAATCGGCAGTGAAATACATGACCACATCGCCGTTTTCACTGCGGTCTATCATTATCTCTTCTAAAAAAGACGTTCCTTCGCTGCCCGATTTTTCATAACGCTTTGCGGTAACAACTCCGTCATACGGTGCAGGTGCCTTTTCGGAATATGAATAGTAGCTTGTCTGTGTTCCGCTTTTGTACCTTAAAACCATTCTGCCGTCCTCACAGAAAACAACAGAGAAGGTTTCATGTACTCCCGATATATCCGAGCCGCTCTCAGTTGTGAAAACATATCTCTGCTCTGCCATGTATGTTCCGTGCAGAACATCACGGTCCGGATTGGAATCGTATTTTAAAATCAGAAGGCATATTACAACTGCGGCAACGAGCACCACACCTGCAATGCAGCAGCGGATTATAAAGCTCTGCTTCTGCTGTTTTTCCTTTTCTGCCATCATTGCCGCAACCTGAGCCTCAGAAATTTTCTTCTTTGATATCTGGCTGCTCTTGCAGCTGGCACAGACTTTTGCACCTTTTTTGTTGTTGTAGCCACATTTAGGACAAAGCATTGGATTTTACCTCCGAGGAGCAATTACTTTTGGTATTATTTATATGTAATATTACAGATTATGCTGCTTCTGTGGGAGAATACATATCCCACAGAAGACTTATCTCGTCGCTGTCGAGATCAAATTCACGGGTAACACGGTAATAATTTGCCTCTGCGATCTGACCGAGTGCATCAATGGAAATACGCATTCTGTCGCCATCCAGCTCGACAATATTCATATCAACATCAATTCCCATTACGCTCAGAACAAACTTATCTCCTTCAAGTGTAATGGTCATATCATCGCCTAATTCATCCTGCACGCCAAGATAGTCACCGTACACAACAGAGCCGTCAGGTTTTACAACTATATACTCGGTGCCGTACTGGTCAACCCATGTTCCCACAAGAGCGGAAACTCTGCTGCCCTCACGGAAGAATGTAAGCTTCTTTTCAGGCTCACCCGGTTGCCAGATTGTGAGAGCATCACCTGAAACTGTGTAGAAAAGATATTCATTGCCCGACTTTGAAGAGCAGGTGATCTCATATCCGTCTGCGCTGTAGCTGTAATCTGTTCCGTAAATATGAGCATCGCCCATATCAGAGAAGCTTATGACGGTTTCGCCAAGCTGCCAGCTTCCGCAGATATCTTCAGGATTGTTTTTGTCTGACGCTCTCATCGAAACTGAGTCCGACTTGTCTTCTTTGACCCAGAGCTTGAGTGTGCGGGAAACCTTCTTGTACTTGACATCAAGAGTGCTTTCATCGTCAAGTGTCAGGGTTATCTTTTTGTCATCCCATGTACATTTATAACCCTTGCCGTCAATTTCAATAATTCCGCCGCTGCTTGCAAGGAAAGTATGATCATCACTCTCCCACGCACCTGTAAATTCGGGGGCTTCAATGACTTTTGATTCTGAATTTGTGCAGGATGCTGCCATATCCGAGAATCGGAATTCCGAATTTCTCGCAAGCACGAATGCAGCTGCGCCAAAGCCAATGAAGACAATGAATATTATCATCATTACAAGAGCGACTTTAAGTGCCTTGCGATTGTTTTTTCTGGCCGTTGATTCTTCATCTGAAGGCTCGACCGCAATCTCAGTGACGGGCTCAGCTGCAACCTCGGTGACGGGCTCAGCTGCCATCTCAGTGACGGGCTCGACCGCAATCTCAGCAACGGACTCAGCTGCAACCTCGGTGACGGGCTCGGCTTCTATCTCAGTGACGGGCTCGGCTGTCATTACTTCCTCATTCTGCATGGTATCGCCGGTGACATTGATGTTTTCGCTCATAGTTATCCTCTCTTTCCTCTTTTCCTTTTATCATGCATCTGATTCGATGCTTTCCCACATTTCCATAAGTTCTGAATATGTCAGGTCTGTTCTTCTGCTGACAAGATAATAAGTATAGCTTCTTTCGCCGCTTATATCGGATGTTTCAATGGTAAGGCTGTCATCCTCCAGCACATATTCCGCTGTTATCTTCTGTTTTTCTCCCTCAAGAACAATGTTTGCATCGTCCCGGAGGTATGTACCGCTCAGGTCATCTGCTGCAAATTTACCCGATGCCGTAAAAACTATATACCCATCTTCACATACCCACGAGCCGGTAAGACCGGTTACGGTTTCCGTATTGCTGACGACTTCCGTTTCTGTGTCTTCTTTTCTGTTCTGCGGTATAAATGTCATCAGGTATATTGCGGCGGCAATAAGAAGCACCGCCATGCAGATGGAAAAAACCATCAGACCTGTAAATCTTGATTCGGTCTTTTCCTCCATCATCTGAAAATACTGCTCAGAAGGCTCTGCCGCAGGCATATTCGGCTGCGTTTCGGAGATAGGACTGAGAGAAACAAAATCGGAATTCTCACCCATATTCTGATTACCGCAGGACGGGCAGAATCTTGCACCATCCTCACAGGGGAATCCGCAGGACGGACAATTCATTTTTATTCCTCCTTTTTTCTGTCAGTTTATTTTAATATTTTAACACGACAAAGCCGCTCGTGTCAATGCCAGACCCGGGCGGCTTTACTGCAGTGATTATTTATTTCGTCCGCAGATACGGAAAAGGCCTCTGAAGAAATGACCCTTAGCCATAAGCAGCAGACCATCAAAGATTTTGTCCTTCATTCCCGTAAGCATCTGCATATTGCGCAGAGGACAGTCAACACTTGAGTACATGAACATATTGAATTCAGGCGTGTCGATTGCATCCTTACCGCATTTCTTTATCATGACCTTTCTGATTGCACGGTACATGATGCGCATTACAAGGGACTTATCCTTCATTTCCACAACGGTATTGTCCTTTGTAAATTCCGCTCTCGGGGGATTTTCATCAGACACCGGCTCTTTGCCGTAAAGCTTCTTCCAGTCTTCAAAATCCGGTGCGCCGCAGGGATTTTCGTACCAGCTGCCCTTCTGCCATTCGGGTACTTCCACTGCCTCTCCGCTGACCTTTACAGGCACGGAAAGAGGCAGGTCGGCACTTGATCTGCCGATGTAGATTCTGTATGTTCCTTCGGGAGTCTTCCAGCCGTCAGCCCATACCGCAAAGCTTCGCTCATCGAAGGTAAAGGAAACGGTTTTTGTTTCGCCTGCTTCAAGGTAAATCTTTGTAAAGTCCTTGAGTTCCTTCTTCGGACGATGGATGCCGTTCTGAGGCGGTGCAATATAAAGCTGAACAACCTCACTGCCGCCGACTTTTCCTCTGTTGGTTATATCTGCGGTAACGGTATGTCCGTCGGAGCTTACGTTGGAATATTCAAATTCTGTATAGGAAAGACCGAAGCCGAAAGGCCAGCGGACTTTCTTTCCTGCCTTGTCATAGTAGCGATAGCCTACATATATACCCTCTCTGTACTGGGGATTCTTGACACCTCGCCAGTATTCGGCTGTTGCACAGTCCTCATACACAAAGGGCCAGCTTTCGGCAAGCTTTCCGGAAGGGCTTACCTTGCCGTAAAGCAGGTCTGCAGCAGCTTCTCCCCCTGCCTGACCTGCAAGACCCATGTAAAGAATACCCTTTACACTGTCTGCCCAGGGACACTCAACTGCACTGCCGCAGCAGAGCACAACAACTGTGTTGGGATTTGCCTTTGCAACTTCCTCAATAAGTCTTACATGACCTTCGGGCATCTTCATGTCAGCTCTGTCAAAGCCTTCACTCTCGTAGGAATTGGGAAGACCCGCAAAAACGATTGCAATTTCAGCACTCTCTGCAGCCTTTACTGCTTCGCTTACAAGTGCGTCGTCGGTGTTTCCCTTTTCGTCATAGCCTGCTGCATAGACGCTGTGAGGCACAAAGTCCTTTGCGCAGGAAAGGCGTGTGGGGTTTATATGGCTGGAGCCTGCACCCTGATATCTGGGGTCTTCCGCCATATGTCCGATAAGTGCAGCATTTACGCCTTCCTTAAGAGGAAGAATTCTGTCTTCGTTTTTTAGAAGCACAGCGCCTGCGCAGGCGGGTTTTTTTGCAAGCAGATGATTTTTATCAAAATCAGCAGGCTTTATATCTTTAAGTGCCACTCCTGCGTCTTCCATCATTTTAAGCACACGCAGTGCGCTTATGTCGACATACTTTTCGTCAAGCTCGCCTTTCTTGACAGCCTTTATTGCCTTCTTCTGCATATACTTGCTGCCGCCGGGCATGACAAAGTCACATCCCGCCTCAAAGCCCTTCATGCGGTCATTCATTGCACCCCAGTCGGTGACCACAAGTCCCTCGTAGCCCCATTCGGTGCGGAGGATATCGGTAAGAAGCTCCTTATGGTCGGAGCAGTGAGTGCCATTGAGAATATTGTAGCCGCACATTATGGTTGCAGGCTTACCCTTTTTGACTGCCTTCTCAAATGCGGTAAGATAAATCTCACGCATGGTGCGCTCGTCAACCTGGCTGTCGCCGTTGAAGCGCTTGTATTCCTGATTGTTCAGTGCAAAGTGCTTGAGGCTTGTGCCTATGCCCGTTGCCTGGATTTTCTCAATAAACGAAGCTGCAAGCTCGCCTGCAAGATAAGGGTCTTCGGAAAAATATTCAAAGTTTCTGCCGCAGAGAGGGTCACGCTTGATGTTTGCACCGGGACCCAGCACAACACCTACTTCAAGAGCCTTTGCTTCTTCAGCTATGGCGTTTCCTATCTCACCGAGCAGCTCGGTGTCCCAGCTTCCTGCGGTTGTGACCGCTGTCGGGAAGCAGGTCGCCTTTTCTGACTCGTTCATGCCAAGCATGTCGTTGACTTTCTTCTGACAACGCAGACCGTGAGGTCCGTCGCACATCATCATCTGGGGAATTCCGTACTTGGACATATCAAGGGTATACCAGAAGCTTTCACCCTCACAAAGGGCGATTTTTTCTTTAAGGGATAATTTCTTTAAGATTTCTTCGGGTTTCATGCAGATTTCCTCCATTATTCAGGTATCACTTCTATTTTACTATATAATGTTCTTTACGTCAATGCAAAAAGCCGCCTTTGGACATAATGCCCGCAAAAACAGATTGCCCCGAGCGGTGATTTTGCCGCTCGGGGTTTATAATTTATTTAAGATTCATAGTATAATACGAAGCTTCAAAAACTTCACTGCCGTCGTATCTTGAATACTGCCCGTACTCTTTGAAAATGAACCCGCACTTTATAAGAACATTTCCCGACGCACTGTTTGCAGTTGCGTGTCTTGCAAAGAAATTCCTCGCTCCAAGCTCATCATAAGCCCATTTTATCATTGCCTTTGCGGCTTCTGTGGCATAACCCATACCCCAGTAATTTCGGCTCAGGTTATACCCCAGCTCATAAGCAGAATATTCCGAGCGATAAGATACTGAGCCTGCGCCTATTACCTTTCCTGTGTCTTTCAGACAGAAACAGAATTCGTTTTTGTCTCCCAGAGAGCTTATCCAGCTTTCCGTCTCATGCACATTCCTGTGCAGCGGATATGGCATATATCGGTTGACTATGGGGTCTCCTGTCCATTCAAACACGTCATTCGCGTCATCTGTGGTCAGAGGTCTTAATATAAGCCTTTCAGTCTCAATTACCTTCATGTTTTCCTCCGTTATGATTTTACAGTTCCTCTTCTTTCAATCCTAATAATTATGGTCTTCTGTTTCAAAGCTGGTTCTTGCATCAATTTATCAGCTTTGAAAGCTCTTGTGAACCATACACACTGTACTTGCGATTTATAAATTTATCAAAATACTCACCGTCATCAAATTGACAGGAAAATATACACTCTCCGTTTTTATAAAATCTGAAATAGCCGTCTCCTGTAGAGTTTTCAAGTTCCGTTGAACAAATAACAAAAACATCCCATTTATGTTTTATCAAAAAAGATGTATCATCTATTACATAGTTCTCTCCGTCTGAATACTTTAATAAAATATACTCAGATTCGTCATCGGCAATACCTGCAAGAGGGAATCTTATGTCTTTGGCGCTGCACGACAAACAGAAATATGTTCCCAATAATAAGCTTCCAAACAAAATAACGATAATCAATACAACACATAAGGCAATTTTTAGCTTCTTCATCTTCTCCTCCGTGTATAAATACAATGTCACTGACAATTATATCAATATCTAATACATTTCATCGGGGTGTAAACTTCTTCTGTTGCTTTTCCCATTACCGTAAATTCAATTTTCATTTGAACCATTCTGCAAAAATATGCTGTTTAATCATTTATATTTTAAAATATAATGTTCTTAACGTCAATAACTAAGACCGTCCGGTAAGGACGGTCTTTTCTCTATTTTGACATTCTTGATCTGAGAAAATTTGTCAGCCTCATGTCATCGCCACGAAGAACATTTCCTATTATCTTTCTGTGCTTGTAAATTATCAAAATACCTACCGCGGCGGCGATCAACACATTTCCGATGCTTTTTGAAGTTATGCCGCAGAGTATGGGGAACAACACCGCAGCTGTTACGGGCAGTGCCACGGAATGATTGGTTATGAACATCATCGCAATGCACAGCACAAGAAGTAAAAGAAACATCATCGGATCATAGGCAAGCACCATTCCGCCAAGCGCCGCAACACCCTTGCCGCCTTTGAACTTCAGGTAAAATGGATATATGTGACCTGCAACGCATGAGGCACCTGTCAGCATACCTGCAAGTGCTATTTTCGGAAAAAGATATTCCGCCAGCTTGTATGCGAAAAACGCCTTTGCAATATCAAATATCATAACCAGTGCCCCGGCAGCCTTGCCAAACGTTATCAGGGCGTTGGTTCCGCCCAGATTTCCCGTTCCGCATTCTCTTAGATCCTTATTTTTGATCTTAGACAAAAACGCCGCCGGGCTCAGCGAACCGATCAAATATCCGCCTAGCATACAAATTATTCTTTCCATAGCTCTCTCCAAAACACAGTTTATATGTATTATACTCCTTGTAAGCCCTGCACATACCTGTCAGAGCAAAT
Source organism: Acutalibacteraceae bacterium (assembly GCA_045604155.1). Taxonomy (GTDB): domain Bacteria; phylum Bacillota; class Clostridia; order Oscillospirales; family Acutalibacteraceae; genus JAISGQ01. The sequence continues at coordinate 29,672 of JAZUNN010000024.1, forward strand.
AAGGCCATAATTAGATTATAAATGTGTTTTCGCAGCACAGTCAATTTACTTCCCATAATCTGAATATTATTATCACATACTCCCCACAAGACGATAACAGACCATATGAGGATATTATACTGCCCTCGCTCCGCACGAGCCGTTACTGCTTATCCGATCGTTCTTTTGTTTAGGGCTTTTGTTTCAGCATTCACTTCATGTTTTTTCGGATTTTTCCATCTCTCCTTACGCCGAGATATTTTTCCCTCGTCGCAAGCCCTCCGCGAATATGCCTCTGTGCTTTGTTTTCTTCCAGTATCTCCTTCACCTGAGCAAAAAGAATATGATCTATTTTCTCAAGCCGCTCAGAGACATCTTTATGTACGGTCGTCGCTAATTAGAACGCTTTCATCAAGCCCTATATCTCCAAGCAGACGCAGATATACGTCGATTGTTCCGTCAGAGCTGACTTCTATCTTCTTAATGACCTGACGCAGCTGTGCGTTGGTCATTTCCCGCACATCGGCGACGCCTTCAATGGTGGAAAAGGTCTTTTTGATTATGCTTTCAAGCTGGTCGCCCTTGCTGATATTCAGCGCAACAAGTCTCAGTTCGTTTTCTATCTGCTCGGCTTCCTGTTTCATGCCGCCGATTTTCCTGTTCAGTTCATCTCGGCTGATAAGGTCGTCGGCGTACATATCCATATACTTCTGACGTGTGCTCTGGATTTTGTTAAGCCTTGCACGAAGCTCCTTTTCGTATTCCACGTTGTCGTTCTTCGCCTTGTAAACTCGGTTGAACTCGCTGACAACAAAGCGGATAACATTCTTTTTCGCTTTCAGAACTTCTGCAAAATACTTGTTCAGCTCGTCAATAAGCATGTCCTCGTCTACGGTCACGGCATTTGGACAGCTTTCGGCGCCCTTTCCGTTGTGACCCGAGCATACCCAGCGCACATAGGTGTTCTTGTAAGTTCGCACCGTACGGCGGAAGGACCAGCCGCACTCCCTGCACTTAATGAGAGTGGAGAAAAGGTACTTGTTGCTCTGACGCTCCTTGTCAAGCTTGAAGCAATCGTATCGCTCCTTCATTATTTCCTGTGCCTTTTCGAATACCGCCTTGTCGATTATTGCAAGGTCGGGACGCTCGGTTACAAGCCAGTCGTCTTCCTCTTTCTCCGCCCGTTTTCCTGTCAGGAAATCTTCGACCTCCTGCTTTCCGTTTATGATTCTTCCGATGTAAAGCTGATTTGTCAGCACACGGCAAACCGCATTCTGACTCCAGTTGCAGTTGCGCTTGGTCTTTATGCCCTTTTCGTTGAGTATATTGGCGATTTTTGTTCCGCCGTATCCGTCCATTACATACCATGTAAATATCTGACGGACAATTTCCGCTTCTCTTTCGTTTATGGCAAGATTGAAATAGTCGCCGATAGTTTTGTCATAGCCGAAGACAATATTCGGCACTCGTCCGTGCTCGGCGTTGACTTTCTTGCCGAACTTCACTCTTTTGGAGATATTTGCACTCTCCTCCTGCGCCAGTGCAGCAAACACCGTCAGAACAAACTCGCTGTTGCCCATGCTGGTCATATTGGCAGTCAGGAATATCATTTCTATTCCCAGACTTTTAAGCTTTCTGACATTCTCAAGCAGGTCAACGGTGTTTCTCGCAAATCGGGAAATGTCTTTTACTATGACAACATCGAAAAGCCCCGTCTCAGCATCACGCATGAGACGCAGAAATTCCTTGCGGTTCTTGGTTTTGGTTCCCGAAATACCCTCGTCGGCATAGATTCTTACAAGAGTATCTCCTGTTTTTTCGGTGTACTCGGTGAAGAACTTTTTCTGAGTTTCAAGACTGTTGAGCTGGTCGGACTTGTCCGTTGAAACTCGGCAGTATGCGGCAATATTCACGCAAAATCCCCCTAATACATTTTAATCGTTCCGTTACGTCGATTATAGCATGGTGAAGATGTAAAAGCAAGGCGCAAAAGCAATCACCCGATTGCTTTTGCGCCTTGGCTTATTCTTCTTTATCAGAATCGGCACTCGTTTCCGATGCATTTATGTACTCATCAATTGCTCTTTGAAGCTTCTCTTCGTTGGCATTTATAAGCAGCTTCAAAATCGCATCAGCAGTTACCTCAGGGGTGTTCGGATTATGAAAGCGTATTCTGATTTGTGGTTTTACAGCAGCCATCCGAACCGCCTCCTTTGTCTAATACGTATGCGTGCTGTGTTATTGAATATTACAACCGTCTGACGATTACCAGAGGTAGTGATTGGCAACAACGCCCACACGCCTGACTTCGTGAGGCAGTTCGTGGTTCTGTCCGTGACCGAGATTTTTGCTGACTATGGCGAGAGCTGTACGGTTATATACTTTTCCGTAATTCTTGCCTCTGCAGCGGTACATCCCTCGGTCGATAATAAGATGCTCGCCGTTTCTCAGAATCTCATCGTAAAGCAGATGTGCATAATCCTTGCGGTGTTGATGAAGAGGTTCTTTTTCGGGTATTAGTCTGTCGGGGAATAACTTTTTACATCCGTCCGAACGCACATAATTGGAATGCTTTGCGGACTCGACGACCGAACGGACAAAATCGCGCTCGTGTTCAAGCACTCGCGCCCATCTTTCCTTACCGCCTTTTCCATCGAGGAAAATCAGCAACTTTCCGTCTTCCTCTTTCAGACAATCTGTGGTCAGTCTTTGAAGCTCGCGTCTGCGAGCTCCCGTGGCTACAGCGAAGCGATGAATATACTGCGTTTCTTTACGGAACTTGTCTATTGGTGGAGCGTTTCTGTTACGCTTTGCATCTGCGCTTTTTCGCGGCGGCAAATCCACTCCGAACTCTTTTACATTACATTTGAAAGCACTTGCAAGTGCGTATGCTCGGGTATGAATCGTGTTTGCGGATAAGCCTCGTTCCATATTTTCAAGCAGAAATTCTCCGACATACTTTTTAGCATCGTCCAATGTTCTGACTTCGGGATGCTCTCTCAAAACCCAGTTCTCAAATGTGATGGATTGCTTTTTGTAAGTATCTTCAGTTGCATATGCGAAAATACCCTTGGTGTATTGGCGCTCTCCGGTTTCTCTCGTTATCCTTTGAGAATCCTTATGAGCTTCATATTTGCTTTCACCATATTTCCTTTGAGAATTTATATTCTCAAAAATGGCATGTTTTATGCGAGATTTTTTTGACATGGGAATCAAACTTTCTGATAAATATTCCTCGTAATTGCGGCTGGTCGTAAGGTCACTACCCCCTATTGTTAAAAAAGTCATAGGAGACTTAAGAACGGGCTTCGAAAAGTTGGGCTGCTGCTTCTGCTTGCGCAGCCACTTTTCGAAAATTCACAAAAGCAAAACTCGCCCGTTGTCGAGTTTTTGCCCCCTGCCGAGCTTGCTTTTCGGCAGTATTAAGCGATAAATTCGGAAATAAAAAAGCGACTGAGTGTATACATTCAGTCGCTTTTAGCTCAAATCATAGAGCTTGCTCAGTGATTTGATAAATATAAAATTTTACTTCACAAGTGCATTAACGGCCGCCGAGTTACGGAATCGGATCGGATACGCCGATTTCCGATTCTATCGCTCCTATCGCAACTTGTGTTTTGATGTGTGCATTATCGCTTAATATGAAAAATGGAAGTAGCATTCACCGATGAAAAAATTATCGGGTCGATGCAATTCAACAGAATCCGAGGTGAATATCAGAGAACGTTTTGATAATATGCTTTTGCAAAATTTGAATTTTATTTTTTCAGAAAAACAAAAAGATATTTTTCGATGTAGCTTTGAAAAAAGCAAAAATAAACAGCCGTTTTAACGACTGTCAAACAGTATTTTCAATGCAAAAGGGTACACTTGCCCCTTGTTTCAAAAAACCACTTGCATAATTAACATATCGAATTATGTCAATTACACAAAACAGAGCTACTACAGTGTCTGTATTATATATCAATATGTTGTATATGTCAACAGGTAAAATCAGCGTTTTTCAAAAGTTTTACCACTATATATTGTATGCCGTCGCCTTGTGACATCAGAACCACGTAATCGTCGTTCTGATGGATTCTTTTAACTGAGCTTCAAAATCGTGAAGATAATCAGGTTACCCGTATGTTAGCAGGTTACCCGCCGACATTTTATGGGCGTGTAACCCGCTAACAGTCCCAACCATATATGTTCGGGCTGCAACGAGCCTTCATTTGCTGTACAAGAAACATTCAAGCATCAATCAACCCTATAACGGTTATCTCTCAACCCAAGCAGTATTTCCACCGCAGGCTGCATATCGGGATTTTCCCTGTACTTTGAAATAATAAGCCGCTCTTCCTCTGAAGTAATAAAAGGCAAATTACATTCTTCGCCTCTGTAGCCTGCAACAAATTCGTCGATTGTAATTGATAGCCCTTTGCATACTTTTTCAATATTGCCAATTGAAGCGCCGTCAAATTTACGGCTTAGCATGCTTAACAAGGTTGAATAAGGAAGACCGATTTGGTCAGAAAATGATTTTAGTGAAAACCCTTTATTTTGAATCAGTGGCTTCAAGTAGTTTTCCATTAGTAATCCCTCCCTTCTTAACCATAATATTAGCGCAATTTCGTTATCTGAGCAACAAAAAATAACGAGATTGAATAATATTTTTTGAAAAAACGGGTTGACAAACACTCGATATCGTGATAAAATGCATTTGCAATAACGACATTGAGTGTTTTTGCGATAAAAAATAATCTTTATTTACTAAAAGGAGTAATACTCATGTATGCATTTAACCCTAACACAACCAAACCCGCACACACATTCCCCGAACTTCCGTCACTGAATCCTGCGAAGAGGGCAAAGCTTTTCAGTCTTATCTCAACGGTAATGAACTCTTTCAGAGAGCGCATTCACGAAAACCCTGATGATGACTTTGCCGGAGGAACTGCACTTTTCTTTATCGAACTTGTCAGAACTCTGCTCGATGGAGCTCCCACAGTAGAAGAATTTCTCGACAGAGATAAAAGCGCAATTTATACAGTTCTGGACAGTGGCGACGTTTTGATTGATGAGTTTGGAAAGAAAGGCTATTTTATTTGTCCTATCTGTCATATGCAGTCAGAATTTGACCCTTGCGATGATGATTGTATAAAGCAATTATGTATCAAAGAACCGGCAGGCTGCTGCCCGAACTGCTCTCATAAAACAGCCCCAATACGAGAGGCTTTTGAAGAAATTCTCAAAGAAACAATAAGTTCGAACAACTGAAAAAGGAGGCATTATATGGGCTTGTTTAGAGTTTCAACTGAATTCAATGAAGAATCCTTTCCCGAACTCCCCAAGCTTGAAGCAGCAAAAAGAGCTCGACTTTTTACATATATTCTCATGCTTGAAAAGTCTCTGGAAACATATATCAAGCTAAGCCACAACAGCGAATATGTTCATGCTATCGCAGGATTCTTTGCCGCTATGGAAAATATACTTTTTGATGGACACTCATCGGTAGAAGAGTACCTTTCAGTAAATTATCCGGAGAAATGTGAAATTTTCGAAATGGATATAATTGCATCGGACGAGGGCGGATTTTACGGTATTTGCCCGTATTGCAAAAATGCTGTATATTTTAATGCAGATAAAAAGGAATGTCTGGAAGCGCTTCGAAACCTCGGTGGAATAAGAGGCTGCTGCCCAAGCTGTAAATTTGTAAGCCGATTACACCCATACACCATGATAGACGTACTTTTGAGAGGTAAAACAGATGTATAATGATAAAGACTTGGAATTTATTAGCGAAGCCCTTGAAACTCCCGAAGAAAAGCTCAAATATATTGAGTTTCTTAAAAACAGATATGAAAAACTCGCATCGGAAACAGAGGTTTTATCTCGCTACTTGTTATATACAATCAAGAAAGCACTCTGCGAACACGAAGGAGAATTGTTATGAGCGATATCGATATCATGAGCATACTTGACGATTACGCAGCAGAGCTTGATGTTCACAATGCCGTACTGGAAACCCAAAGAGATATTCTCGTTGAAATCAGCAGGATATTACTTGATATCGACAACCGAAACATTGCGGAGTTGTATTGATAGCACTCAAAGGCTGAAATATCTGCATATTAATAAATCCCTGAACAAGGAAGTTTCTTGTTCAGGGATTTGTAATTTTTACATCAAACTTATTAGCGTCTCAAACCACTTAGGAAGATATCTTCCCCTGTAGACCATTTCTCCTTTTTCGTACTTTGCTATATAATCAAACCCATTCCAATTATCAAATAAATAGATTTCATCGCAATACGGAAGGACCTTGAGTAATCTTTCAAAGCGCTCTTTAAAATGTTTTACCATTCTTTCGTACGGCGCTCTCCGCTTTCCCTTAGGCGAACGGATTCTTCTGGTCACAGCTTCTTCAAGTGTATCCAATCCTATATAATACATACTAATATGAACATTGCCCTCTTTGGCGAGCTTAAAAATTTCTTCAGTGAACTCTGCGGTAAGGGTTGTCTCGTGAGTTATGTCCATTCCGCTTGTTATCATATCTTTCGCCGTATGCTCAAATATGCCTTCGGGCTCACACGAAGCATCGGATATATAGCCCAAGTCGTCACGCAAGGCTTTAAGGACACCAAGCAGACTGGTTTTTCCAACACTCTCAGTGCCGGCTATTACAGTATATTTTTGCATAAGCTCACCTCTTGAGGTAATTATACATCAATGCCAAGCAATTAACAACAAAAACGCACCTACATAAAAACCTGTTGGCAACCGTAATAAGGCAACCAACAGGCATTTATTATTTGATTTCCTGCTCAAGAGCATCGAACTCTGCTGTGGAGAAAAATTCACCGAGAGTAATCCCGAGTCCATCGCATATCATTTTTATCGTCAAAAGTTTTGGGTTCTGACTTTTTCCGTAGAGAATGTTTTTTATACTTGATGGAGGAAGTGCAGATATGGTTGCAAGCTTATTTATGCTGATTTCATGCTCGCCGCAAAGGGATAATATTCGATTTCTTACCGCTGTGACAGTATCCATTTTATTTTGCCTCCTGAATTACTTATCACAATTAGGATAAACAATTCACTTGCGTCTTATAGGCTATGCGTGCTACTATTAGGCTACACATAGCCGAAAGAAGGATAAAATGAATACCTGTACATTCTTCGGACATCACGACTGTCCTGATACGATAAAATCAAAACTGCGAGATAGTTTGATAACACTTATAGCAGAAAAGGGCGTTGAGTGTTTTCTTGTTGGCCATAATGGCAACTTTGACGCTATAGTCTACAGCGTTTTGCATGAACTAAAGCAGATATATCCGCACATTTCATTTTCAGTTGTTTTTGCTTATATGCCAACAACACAAACTGAAAACAAATACGGCTTCGATACTATCCTTCCGGAAGGTATCGAAGCCGTGCCAAAGCGTTTTGCAATATCATGGAGAAACAAATGGATGCTCAAGCATTCTGATTATGTTGTAACGTATGTTTCACACTCTTATGGCAATGCAGCAAAGTTTGCAGAGCTTGCAAAGAAAAAGAATAAATACATTATAGCTATTTAGCTTTCACCAATCCATCAAGCTGCCGGGTATGTCTGATATACATACTCATAAATGCGGTGGAGATACGTTTTTACATCGGTATCATCATAGCTCTCGGGGAGATTTTCCCACAGATAGTCACGAATCAGGGTTCTGACCATTGAGCAGGTCTCTTCCTTATCTCGCCAGTGGTCCAGCTCGTGAATTCGTGCTTTAATCTTGGTGAGCATTTCCTGTGCAATGTCGTTTACTCTGTTGACATCCAAAATCGATTTTATCTTTCTCTGTTTTTATTCCGTATCATTTTTACTATATTTTTCAGCATACGACAGCCTATATAATTGACTATTTTAAATAATAATGTTAAAATAAAGTATTAGAATCACAAATCTCACGAGAAATAAAGTCTTTATAATAACAGTAAATAGTAAAACCTCCAATATCTTATTTGCAATACATTCCAAGCCATAGTATCCAAACACTTTCTGAGCTAATGATTTCAAATCTTATTTGATGTTCATGCTGAATTTCAAATAAGATACATGCGCATTTCATTAATTATGTCTATGCATTGATTTTTTATTTTTAACAGGAGCGATACAATGATAAATTTATTAGAAGCTTCATGTCACAGTGTAATTGGAAATGTTCGCTCAAACAACGAAGATAATTTTTACTTCAGCAATTATTATTTAGACAGTAAAAACACAGGATTACTTACAGCTGTTTCGTACAAGAGAATTCTAAAATCAGGCACCACGTTAGCTGTATTTGATGGAATGGGCGGAGGTGATTTTGGCGAAATTGCAGCATACGAAGCTGCTAAAAAAATGGACTCTATTCTTAAACAGCCCATGTCCGATGAAACTCCCCATAATATTCTTACAAACCTTTGTCTCTCTATGAATCAAGCTGTATTTGATAAAGAAAAAGAATTCAACAATTTCCGAATGGGATCGACTGTCGCCGGTTTGCAGTTCAATAATGAATATGCATATAGTTTTAATCTTGGCGACAGTAAAGTCTTTTGCCTGAGAGATAACCAGTTTATGCAGATATCCTCTGATCATACCGATGAAAAATATCTAAAGGAAAAAGGAATTACTAATCGCAGACCATCTCTTACGCAGCATCTGGGAATAGATCCCTATGATCTTATTTTGGAGCCCTATATTACAAAAATCAAATATAAACGTGGAGATTATTATCTTATTTGCAGTGATGGTTTAACCGATATGCTGACAAACTTTGAAATATCCGAAATTATTCTTACCTGCGGCAGTGTTGAAAACTGCACTAATAAACTGATTCAAAAGACTCTTGATAAAGGCGGAAAGGATAATATTACGGTTATTCTTTGTAAAATTCACTAAATAATAAATGGAAGTGTAGAAATAATGAAAACACCCACATGGCCCGAATGGGAAAACGTAAGAGAAATAGGCCGAGGCAGTTTTGGCAGTGTATACGAAATTCAGAAAAAGATTTTCGATCACGTTGATAAAGCAGCTCTTAAAGTTATAACCATACCGCAAAACAGCAGCGATATCGACGACTTGTATAATGACGGTTATGATTCGGCCAGTATAACCGACAGATACAAAAATTACCTCGAAGATATTGTAAAGGAATACAATCTGATGTCCGACCTCAAAGGTCATCCCAATATTGTGTATTGCGATGATCTGCGATTCATCCAGCATGATAACGGTATCGGATGGGATATCTTCATTAAAATGGAACTTCTTACTCCTTTCACAAAGGTATATAAATCTCCTGTGGATGAAGCTCAGGTAATAAAACTCGGAATAGATATATGCAATGCTCTTTCTGCGTGTAAAAATAAAAATATAATTCACAGAGATATTAAACCGCAAAATATT
>JAZUNN010000025.1:0-22750 GCA_045604155.1 Acutalibacteraceae bacterium
GCTTGCCCGAATCTTCATGGCCTCGTAAGAAGAACGCATCAGCTGTGCCGTCTCTTCCAGGGTGAGCAGTGCCGGAGCTTCATTAAAATTCCGAAAATAATGTTCTCTCTTCATTGTAAACTCCTCATTTTAAATCACATACATAGAAAATTGCGGAGAGCTTTCATACTCTCCGCTTTTACTACTTCTTCTAAGCGAGCGGCTATTCTTCATCTGTCACCTCTTGCAGAGCTGTTGCAAGTTCATCAAGCCACTTCGGGCGGTAATTGCCTTTAGGGAGCAGTTCGCCGTTCTGATATTCTGCAACTTCCACAAAGCCATTATCATTGTCAAACAGCGTCACTTCATCACAATAGGGCAACACCCTTGCAAGTGCCTCAAAACGCTGTGAGAAACGCCGCTCGACATCGTCTTGCGGTATATTGTGACCGCCCTTTGCTACACGGTTAGCGATTCTTCTGAGTGATTCTTCTGCACTATCCAGACCGATGTAATACAGACGGATATAATATCCTGCTTCTTTGGCTCTCTTTACCGTCCGCTCGGTGCGTGCTCCTGATAGTGTGGTCTCCTGAGTGAAGCAGATGCCACGCTCAATACAGCTATCTATCTTTGCAACGGCTGTACGGCCTGCGGTCAGATAATCGCCATGCAGTACAGTCAGCTTGTCAACGTCCACAATGCAGCCTAAGTCTGTACGCTCTGCCTTGAGTGCTCCTGTAAGGCTTGATTTACCTGTGCCGTTCACTCCGGCTATGATGGTGTATATCTTCATTCTGTGTCCTCCGTATTTCCGTTATCACGGCTGATCTGATTGTCAATAGCACGCTTTATAAATCCATTAGTAGTCTCCCCCATAGATTCTGCATGAGCTTTAATTTTCTCCCGTTTTCCCTTTTCAAGTCTGAGTAAGACTTTATCATAATTTGCACTTTCATATTTTGCTACTGCTTTTTGCTGTGCTTTACTTGCTGGCATTATCATCACCTCTCATATATTATATCACATTTATATAACGATAGCGATATACAACTTGCATAATGATATCGATATATGTTTGTGCATTATTGCCTCTTGATATATCGATAGCGATATAGTATACTAATACTCGTAAGGCAGGGGATAACCCCTTACGGAAGGAGGGAGGACATGAGCGAGGGCATGACGAATGCACAGCTTGATACTCTGCTTGAACAGCTCGCAAAGCTCATAGAAAGCAGCGCATCAACCGTCCAGGAAGCCGCTGAGATAATCAGACAGGCTAAGACAGAAAAGTAAAAGGGCAGCGACCCCGACCAAGGAAACCGCTACCCAAACCCAAAAGGGCGAGCCGAGAGCCTTACCTCGGCTACGCCTTGATTATAACACCGTAAGGCAACACAGTCAAGGAGGACAGCGAAATGAAGCACAATCTTTCAACCATCTGCAAGACCGCAAATTACTTCCACAAGAAGGGGTACAGCCGCTCGGTCGCAATGGTACTCGCATGGAAATTGAGCAAACAGACCGCAAGCGTAAAAGTCAACGGCACAAGCTACGGTGAACGTCAGCAGGTACTTGCCGAACTGGCAGGCACTAACCCCTCTGATGTCCGTGTGGAGCTCCACAGAGAGCGCAACAACATCGTTGATGAAAATGCTGTCGCAGTCGTAGCAGTGTCGAGCGGTAAGACCTATAAACTCGGTTATATCCCTGCAAAGGCCGCCGCTCTGATCGCCCCTCTGATGGACGCTGGCCAGTCCATAACAGCTATGCTCTCTCGCATAGTCGGAGGTTGGTTTGAGGGAATGAACTACGGTGCACGCCTTCAGCTTGCAATATGATCCGCTGACCGCTCGTATATAGGGGCACTGTGGACGCCAATCCCTTGCCCCTCTCAGACCGCTTTTTACCACATACCAAGAGGGTATGGCAGGTGTCAGGAAACACACAAACACAAATCTTTCAGAACACGGAGGAACCCACATTGACAAATCCCGATAATCTCATAGTAGCAATGACCCCCGAAGAAGCAGACGTTCTTATGAGTTACGTGACCTTGGCAACAGTCAGAAGCGTTTGCGACTTTGCGCATGAAGTGCAAAAAGCCTGTTCAAAGCGCTGTGATAATATGCACTGTGCTCCCGATGCTTATTATTTGCGAGCTCGCACCCTGACGGCAATATGGAATGCAGGACGCATACAGGGCATTCGCAGCGAGCGGCAACGGCGGCACGCAACCGCAACCCAAAAGCACCCTGCAGTTGCTCAAAGTTGCTGAATATTGCAACCACACAACACATAAATCCAAATACAGGAGTAATCTACATGAATATAATAAACACACTCTCTGGCCTGCGCTGCATCGGCACGGCCAAAGATCCTCACTGCAACGGCGGTACTGAGCTGCCTTTATACGAACCTGCGGCACCAAGAGGAAAACTCAGCATCAACACCTTGGAGGGTTGGAATGCTCTCTGCAGCAAAATAAAACATCCTCAGCTCATCGAGGGCGAGAGAACGGAGGCAATAGCATGACCACAGGAGAATCCCAAACGCTTGGGAAAATGCCGAAGCTTCGCAGGTGTCCTCATTGCCGCTCGACCCTTGTCAAGATAATAGACACCAGGCTCAGAGGTGCCAATATCGGAGGCTACAGCGTATATGTAAAGTGTGAGTGCTGCAAACATCATGCCCCTGCCATTTCCTATGACTGGCCTTATATGTTCTTCCTCGGACACCGCAACGTAAAATTTGACCTGCAGACTGCAGTCAAAATCGTTGCCATGCGTTGGAATGCACGCACACTCAGCGAGCACAGAAAAGCCGAAAACAAAGCCAATGAATACGCAAAGACCTTCTCCACAGAGGTCATATAACCACAGGTTAATAATACCTCTGTGGACACTTTCAAAATCCGCCTATTTGTACGGTTTTGTAGCCTTGTAAAGGTACCGCTCGGAGTTCTGAAAAAACAAGCATCACGAGCGGTATTTTCACCCTGAAAATTGCACAATAAACGGCAAATAAGCAGCAAAACAAAAAATGAGCAAAAAGAAGAACTCCGAGAACCGCTTGTTTAAGCCATTCTCGGAGTATTCTATATGGTGCGAGTGACGAGACTTGAACTCGTACGTCATGGACACACGCCCCTCAAACGTGCCTGTCTGCCTATTCCAGCACACTCGCATCAACCAACGAATGAGATTATAGCATCGGTATAGGCATATGTCAAGACTTTTTTAAAATTTTTTCAGAATTTTTTTGCCTTATTTTTTTTCGGAAAAAAGGGCGGTTGAAAGGTATCTGTCGCCTGTGTCGGGAAGCAGCACAACTATATTCTTTCCTTCGTTTTCTTCTTTCTCCGCAAGAGCTATTGCTGCTGAAAGCGCAGCTCCCGAGGATATTCCGCAGAGGATTCCTTCACTTCTGCCAAGGAGTCTTCCTGCCTCGTACGCCTGCGCCTCGGTTATCCCCATAACTTCGTCATATACTGTTCTGTCCAGAAGCTCAGGAATAAAGTTTGCTCCTATTCCCTGCAGACCGTGAGCACCTGCCTCTCCGCCCGACAGCAGCGGTGAGCCTGCAGGTTCCACTGCAACTACCTTTATATCAGGTTTCTTTTCCTTCAGATATCTTCCCGTGCCGCTGATAGTTCCGCCCGTGCCGACTCCTGCAACAAAGAAGTCAGCTTCAGGAACATCCTCCATTATCTCGGGACCCGTTGTTTCGTAATGTGCAAGGGCATTTGCAGGATTTTCAAACTGTCCGGGTATAAAACTGCCCGGATACTTCGCTGCAAGCTCATTTGCTCGTTCTATGGCACCTTTCATGCCCAGTTTGCCGTCTGTAAGCTCCAGCTCTGCTCCGTAGGCGGTCATAAGCATCCGGCGCTCTGCAGACATGGTGTCGGGCATTACAATGATCACTCTGTAGCCTCTTGCCGCTCCTATGCAGGCAAGACCTATACCTGTATTGCCCGATGTGGGCTCTATTATCACACTGTCCTCATTGATAAGTCCACGCTTTTCTGCATCGTTGAGCATATAAAGAGCTGCTCTGTCCTTGACCGAGCCTGCAGGATTAAGATATTCAAGCTTTGCAAATATCTTTGCTCTGAGCGAAAGCTTCTTTTCTATATTTGTCAGCTCAAGCATGGGTGTTTTTCCGATAAGCTGTTCTGCGGATTTATATATCATATTACCCTGTCCTTTCATCTGTGTATTCAGATTATATTCCTTTTTTTCCTGCAAGTAAACAGAAAAGAGAAAAACCGGGCAGATGCCCGGCTTTTCTCTTTGGATATAATAAATGGAGTAGAATTTGTCTTTTTATGACCGTCAGGGCTGCTTGCCGATGTAGGCAAGGATACCGCCGTCAACATAGAGAACATGACCGTTGACGAAATTGGAAGCGTCAGATGCAAGGAATACTGCAGGACCTACGAGATCCTCAGGCTTGCCCCAGCGAGCTGCAGGGGTCTTGCCGATGATGAATGCATCAAAGGGATGACGGGATCCGTCAGGCTGCTTCTCACGGAGAGGTGCGGTCTGGGGAGTTTCAATGTAGCCGGGTCCGATGCCGTTGCACTGAATGTTGTGCTCGCCGTACTCGGAGCAGATGTTTCTGGTAAGCATCTTAAGTCCGCCCTTTGCTGCTGCATATGCGGAAACAGTTTCTCTGCCGAGCTCACTCATCATGGAGCAGATGTTGATGATCTTGCCGTGACCCTTCTTTATCATGGAAGGAATAACTGCCTTGGACATGATGAAAGGTGCGTTGAGGTCAACGTCGATGACCTTTCTGAAATCCTCTGCACTCATTTCACACATGGGAATTCTCTTGATGATGCCTGCGTTGTTTACAAGAATATCAACAACACCGATCTTCTCTTCGATTTCTGCGATAAGAGCATTTACTGCTGTCTCATCGGTTACATCGCATACAAAGCCGTGAGCCTTGATGCCCTTCTCGGTGTATGCTGCCATGCCCTTGTCAACCAGCTCCTGATTGATATCGTTGAATACGATTGTTGCACCTGCTTCTGCAAGTCCGCAAGCCATTGCAAAGCCGATTCCGTAGCTTGCACCTGTTACAAGAGCGATCTTGCCGGAAAGATCAAACATATTAGCCATTTTTCTTATTCCTTTCTGTATATAAGATAATAAATATCACTATTTGTTGTTGAGTTCCACATAACTCATGATGAAAGGCGCTACACCCTTTGCGTCATTTTCTACGATGGGCTCGGAAATATAGTACTCATAAGTACCGTCACGGCGGGGATTATTTTCAGGACCAAGACCTGCCACAAGGCAGATATTGCCGAGATTGAGCTCGCCGTCTGTTTCGGTCAGGTAATTTTTGCAGATGCTCTCAAAGACGCTCCTGCCAAGCTCTGCAAACTTTTCGTCTGCAATACCAAGGCGTGATGCTTTCAGGCAGGCATAAGCTATCATGGATGAGCCGCTGGTTTCGGGGTAATTACCTTCTCTTCTGCCTGCGTCTACCACCTGCATGAAGATTCCGCTTTCCTCATCCCTGTACTGAGCAACACCCTCAAGAGCCTCTCTAAGCAGAGATGAGAGATATTCTTTTTCTTCCTTTTTGCCTTCGGGCAGATATTCTATAACATCGGCAAGTGCCACAAGATACCAGCCCAGAGAACGAAGCCAGAAACTCTTTGAGCAGCCGTCTTCCTTTGCCCAGAAAGCCTTCTTTGAGGCATCGAAGCCATGATAGTAAAGCTTCTTTTCCTCATCATACATATAGGTTCTTACGTTCTTGAACTGTCCTACAATGTCGCTGTAGTCATTATTTCCGCTGTAGCTCTGGTATCTTACTGCAAAGACCTGACCCATATAAAGACCGTCAAGCCATACCTGATCCGGGTATATGAGCTTATGCCAGAAGCTGTTGTATTTTGTTCTGGGCTGCTTTTCAAGTTGTGTATGAAGCAGCTCTATTGCCTTTGCATACTTTTTCTTGCCCGTTTCTCTGTAGACATCGAAAAGCACTCTGCCTTCGCAGATATTGTCGATATTATATGTTTCCAGATCGTAGCCTCGAAGTGAGCCATCCTCGAAAACATAATAATCGAGGTAATTGTCAACGAAATCGAAATATTTGCGGTCTCCTGTCTGCTTCCATATGGTCAGCAGCGAAGTCATCATGCAGCCGTCAATGTAGTTCCACTGCAAATCTTTGCCCTCTTTTACCTTTTCGATATTCCAGAGAGGTCTGTCAGGTGTGGAGCCGTCCATAAGACGGTCGATGTATCGTTTGATTGTTTCATGCATAAGGTTTTCACCTCTTTTATATTAAATGAGATTCTTAAGGGCTTCGCCATTTGACAGGGTTTGGGTGAGAATCGAAGATTCTCAAAGCAACCTTTGGTTGCAAGGACGTTGTCCCGACTTTACGTGCTTTTCAAATGCAGGCGTTTCGCCTGCATTTATTTATTCACGAGAAGTTAAGGGCTCCGCCCTTAAAACCCGCCAAAGGCTCTGCCTTTGGAAACTGGAAAAGGACACCGTCCTTTTGAAACCTCAATTTTCCTCTAACTCGCCGCCCTGAATTTCGATGCGCTCGCCATCAAAACCTTCAAGGGTGACGTTTTTGAGCGTGACTTTCCTGACGTTCTTGAAGCGAAGTCCTGCCTTGCTGTGTTTGTCAATATCGCACATCATTGCAGGGAATCCTTCTCCTGCTTCCTTCTTTGCAGTGAAGGTTACATTGTCTATTTCAACAGAGCCGATGGGCTGCTCGGGCAAGCCGTGGAAATATCCTGCTGCATATTCGTAATTTTCACACTGAATATTACGGAATGTAAAGCTGCCGAGATAGGGTGTGCCGTCGTCAACGGGTCTTGGACCCTTGTCCTGAACATATTCTGTCTTGCCGTCAGGGTCACAGAAATAGTACATATTGATTACAAGTGGTGTAAGCACGTTGTTCATCTTTATGTTGGAGAATTCCACTCCGTCAATGACAGCATACTTTCCTCTGCCTCGTCTTGTCTTGATTCGAAGTCCTCTGTCGGTGTGATCAAAGTAACACTGGCTGACTGTCAGGTCCTTTACGCCGCCCGACATCTCACTGCCCAGAACAACTGCGCCGTGTGCATATTCCATAAGGCAGTTGCGTATAACGTGATTTCTTGCAGGTGTCTGATACTTCATGCCCATGTACATTTTACCTGCCTTGATGGCGATAGCATCGTCACCGACAGAGAAACGGACACCGATGTATTCAACGCCGTCACAGGATTCGGGGTCTGTACCGTCAGTATTGGGACTGTCTGCGGGCGCCTCAACAGCCATATCATAGAATCCTATTCCGCTTGAGAAGAAGGGATGGAAGTTCCACGATGCGGAGTTTCGGCCTGTAATGCCGTGGAAAATAACATTTTCACAATCGTTGCAGAAGAAAAGTCTGGGTCTGCCCTCTTTGCGCTCCTTGGGGTTTATCCACCATACGGAGTTCTGTGCGTTGCCATCGATTATACCCTTACCGACAATCGCAATGTCCTTTGCATGGTGAGCACTGACAAAACTCTGATGGCACGCCATGGGAGTACCCTCAAAGCTGCTTATCTGAACCTCTTTTCCTGTATTGGGATCGATTATCTCTCCGGGCCAGACAGGATAATGAGAGGGCTCGGTATCACCGAGGAGCGTTGCGCCCTCACAGAGTTCAAGGGTCATATGACTCTTTAAAACTATGGGACGGATATAATATGTACCTGCGGGAACTTTTACTCGTCCGTCATCGGGGCAGGCAAAAATTGCTGTCTGAATTGCTGTTGTATCATCTGTTACGCCATCGCCTACAGCTCCGAAATCAGAAGCACTTATACAGGCTGATTCGGGAAGCGTCCATGCTTCCACACTGTCACCGTCGACTTCAATAATATATTTTGTTTCAGGCTTCAGATCAAAAAGTGAAAACACGTTGGTGCTCACATCTCTGAGCACCGTTTCTCCGTTTACTGAAACGCTGTAGGAATTCTCTGCATAATAGGGAGTGTCATTGTCAAGCTCGAAGCAGAGAGATACCGACGAGCGGTATATTTCATGGAACTGCACAAGCATCCTCCTGTATTTTTAATTTTTAACGGCGGCAAGGAAAACCCGGCCGCCGTTCTTATTTTTCAAGCCGGAGTCTGTGTGAATTTACTTCAATTCAACAGGCTTGAGATTGTCCATATCATCGAACACCTGGTTTTCGCCGCCCATTGCCCAGATGAAGGTATAGTTGGATGTGCCGCAGCCGCAGTGGATGGACCATGACGGAGAAATTACGGCATCAAAATTCTGCATAACGATGGGACGAACCTCAGTAGGCTGACCCATGAAGTGCATTACAACATTGTTTTCGGGAAGTCCGTAATAGGTGTAAACTTCCATTCTGCGCTCGTGGGTGTGACAGGGCATGGAATTCCATACACTGCCCTTTTCGAGCTTTGTAAGTCCCATGAGAAGCTGGCAGGTTTCCAGCACGTCAGGGTGGATAAACTGATTGATTACTCTCTTGTTGGAGTTCTCCTCGCCGCCGAGAGGACGCTTGTTTGCTGCCTCAATGGTGAGAAGTGTGGTCTTGCAGACCTTATGAGCGGGAGTAGATGCAAGATAGAACTTTGCGGGATTTTCCTTGTCGTTGCTGCCGAAAATTACGCTTTTGGTTTCCTTTGCAATGTAGATGCAGTCCTCAAAACCCATCTCGTACTTTACGCCGTCAACCTCAACCCAGCCTGCGCCGCCGAGATTGAAAACGCCTGCCTCACGGCGCTCAAGGATATAGGAAGTACCGAAGTTTGCATAAACATCGATGCCCTTATCAATGGAAACCGCCTCGTTTACAGGCATGATACCCATAACAACCATGCGGTCAACATGGGAATAGGTTGCCTGAACGGTGTCTGCAACATAAAGATCGGTAATAAGGAACTCTTTTCTCAGTTCCTCGGTTGTGTATCTTTTCACATCATTGGGATGTGCTGAATAACGGATATCCATATAAAACCTCCTGATTGACTCTATAACTTATTCTGCGTCAATAACGCACTCAGTGTCACCGTCAAAAAGATAGACACTATCGTAAGGAATGGAGAAGCTTATCACGCTGTCCATTTCGGGAGTGTGATGGGGATCGACCTTAAGAATGGCCTTATTATCGCCCATGTCTATGTAGACGTTGACGTTGTCGCCAAGCATCTCTGTAAGTTCAACATTGCAGTTGAGCTGATATGCATTTTCGCTGAGGCCAAGTTCGATTGCTTCGGGTCTGAATCCGAATACGATCTCCTTGCCCTCGTAATCTGCGGTCTTGTTTCCAAGCTTTATGGAAAGATCAACAGTTGTATCGCCTATTGCAATGCAGCCGTTCTCAACCTTTGCACGGATAAAGTTCATGGGAGGTTCGCCGATAAAGCCTGCTACGAAAACATTCACGGGCTTGTAGTAAAGCTCATAGGGTGTGCCGATCTGCTGGACATAGCCTTCCTTCATTACAACGATTCTGTCAGCCATGGTCATAGCCTCGGTCTGATCGTGTGTAACGTAGATGGTGGTTGCGCCTGTTTCCCTGTGGATCTGGGTGATCTCGGAACGCATGGTAACTCTCTGCTTTGCGTCCAGGTTTGAAAGAGGCTCGTCCATAAGGAAGATTCCGACCTTACGGATGATAGCACGGCCAACAGCAACTCTCTGACGCTGACCGCCGGAAAGTGCTCTGGGAAGTCTGTCAAGATAATCGGTGAGACCGAGGATCTTTGCGGTTTTCTTTACTCTTGCCTCGATAACATCCTCGTCAACGCCCTGGAGAGTCAGGCCGAATGCAAGGTTATCATAAACGGTCATCTGAGGATAGAGAGCATAGCTCTGGAAAACCATGGCGATCTCACGCTCACGAGGTCCTTTTTCATTTGCACGGACTCCGTTGATAAGGAAATCACCCTTGCTTATATCTTCAAGTCCGGCAATCATGCGGAGAGTGGTTGATTTACCGCAGCCGGAGGGTCCGACGAAAACGATAAATTCACCTTTTTCGATCTCAAGATTGAAATCGTGTACAGCATGAAAACCGTTGGGATAAATTTTGTTGATGTCTTTTAAAGCCAGGTATGCCATAATTCAAGCCCCCTTGAAATGTTTATATTGCGGTTGGTTACTTATTTAAAGCTGCACCTGATATTATATAGTATAGCCGATGCAGCAAAATTTACTACTTCATATATGTTTCAGTTCATAGATAAAACGGATTATCTTTCCATTAAAACCGTTGATATGCCTTGATTTCAAGCCCATTTGATATACCGATTACAGATATACTTAATGTGATTCGTTTTTAATTGTTTTCAAAACATATGGACAAAACAGACATTCAATGTTATAATCCAATTAATATCTTCTTTGTATGCAATTACTTTGATTTTTTGAAACGAGGGATATTGTTATGAACGATATAATCTATGCAGGCAAGCACACCGTTACGCTTAACGTTTCCCGCCATGCTCATGACAGCTGGGAGCTTGTTTACTGTACCGGCGGTGAAGGACATTTCATTTTTGATGATCTCACTCTGCCCTATGAAAAAGGTACCATTGTTGTTATTCCTCCCTACACTCCTCATTCAAATGACAGTGCGGAGGGATTTACAAACATCCACCTCAACATGGCAAACACCACGCTGAATTTCAAATCACCTCTCTGCATAATGGACGACAGCAATCAGTTCATTTATAATGCCTTTTCAGCTGCCTTCTTCCATTTTTACGGTGATCCCGACAGAAAAACCATTCTTCTTTCTGCTTACGGCGATCTGATCGCCTGCTATCTCAGTGCATACAGAAAAGATAAGCGGCTCAGCCCTATTGTCGAAGAAATCGAAAGCAACATCATTCAGAATTACCCCGACTGCAATTATATGCTGGATGAGTACCTGCGCTCTCTCCATTTCAGCTACGATTATCTGAGAAAGCTTTTCAAAAACGAGCTTGGGGTTACTCCCCACAAATATCTTCAGGACAAGCGCCTGAACACAGCAGCCGATATGCTGCGTTCCAATTACAATGACGTCGGCAGCATTGCCGAAATCGCCCAGACCTGCGGTTTCCGTGAGCCTCTGTATTTTTCGAGAATGTTCAAGAAGAAATACGGTGTGGCACCCAGTTACTATCTTAACAGTGCCGAAGATGTTCACGATGCCAGTCAGACCTCCGACAGTGTGAAGATCATTCTGGATTCTGAGGATAAATAATTCTGATGCAAGCTGCATCGGCTTTCAGCCGATGCAGTTATTTTTTTGCGCTCTTCATTGCATCTTTGACAATTTTGGTGAAAAGGTGCTTCATGCCGATAAAAAGCATATCGAACATCATATAGAACACACCGAAAAGTACGGGTTCTACACCAAGAGGTACTCCGGTTGCTCCGGTTGCATTGACTATTACAGCATTGATGATGTTGTAAAGGGTTACAACTGCGAAAAGAAGGACAAACGCATAGATAATATTGAAAAAGAAGTTGATGAAGTTCTTTTTGGGGAACATCATCCATTTGTTGTTTGCTCCCGGCCTTTTCTCATAGAATCTGAAGATATTGTTGACCAGCAGATCTGTTATGATGCCCAGAGCAACAGCAAACACAAAAAGCATATCAAGCTGTGCTGTTATGGTTGTTCCAAGTCCCCAGAACACGAAAAAACACACTGCGCCTGCAAACCAGAACTTGATAAACACAGCCTTGAACCATTCGGGAAGATGAAATTTATTCTTGCTGTACTTTCTGAGGTCTTCCGGAGAAAGCTCCGGTGAATTTTCCTCATTGGCATTGACAAGATCATCTATTGCCTTTGTTTTAAGCTGATAATATTCTGTTGCGGACTTGTTGTTTTCCGGCTCAGCTATGGGGGTTTTCTTCTTTAATGCCATGTCTGACTCCTTAATCAAACCTGATTTCTGAAAAATGGGAGGTCTTTGCCGAGCCTCCCATTTTTTATGCCTTATTCCTCTTCAGACAACTCGATCTCTTCCATAGAACCATTGTCTTCTACGTCTATGGATGTGTTGATCTTTCTCAGCAGCCAGCTGTAGACAGGAAGCAGAACAATAAGACCTGCTGATACTCCGATCAGGATAATATGGGTACCCAGCATATTGTATGCATCTTCGATATACCGGGTGTTATCGTTGATTTTGATTGCGTTATCCGCTCTGTTTATAGCATTTAAAATGCCTGACTTGTACTTCATATCGCAGAGAATAATTACTGCGAGCATGAGGAACATGAGGATAAGCATGGGAATATTCACCTTTTTGCGGTGAGGGAATGCATTCAGGAAGCACACAAAGGAAAGGATTGAGAAAAGCATTGTGCAGAATCCGCAAAGTCCCATTCCGGGTCCCTGAATTTTTGCTGTTGTATCGGATACATCAGTCATATTAAGAGAATAGAGGAGAAATGCGATTGCCAGAACGATCATGGGAATTATCTGAGGCTTGCGCTTGAGAGCGACTATCTTCTTTCTGAAGAATTCCCTGACCTTGGAAGGGGATTTGGAGTTTTTATCCTTGCTCATCAATTCTCCACCTCCCTGATTGCATTGGTGGTTTCCTTATCGAAGAAGTGCATACGGTTGAAGGAAACATTTACTGTGTCACCGTTCTTGTAATCACACCATCCGCGAAGCTTGCAGGAAATCTTTGTTTCTGCCTTGCTTATGCCGCCGATATGACCGTGAACAAGTGTATTCATGCCGAGGTTTTCGTTGGAGGTAACAACAACGGAAACATCTCCGCCTTCAACGATATTCTCAGGACGAACACCAAGAACAATTTTCTTGCCAATATAGCCATTGAGGAGCTTCTTGTCACTTTCGGAAAGAGCAATGGTAAAGCCCTCTCCCTGAAGTCCATCTGCTGTAACATCCACATCGAAGAAGTTCATGGGAGGAAGTCCGATGAAGCTTGCAACGAAAAGATTTGCGGGGGTATCGTAAAGCTCAAGAGGAGTACCTACCTGCTGAACATATCCCATGGACATACATACGATACGGTCTGCAAGGGTAAGAGCCTCGGTCTGGTCGTGGGTAACATAGAGCATAGTCGCCTTCAGGCGCTTATGGAGAAGAAGTATCTCTCGGCGTGTTGCGCCACGGAGCTTTGCGTCAAGGTTTGAAAGAGGTTCGTCAAACAGGAAAACCTTGGGGTTACGTACTATTGCACGTCCCATTGCAACTCTCTGACGCTGTCCGCCGGAAAGCTGTGCGGGCTTCTTGTTGAGCTGGCTGGTAAGATCCAGAATTTCAGCTGCTGCCAGAACCTTCTTATGGATAACATTGGGATTTTCCTTACGGAGAGTAAGAGAAAATGCCATGTTTTCGTAAACTGTCATATGACCGTAAAGTGCATAGTTCTGGAAAACCATTGCCATATCACGGTCCTTTGCAGGTGTCTGGGTAATATCCTTTCCGTCAAGGAGAAGCTTGCCGTTGGTGATATCTTCAAGACCTGCAACCATTCTCAGTGTAGTGGATTTGCCGCAGCCGGAGGGACCTACGAGAACGATAAGCTCGCCGTCTTTGACTTCAAGATCAAAGTCATGTACTGCCTTGACCTTATTATCATACACTTTTTCAATATGCTGTAAGCTAAGCTGTGCCATAAGATCCTATTCCCTCCTTATGCGGTTTTCTTGTTAAGGGAAGCCATGTGTGATGCGAGTGAGCAGTTGCGGCAGAAGCTGATGATTGCGGAAGCAAAACAGCATACTGCAGAGAGGGAGAGCCATGCGATGACCCACATGAACTGCTTGTCGCCCATAACCTGAATTGTTTCTTCTGAAATTGTGATCGTTGCTCCGTGAGCCTGCATGGGAATCACAAATATTCTGACCACCTGCATTGCTCCGATTGCAAGGAGTACAAAGGAATAACCCATTTTGTAGTTCTTGACGCCTTCGGATGCGAGGAATACGATCAGCATGAACAGAAGGTTGTATACGACGGAAGCACCTATCTGTAATTTATAATAGTATGTACCTACGTCTGATTTATAAATGCTGACAAAGTAGAAAACATTGAATACTATCGCGGCAAGAGCAAGACCGGAAGCAAGCTTGTTTTTAGTATAACGCATACGGTCTCTGCGAACAGTGCGCTCTTCTTTCGTCATGCTTCAACACCCTTTCCCATTGCTTTCCTGCCTTTTGCGATAAGACGCTTTTCTGCACTCATCATGCTAAGTTTCCAGATCAGATTGATAATCAACAGTGCTGCTACGATCAGTACCGCACCAAAGATGTAGTAGTGAAGATCAAACCAGAATGTTGATTCGGTATAGTGGGTTTTCCACATTTCGGAAAACGCCTTCAGCTCTTCAAAGTTTATCTGAAGGAACTGAGCCTTGTACTTCTCGATCTCAAAGTGTGCCCATGCGCTGAGTCCCAGTGCTGCACATACATTGAGTCCTATTGCAATGTAGTTGCCTACATAGTACTTTCTGCGGTTATGTGTGTTTGTAATAAAGAGCACGCAGTTGATAAGAATCAGTGCGATGCTGAGATAGGTAAATGCCTTGTTGAAAGGCTGCATATCATAGTAGACGATAGAGCCCTGTACAAATGTGTTTGACAGATTATTGGGATCCATCATGGTCTTGTAAAGACAATCATAAAGGTCTGTCATAATTCCCAGAGAATAAATAAAGGTTGCTGCGCCGGCAAAGATTGCCAGTAAGCAGACAAATTTCTGAAAAGCCAGTTGCTTCTTATACATTTTGACCTCCCCGTTGATGTATGCTCCGTTTTCCGTGGGAGAGCCAAAGGACTCTCCCACGGGACGTTAAGCATTACAAATCAACTGCGTACCTACCGGTCGGTGGATTTGCACCGATTACGCCGGTGCCGCTATTGGTTTGCAGGGATGCTGGATAAATGAATCAACAATTAATTATTTGTTGAGTTCTCTGTAGAAATCAGAGAGGCTGTTCCATGCCATCTGCTTGATGGTGAGGTACTGAGCGCCGCCCATCATCTGGTTGACGGTTGCTGCAGTCTCCTCTGCGGAGCCCATGCCTTCCTCGGTGTAACCGTTGACGATAATGTTAACGAGGATGTTCTCGCCGCCCTTAGCACTGTCAAACTTGGTGGAAAGATCGGTGAAGCCCTTGATGGTATCGTTCTGAACGGTGGTGGTGGGAAGAACGGTGGGGATGGAGGTGTACCATGCGTTATCGGTGATAGCAAGCTCAGGATGCTTGATGGTGCCGAGGCCGATAGCGTTGGAGATGTAGCCTGCGCCTTCCTTACCTACTTCGTGAGTGCACTGATACTCGAATGCCTGGCTCTTTGCGAAGGAGAGGGTGGATCCGAGGTACTGACGTGCATAGTTGGTGTAGTTACCGGATGCCTTATCCCAGAGTTCTGCATAGGTAGCATCAGCGATAACGGGCATCTGAGTGCCGTTGAAGTTGAAGGTTACATAGGAACCGTCGTCGTTGGTCTTGATGAATGCATCGGGACCGTAGGACATGAGGATCATACCCTCGGTGCTGTATGCGAAGTCGATGAGCTTAAGAGCTGCATGGAGCTTATCGGTGTTGTCGCCGATACCCTCAACAGAGAGGCCCCAAGCATCAGTCTTAACAGATCTCCAGGACTCGGTGAATCTCATGATCTGCTCAGAACCGTCGTTCCAGCGTGCAACAGGAACCATAACTGCCATGTACTTTTCGCCTTCCTGGAGCTTGGTCTTGTTGTAAACGGTCTGGGTCTGGTTGTAGTCGTAGTGCATGAAGCCGAGGTCGTTCTCGAGGTAGGTCTCGGTCTTCTCAGCGGACATATCGATGAATGCCTTGGAGATGAGGCCTTCCTTGACCATTGCGTTCATCTTCTCAAGTGCCTTGTAGGTGTCAGCTTCCTGACGTGCATCGTGGAGGATGCCGTCTGCGCCGAAGTAGAGATAATCCTGACGGGACTCAAGACCGCGTACGCCGAAGAGGGTACCTGCGAATCTGAACATATCAACACGTCTCTGGTTGTTATCATCTTCACGGCTGTGGAGGCCCTGAACAGAATCAGTGCCGTTGAGGGTCTGGGGGTTAGCAACTACGCAGCGGAGGAGAGCGACGAGTTCGTCAGCATCCCATGCAGCGTTCTGGCCTACGAAGAGGTTGGAACGAGCAGTGCCGTAGTAGCCGTTGTAAGCTTCGTCAATGTAGGTACGGAGCATGTTGACTGCTGCAACGCCGTCAACCTCGCCAGCTGCGAGTGCTTCGTTCATCTTAGCAACGATGTTGCCAGCCTTGTCGTAGTCCTTGGTTACCTTCTCGGTAGCAGTACCGTCGAGGGTAACAACGTCGATCTCTACCTTGCCGGTGGTGGGCATGTAGGGCTCGTATGCAGCTGCTGCGAGCTTGTTGGAAGCCTCAGCAGTGAACTCGCCTTCGCCGTCAAGGAGCTTCTGAACCCAGTCAGTTCTCATGAGGGGCATACGCTCGATGTCGTTAACACCGTCGAAGTAGGGGGAGAAGTAGATAGCACCGTTGGAGGTGTTACCGGTGATGGAAAGGCGAACGATGGGATTAGCCTCAAGATATGCTGCGAAGTTGGGCATAACGTCGAGGTAATCAGCGAGGTTAACGATGGAGCCAGCTTCGCCGTACTCGGTAAGAGTTGCAGCGGGACCGCTTACGACGTCAACTTCGTTGAGTCTTTCTTTCCAGTACTCGAACTCGTTCTTAGCGGAGTTGCCCTGATACTTGTCTTCGATAACGAAGCCAAGAACGTTCTGAACCTCAACCCAGGTGGGCTTAAGGTCGCCAGCATTGTAGGTCTTGCCGTCTGCAAGGGTTACGCCCTCGCCTGCAACCTCAGCATCAAAGCTAAGGCCGGTCTTTGCATTGTTGTAACCGGTAGCCATACGGAGAACGGTGCCTTCTGCAAATGCGAGAGGATCGGTCTCGGATACGTCAGTAGCGGTAACAACGGGTTCTTCTGTGGTCTCAAGCTTGTCGCCGCAACCTACGAAGAGAGTTGCCATCATAGCGACTGCGAGAATCATTGCCAGAATGGATTTGAAGTTTTTCATAATTTCCTCCTGTGAAATTTTTTATGTTTTAATGGGCTTGCCCGACCCATAACATACGAATTTTTTGGATTATTCCTTTACGCCGCCAACGTTTACGCCCTTGGCGAAGTATTTCTGGATGAAGGGATAGATTACGAGGATAGGTACGATGGAGCAGACGATGAGAGCATAGATGATTGAATCCGATGCATAAATCTCATCCCAGCCGGCCATCTGATCGGGATCGGTGAATTCCTCAAGTTTGAGTCGGATGAATACCTGCAGAGGATGCTCGTTCTTGTTGGAGATCATCTGGCGTGCCCAGAAGTAACCGTTCCAACGGGAGATTGCAAAGAACAGGGCAACTGTTGCGATGGTTGACTTGCTCATGGGGATATACACCTTGGAGAGAACCTGGAACTCAGTTGCGCCGTCTACGATTGCCGCCTCCTCGATTTCGGAGGGAACACCTTCAAAGGCGTTTCTGAGAAGTATGATATTCATCGCCGCCATACCCATGGCGATGACTACCAGCCATTTGTCGTCCGTTATACCGACGGAATTGAATACTTTCTTTGTATCAAGGTAATTGAGGTACTGAGGTACGATACCTGCAGAGAACCACATGGTGAATACAAGGAAGAAGTTGAAGAACTTTCTGAAAAGAAGTCTTCTCTTGGAAAGAGCATATGCACCGAAGATTGCTACGAGCAATGCCCAGATTGTTCCGTAGAAGGTGAGGAACAGAGTGTTTGAGTAGGAGTTCCAGAACATATTGTTGTTGAACATTTCAAGGAATGCATCAAACTGTATGTCCTTGGGAAGAAGAACTACTTCACCGTACTCAACTGCGTGTCTTCCGCTGAGTGATGCGGAGATCGCATAAACAAAGGGATAAAGACAGCAGAGAGCGAAGATTGTGAGCAGCGTGTAGCTTATGATTTTGAATATAAGCTCGGAAACTTCAAGTTTTCTTTTCATAATGCGCCCTCCTTAGTACAGCGAAACGTTGGACGCCTTACGGGCTATGGTGTTTGCGCCTATAACAAGCAGCATACCGATTACGTTGTTCATCATTTCCGCCGCTGCTGCAAGTCCCGTCTGGGATGCCAGCATACCGTATCTGTTTGCAAATGTGGAAACAACGTCAGCGGTTACATATGTATTTGTGTTGTAAAGAAGAAGTACCTTCTCATATCCGATATTGAGCAGTGAGCCGATTCGGGTTATGAGCATGATTACTATAGTAGAAAGGATACTGGGGAGAACAACGTATTTCATCTGAGCCATCTTGCCTGCACCGTCTATCTGTGCGGCCTCGTAGCTGGTGGGTGAAATAGCGATTATCGCTGCGAAGAATACGATGCTGTCGTAGCCTGCGCCTTCCCAGATACCGCTTATCTGGTAGATTGCTCTGAAGTAGCTGGGGTTGTTGAGAAGACCTGCGTTTGCAACCTCTTCGCTTATCCAGCCCATGTTAGCCATGAACTCGGAGATGATACCCATGTTTGAAGTGAGTGAACCCTGCTTTACAAGGAGGGTTACAAGAGATGTCATAACAACGGTTGAAATGAACTTGGGCAGGTAGGTGAATACCTGATAGACACTTCGTACGATGTTGGACTTGATCTCGTTGAAGAACAGTGCCAGGATGATCGGCATGGGGAATCCGAAGCAGAGACCGTAGAAGCTGAGAAGGAATGTGTTTCTCAGTGCTCTCCAGAACTCTGTGGAAAGTCCGCCGCCTCCAACGAGCAGTGTCTTGAAGTTGGAGAAGCCGAGATAGAACTGATCGGCAACGGGCTTTACTTCGTCTTCTACCTTGAAGCAGCCCAGCAGCTCATACATGGGGAAGTAACGCCAGAACAGGAATACAAGGATCATGGGGACAAGCATTATATAAAGTCTCCAGTCCTTCAGGATGGTGCGTCCGACGTGAAGCCAGTAATGCTTTTCTACGTCATCTCGCACTGCCTGTTCCGGATCCTCGGTGTATATATTTGACTCTGCGTCAAATACGAGGTAATCCGCCGCTTTGGATTTTCTGATTCTTCTTGTTCTTGAATTATTCAAGATCCTCTCCCCTTTCTTTTTCGCGCTCCTTTTGCAGGCGAAGGAGATATGATTTCTGATTTTCAAACATTCCGTCAAGATGTCTTACTATCCAGACAATGACTAATGTGAAGATAATGGAAAGCACATCATTGAGTACAAAATCAAGGCTTACTCCGAAGGAGTTGCCTGTCACCATTGATACTCCCATTCTTCCGAGCATCATCAGTGCCTGGACACTGAATCCGAATGTCAGTGAAAGAAGAGCATCGGTGCGGATCTTTTCGGATCCGATAAGCTTTATAAGCAGCAATGCAAGAAGTGAAGCAAGATTTCCGATACAGAATATCAGATACTGTTTCGGTGCTGCTCCTACACAGAAGCAGGATACCGCTCCGCCCCAGACTGCGTGGATTGCTGCGAATGGACCCCAGCGCATCATCACGATGGCTGTAACCGCTCCCACCACCGAAATGGTGTAAAGCTCATTCGGGAACCACTTTGTTGCAGAAACCACAAGGAACTCGAACACAAGCAGTATTACCGCAAAAAGCGATAAGTCAATGGTTCGGTACTGAGCTAAAGAATATTGACGATTCATAGAACCCCCGACTTATATATCATGTTTTCTGCCGGATCATTCTGTAAGCGCTCACACAAACTGAGCGAAGAACATCCTCGACCTTCGTTTTTGGGATTTATTTTTGGATAAACCTCCATCTTGATTTTATTTTAGAATTCTAATTGCGGTCTGTACATACCAAAAACAATTTTCTATATGCACAAAAAAGTTATTTTTAAGATGGATTTTTATACATTTTGTTCATTTCGCTGTATTGAACGCTCAAAAAATAATAAAAATGACGAAAGTCGACTTCTGAAAACGCTTTCATACGACTTTCGTCATTATCCGTTTTTTACATATCAAGCATTTGCATAAACTCTCTCAATAAGTTCACGTGCGGCAACTGCATTTTCGTTGGTCGTATTCTCCAAAGTAGCCTGAATATAAGGTTTTTCAGCTTTCAGAAACTTTGCAATGGCGGTGTAATCCATTTCACCGTTTCCTGCTCCCACGCTTACAAGCTTACCGTTTTCACGTACAAAGTCTTTGATGTGGACCATGGCAATACGGTCGCAAAGCTTGTCCATTGCATCGGCTATGACATAGTCACGGTTGTCCACATTCTCCATTCCCAGGAGATTTACAGGGTCAAGAATTATGCGCAGATTACGGCTTCCGATGCCCTTTATTACCTCCAGCGCACGGTCTGCGTTATATACAATATGATTCCAGACAGGCTCAATGGCAACAGTGACACCGTAGTTTTCGGCACATTCCACCACGTCGGAAAGATTGTGCATGAAAATATTCAGGGCCTCCTGAGAATGGGTATTGCTGTCATATTTGTATTCTGCGTTGGGTGCGCCTGTTTCAGTGCCTACAAGACAGGCACCTGAAAGCGCAGCAACACGGATATTGGCATAATAACGGCTCTTTATTTCTTCAAGCCTTGCAGGGTCGGGATGAGCAAGATTGAGATAGCATCCGAGCACCGCAATATCAAGATCTTCCTTTGCAAATACTCGCTTTATATACATTGCCATACCCTCGGTCATGGTGGTATCGTCAAAGGCAACACCCTTTATGACCTTCTGAGGTGCAAGGTGCACGCAGGTAAAGCCCTCTTCCCTCGCTTTTGCAGCTCTTGCTTCTATGGTCTGCATTTCTTCAGGGCAGTTTGTATTCACGTCGTGGAGTCTTATTCCTATCTGAAGCATAAGTTCACCTCATAAATTTATTTTTTACGCCTCCCTGAAAAAGGGAGGCGTACTTATATATTACAACATTACACCGTCTTTGAAAATAGAAATTTCACGGAATCCCTGCTCTTCTGTTCTTGTCTGTTTGCCTGATGCAACTTCAAGAACAAGGTCAAAGAGAGCTTTTCCTGCTTCGTCTATTGTGGCTGTGCCGTCTGCGGCAACACCTGCATTGAAATCAATCCATGAGGATTTCTTTGTGGCAAGGGGTGTGTTTGTGGCTATTTTGAGGGTGGGTGCAGGCGCACCGAAGGGTGTGCCTCTGCCCGTGGTGAACAGAATGATATGTGCACCTGCGGCGGTAAGTGCAGTTGCGGAAACAAGGTCATTGCCGGGACCGTAAAGCATATTGAGTCCCTTGGTTGTAACTGCATCGCCGTATCCGATAACATCGGAAATGGGCGCAGAGCCGCCCTTCTGGACACAGCCGCAGGATTTATCCTCAAGAGTTGTGATGCCGCCCTGCTTGTTGCCCGGGCTGGGGTTGTCATAAACAGCTTCACCGTGGCGGATAAAGTAAGCCTTGAAGCCGTTTATCATATTTGCAGCTTTATTGAAGATTTCTTCGTTAACACAGCGATTCATAAGGAACCCTTCTGCGCCGAACATTTCGGGCACTTCGGTAAGCACGGTAGAGCCGCCCTTTGAAACCAGCATATCAGAGAAACGTCCAACCGTCGGGTTTGCAGTGATGCCCGAAAGTCCGTCGGAGCCGCCGCACTTCATGCCGATCACAAGCTCACTGCAGGGAATCTCGGTGCGGGTAAAGGAAGACGCAAAGTCTGCAAGCTGAGAAAGAAGCTCTGCGCCTGCTTCCATTTCGTCCTCCACATCCTGACAGGTGAGGAACTTCACTCTGTCGGGGTCGTAGTCACCGAGTTCAGCCAAAAACTGGTCATGGGTAAGATTTTCACAGCCGAGGCTCAGCACAAGCACTGCGCCTGCGTTGGGGTGGCGGGTCAGTGCTGCAAGGAGCTTTCTTGTCTGGGCGTGGTCCTCCCCCGTCTGAGAGCATCCAAAGGGGTGAGTGAATGTGTATAGTCCGTCAATACTGCCTTTTACAAGGTGCTGATTCTCACGCACCATTGCTTTGGCAATATCGTTGACACAGCCGACGGTGGGGATTATCCAGATTTCGTTTCTGACTCCCACCTTGCCGTCTTTTCTGCGGTATCCCATGAAGGTTTCCGCATCAGTTTCGGGCAGGTAATGCACATCGGGATTATAGGTATACTCCACCTCACCTGAAAGATTGGTTGTCATGTTATGGATATGCACCCATTCGCCCACAGGAATATCGGCGGTGGCATGACCGATGGGGAATCCGTATTTTATTACGTTTTCATTTTTAAGAACAGGTGTGAGAGCTATTTTATGTCCCTGGGGAATATCGGAAAGTGCGGTGATATTCTGACCCTCGACAGTACATACAGTGTCCTTTGCTATGGGACGAAGCGCAACAGCCACGTTATCGAGTGGGTTGATTTTTATAAAGTCGGGCATGATGATGCCTCCTTTAATGTCAAAAAATAATATATCCAAAAGTTTCGTCCACCTTTTCAAAGGTGGCAGGATTGTCAAGGATAGAATCCTTGACGCAGGTGTTTGAGGACGGCAGTCCTGGACTCTTTTTTCTTTAAACATCAGGCGTATCGCCTGATGTTAACTATCAACAGGAAGTTAAGGGCTTTGCCCTTAAAACCCACAAGGAGCTTCGCCCCTTGACCCCACCAAAGGACCACCGTTCCTTTGGAATCCTGTTTTTTACAGGCAACGGGCGTAGGCTGCGATTGCGCCTTCTTCTCTGATAAGTCTGAGGTTTTCGATG
>JAZUNN010000026.1:0-8786 GCA_045604155.1 Acutalibacteraceae bacterium
GGGTGTTGACCTTATGCTGGTAGGCTCCGGCAGTGTGCGCAAGGATAAAATGGGACCTGTCGTAGATTACGGTGAGTTGCTTGAGGTTTATCCGTACAATCACGAGGTTTACCGTATTCAGATCGACGGTGCTCAGCTCAAGCGTATGATACGCCACATTTTCCGTCCAGAAAGTTTCGACAGTGACACCGAGCTGTACCAATTCTCAAGCGGTATACGCATTGTTGTCTCCTTGTCGGAGAAAAAAGTAAAGAAAATCACATTTAACGGTGACTTCATTGATGATAAGGCGCTGTTTAATGTTGGAATACAGTCATACCACTTCAACAGCATCAAGGAATTTCTCGGTCTGGGGCAGCGTGCCATAACAAAATATAAACCTACCCGTGTAATTGCCACAGGTGAAACAGATGTTATCGATGAATATCTCAGTCAGAAAAAATATATAAAATGTCCCACCGATGAGCGATGGATAACTGTTGAATAAGCATCGTATCTTTTAGTCTGTTGTCAAGGAGAAATCAATATGAGAACAATCCGCAAATCTATTACTTCGCTTATTCTCTGTATTATCATGCTGCTGTCCATCGTCGGCTGCACAACAACAGCAGAAAGCAAGCCCGAGGAGGATTTATCACTGCCTCAGCAGCCGGTTGTCAGCGGAGAGCTTCACGCCGATATTGCCACCGATGAGCTTATGTCAAAATTTGGCCTTATTTATTCATTCGGCAGTGATGAGTATGAGAATTACATTTTCTGGTGCGAAGCAGAAATGGCCGATTTTTATATAGTTGAGCTTTACCCCAATATTGAAAAATGGACAACCAATGGCATTCATCTGTTTGACGCCGAAAAAATTGCTCCAAATGAAGCGATAAATTTCCGCCGCACTGTGCCCGAGGGATTCCCCACCGATGCGGTAGTATATACCGCACTCGGCACTACCTATATGTACGCAATAGGCTATAACGGCAGAGACGGCGGAATAACTCTGGTTGAGATCGACCGTCTTTTTGTTGATGGAAATCAAGCTCCCGATAATGTTTCCGACTCTGCCGCCCCTGAAACTACGACTACAACCACCAAAACTACAACCATCAAAACTACAACCACCAAGGCGACAACCACAACGACAACCGCAACGGCCTCCTCGGAGTTTATGGCTGAGATTTTCTGGGTCAGTAATACAGGTGAGGTATTCCCCAGAGAAATGACCATCGAAAGCAATTCAAAATGGCACGTCTGGAAGGCTCTCAAACAGCTGAATGAAGCGATCCCCACCTCTTGCAGTTTTCTCGGAAGCGAAACAATCAAAGGGCGCAACGGCGTTGTTGTTCTCAATTTTTCCGATGACCTGCTGTTACTGGAGGATTTTGAACATGGCCATCTCATTTTGCAGGCCATAGCCAATACATACATAGAAGCATATGGTTGGAATGCGATACGCTTCAAGGTTGAGGGCGAATATCTCGACAACACCATCTGCGGATATTCCGAAGAGTTCGGATATACCGACTTCTGATTTAATGAGCCAAGCAGCCCCTGAAATTTTCAGAGGCTGCTTTCATTCATTATTCTTTTGCTTGTAGTATTCATTAACAAGACTTCTGTAGCCTAAAGCCTTAATTTCATCATATCTGAAATTAAACCTCGCCTTGGTGCGTTTCCCGGTAGCAAGATAGCGGATACATTCCTGCATATAGGTGTCAATCTCCGCAAGGGTTCTGTCGGTGTTAATAACAGGGAAAAACCACCGCGACCATGTAAGCTCGCTGTAAACGGGATTATCATAGAGCTTTGCATTGAAGCGCTTTACAAATGCACGAGCTGCAGCTTGCCCCGGAACACCCTTTCTCGACGCCCACCGTGCCAGGGCATGGGTCTTACGGCGCATTTTTGCCTTTAGCTTTCCAAGAGAGACCGGACAGATGTCTATTACACCGTTCAAAAACGAAAAGCCAAGAAACGACCACTGCTCTCCAGGCTGTGATATTATTTCTTTTGCTTCGTTGACCTGCAGTCTGCGGTCAGCAAGAATCTTTTTGATGAGTTCAATATAGCTATGCAGTTCTTCCTCTGTCTTTGCAAAAACAATTATATCGTCCGAATATCTCATATACGGTATATTACGCTCGTAAAAGAAGCTGTCCATATCACGGAGATACAAATTTGCAAGGAAACCGGATATCGGCACTCCTGCCATTATCCCTTTTCTTTCTCTTACAAGCTCTCCGTCGATTTCAGCATAAGGGCACTCAAGCAAACTACGGATAAATCCGAACAGCTCAGGCTCGTCACTTAACACCTTACAAAGCTCTGGCATCAGCATTTCAATATCCACGGAATTGAAATAATCACTTATATCAACCTTATATACATATCGGCTGCCCAAATCTTTTACCTTGAGCAGCTCGTTTATTGCGGCCTTTACCCCTGTGTTCTTTCTGAAGGAGTAAAGATTCGGCGCAAAAATACTATCGTATTTCCGCAGCAGAAAAGCAACCAGTTTTAATATGTAGTTTTCTTCTCTGCCATAGGTATATACTACCCTCTTTTTCTTTACCCCTGCCTTGCCTATCAGCTTCTTCTTTGGGGCTGGGAAAGGCTCTTCACGATAAATCCGTTGAACTACAGGCAGATATTCCTCGTTTGCAATAAAGCTGTAAAGGTCCTTCGCGTCCTTTTCGGACATATTTCCCTGTTGAAGTTTATGGTCGTAGTACTGCTCCCATTCTAATCGTTGTGACAGACGCTCAAGTATATTCATAAAAAACTCCATAAAAAAACAGAGAGAAAACAATTTAACATCGCAAATTAGCGATACCAAACCGTACACAGACAAGCTGCCTGCAAAGCGTAAAAAAGTCTGTGCTGGGTTCATCGCAGGCGCACAATGCGTTTCTCTCTGTTTTTTGCATTATTGGGGAATCAGGAAAGATTTTCCCTGATTCTGTTTATAACATAGTCCTCACGGTTCTCCATGCCTTTATAGAATCGAATATACGGTATTCCGTTTGCATCAAGAACACGGTAGGTGCCTACAGCGATCATGGCTCTGCTCTGATTACGGTTCATAACCAGTACGGCAAGAACAGGTGTGCCATTCTTGCGGAAGAGATAGGTAATTGGATAGCATTTCTGATGAGCAGAAGCGTCAAATACACTTGCGTGAATTGAATGTTCAATGGAATATCCCGGAAATTTCTCATCCGAAATAATAGCTGCAAAATGATCGTCGCCGGTATTGTATATTTGTGTGTAAGTTTCAGTTTCTCTGTAAGCGGTCTGCGGTGTCCCATACGAAACTGAGACTGCTTCGGTTGATTCTCCGGTATCCGGATCAAGAAGCTCGGCAATCCCCGATTTGATTTCTTCCTTGATACCCTTTACTATTTTGTCAAATAATCCCATATCCATCCTCCTTTTTGATAAACATATTATATAACAAATACAGATAAAAATCAACAAAATTATCCGCGACACAGCTCAATAAATGTTGCATCGCTAACAAAAACATTATGGCTTGCAAGGAACATTATGCAAGCTTTATTGTCGTAAATAAATAGAGAGAACTTCTCTCAGAAAGGAGAAATGAAAAATGCCTTTAAAAATCAGACGCAAAAACGGTGAAATCACAGACTTTATCAACTCAGAGTATCTACCGGCGTACTACTTCATACCCAAAGAGATACTCGACAAATGCGGTAAGAAGCTAAACAGTATACCGAGGAACATCAGACAGGTTGTCAGCAGCTGGGATGCCATCGAAACGGTCGAAAGTGAATTGTTTGCTCAGTGTATCATAGATGCCTACGCATATATGGTTTGGCCGTATATGGGACTCAATGCCCCAAGAGAGGCGTATTCAGGCTATGAGCCGTCATGGCGGTTTGCTCACTGTCCATCGTACTGGATAGATGAGATGATTCACGTCAATGCCTTGCCGACGGTAGTTGACCTCTACCGTACAACGCCTCCCGATGAAGGGTACGGATACACACCGCTTGAGATAGTAGATATGATCTTCAAGTGGCTGGTTCCACAGGTGATGCGAAAGAACGGTATGGACGATGTGATTGAGGTCGCAGAGCAATATCGATGTTTTGAGGACTTTGATACTCGTCACAGCAACAGAAAGACCGACTTCTATCGAAAGTGGTATCACACACGCACAGCCCATCCAATAATCTCACTTGAAGCATGGCAGGAAAGCTATCGAGAGAACAATGACGGTGCGGAGTGGGATATTGCCGACGACACAAGTGACGCTGAACTTGAAGTAACCGCCAGAGTTATGGTTGAGGACTTCATGAGCACCCTTACCGACAAAGACCGCTGCATACTTGAACTGCGAATGCAAGGATCAACCCTTGAGGAGATAGCCGAACAGCTTGGCTATGCCAATCACAGCGGTGTTCTCAAGCGAATACGCAAGATTGGTCAGGCTTATGAAAAGTTCGCAGGTGCTGACTACAGCTTCAACGAAAAGAAAATCATCTGATGAGCATCTACTGTGAAAACAGTAGGTGCTTTTTTGTTGCGCAAATTCAAAAAAACAGCCTGCCGAGCCTCAAATCACGCACCACTATGCCTATTTTCAGTGTTACGGATAATTAAAAAATACTGTTGCGTAATAAGTGCCTTTATTTGAGATTTTACCCATTTATATAAATTGGAGGGATATACAACATGAAATCAATCGACCAAAACGCATTCATTCGAATGCCTAAAACGCTAATCTACGGTGATGAATACCGGTTTCTGTCTGTTCACGCAAAACTGCAATATACCGATTCAAATAAATATTTACCTCAAAAAATTCAAGCGAAAAGCTTTACTCCTTGCTGATTCGAACGTATTTGTTGGTAACTTTTTGAATCGGTATATGATGCACATTATGGCAGACCGCGCCAGTCTATCCTTGAGCAACGAATGGATAGACCGTAACGGACGGGTATTCATCTACTTCACCATACGTGAGATATGTGAAACGCTGCTGTGCGCTCACGATAAGGCTTGCAGGATTCTGATAGAGCTTGAGGACTTCGGATTGATAGAACGTCAAAAGCAAGGACAGGGCAATCCAACGATGATCTATGTACTGCCTGCCCCGACTTCTGAAAAACAGAACTCTTGACTTCTGCTAATCAGAACGTAATAAGACTGAGTGTAGTAAGACTGAAGGAATATATTTATTTACCAGCCGAAAGAGAGAAGATATACATCATTGCTCATCACAAGATGAACAGCGGCGGTATAAGCGGCTGACATTCCGTCTTCGTCTGGTAAAAGTCATATTGGATTCAAGGCACCTCAAAGGTGTCCTTTTTGTTTACTCAAAATCGACAATGAAAGGAGGAAAACCAATGGCAATCAAACTAACATCGGCACAATCACGCAAGGTGAATCGACTTGTGAAAAGTCACTGCTGCAATTATTGCGACGGCAGCTGCCTACTTCTGGACGACGGCGATGCGCACGACTGCGTACAAGTCAATTCGTTCAGCAGTATCATGTGCAGTTACTTTGCAAGGTCTGTTCTGCCCAAAGACGCACAGCTTGAGGCGGAGATTATGCAGCCCCAGAACTGCAGGTCGTGCGCGTGCTGCGGCGCGGCGTATGTGCCTGCATCGAACAGGCAGAAGTACTGTCCAAGCTGTTCGGGTGTTCAGGAACGCCGAAAAGATGCCGAGCGAAAACGCAGAAAAAGAGCTATGCAACGTCCGGATTTAGGGGCATAAAAAGCGCGTAGCAATGCGGTGTTCAAACTGCAAAATTGAGAGATTAAGGTCATTTGACCTGTTTCCTCAAAAGCGGGGTTCTAAAGGCGGACAAAGACATTCTACCGAGGGAAGACTGTTACCGAATTGCGTTCTGCAATAGTTTTTCTACATTACAAAAAGACGGCACCGGAGCTTTTACGTCTCGGTACCGTTAGCAGAGAAAACAACCCATATTGTATTCATTAAGCTCAAGAAACATTTATTTTTTGTCGAATTGCTCATTCCATGGGAGTTTTCGTATCCCTGCTTTTTCACGCAATATATGTCGCTTTTGTTGTATCCGATCTATGACTAACTCTTGAGATAACGTATCATCGTTCAGCTCACCATGAAGTGCTAAAAACATAGATTTATTTATATCATTGTTGTCGCTATGCATATTCAATATCGTGTTTCGTACATTCCGAACATCACGATAAAAAAGTACTCTGTCTATTGCAATCGCAATTAATCCGCGCAATTTTTCTTCAAACTGTTCATCATTTCGGAATTGAATAAAGTTATTGACTCGGATTGATTTGCCGACATACGCATCAAAAGACAGATATTCATACGTGTTCCAAAGGAAATGTACTCCTACGTTAAGATGAGTTCCTTTTCCCCACGCAGAAGGCTGAAATTCAATCATCGTAAGATAAAAACCATTATCATCAAGATATACTCTGGAATTTCCTTTTTGGATAACGCCAAGAGGTAATAGTAATTCTTTACACAGAGAACGGATCATCTTATTGTGGATATCTTTGTTGTCGCTCATAAGAATACACTCCATATAATATTGAATTAAGCATATCACACACGATTTTATTATTCAACAACGAAGACAGGTTTTATCATTACTATTTCAATATGCCAAATCAGCCGACATGCTTCATACGGACTTACCATCCTTAAATACCAATCAACGAAACAAATAACGTGAACTTTGCTTGGAAGAACCGAATGGAATGAGACGTAGAAAAAGAGTCATCTTATTGAATAGCGAGCAATGGCTTTGTATAGCCAACCGCCAATGGCGATTGACCAACTCCGCCGTAAGGCGAAACCTTACAAGGGGCACAGCCCCTATAACCCCAGTACCAAATCTACGATGAAAGGAATGATAATTACGCGAAACAGAAACACACAACTCAACATCCGCCTCTCTCAAAGCGAGATGGATAAGCTAACTCGCAACGCACGACGCAGCGGCTTGAGCAAATCAAATTATATCAGAATGCTGGTAAACGGATATGTGCCGAAGGAATCGCCACCTCTTGAGTACAACGAACTCATCAGAGCAATGACCGATGTATATGGGGAACTGCGGCTTCAGCACTCAAGTGAAGCCGAAAAGGAACTGCAAACGGCAATCATCCAACTACAGGCAGCACTCACATTGCCGGAAAAGAGGTCGTAATGGCAGCGACATCATTCTGGCCTATACACGGCAGGCTTAAAGACCTGATCGAATATGCGGAGAATCCCGAGAAGACTGTTTGCCCTGACACCTCATTCGAGGCGGAGCAGGGCTTTTTTGATGTCCTTGAATATGTGCAGAACGATGAGAAGACAGATCATAGGCAATTTGTTACCGGAATCAACTGCACACCTGAAACAGCAGTCGAGCAGATGACCATGACAAAACTGCGTTACGGCAAAACAGGCGGAACAGTAGCTTTTCATGCCTACCAGAGCTTCAAGGGGCACGAAGCATCACCGGAGCTCGCACACAGGATAGGCATTGAAACCGCACGTCAGATGTGGGGTGACCGCTTCGAGGTAATCGTTGCAACCCACCTCAACACCAATTCGGTGCACAACCACTTTGTGGTCAACTCGGTATCCTTC
This sequence comes from Acutalibacteraceae bacterium, assembly GCA_045604155.1. Lineage (GTDB taxonomy): Bacteria > Bacillota > Clostridia > Oscillospirales > Acutalibacteraceae > JAISGQ01. The sequence continues at coordinate 7,614 of JAZUNN010000026.1, forward strand.
GTGGACGGCAAGCGGCTCAACGACAACAAGGCGCTCAAGCGCCAGCTTCGTGCGGTATCCGATGAGCTATGCAGTGAGGACGGACTTTCTGTAATCGAAAGGCGCAGTCCAACGAGGACACCGAGAAAGATATGGTTTGAGGAACGTGAGGGGTTCGACACACGCTACAACATCATGCGGCACGACATCGATGATGCCATCAGCCGTTCTATGACGATGCAGTTCTTCTTCGGGGAGCTTCGCAAGATGGGATATATCGTAAATTATGACAACAACCGCAAGTACGCCACCATTCAGATGCCCGGAGTTGGTCATCCCACACGGTTCAAGACACTCGGCGATAACTACTCGGAGGAGGCTATCAGGCAGCGGATTATGGAGGCGTGGCACGCACAGTATCCCTATCGACCGCCAGAGAGGATAAAGCCTTTTGACTTCGGCATTAAGAGCCTTCGAGGACTGTTCCTGCACTACTGCTACCTGCTGAATGTGATCGAGAGGAACAACCGCCACCCATACTACAGTGCGTCTCTGCGTGAAGACCTCAAGCGGCTGGACGCTTATTCAGCACAGGTACGGCTTCTGTGCAAGAACGAGATTGATACCGCCGAGCAGCTTGAGCGGTTTATGGAAGACACGCAGGCAGCTATTGCGGAGCAGGTCAAAGAACGTTCGAGGGTGTATTCCAAAATCGCACATTGCAAAGACGAATCGCTGCTGCCTGATTTGCTCAAGCACAGAGATTCATTAACCGAAAGCATTTCAGCGCTGCGCAAAGACCTTAAGAACTCCCGGGCAATTATGGAACTCTCTGAGGCGATTGCAGAGAAACTACGTGCAGAGGAAGCTCCCTCTCGCGAAAACGTCGAGCGCAGAATACAAAAAAGAGTCAGATAGCTTACTATATAGGCGGTATCTGGCAACGAAAGGAAACAAATATGACACAAGAAAACACGAAAACTTGACGAATACAGAAAGGCGGTCAGATAGTTATAGGAAATATATTGTCCCCTGGCGAAAACAGAAGCGGTATACCGGATCATGTAATTGAATCTTTGGCAAGGTGCTTTCTTCCCGATTTGATAGCTTTTTTCGAGAGCGATGAAGGAAAAAGAGAGTATGAAGAATGGGAACGAAATCAAGGGAACGTATCTGATATAAATGTTGCTTAAC
>JAZUNN010000027.1:0-8480 GCA_045604155.1 Acutalibacteraceae bacterium
AGTGACCAAATTAGCTTCAAAGAGTACATGGACCCGTTTACGGGTAGCAAGAGTAAATAAGGCAAAAGAAAGCAGCCACTTTTAGTGGCTGCCTGTAAATGTGATGCTATGACAAACCCTCAGTACCCCTTAGAGGGGTCACCATGTAATGTCCCTTCTAGGGTCTGAGAAAACCACTAGTTTACTAGTGGTTTTTATTAGATGCCTTTATGCTTTTATTTTGAAATTCAAATACACGATCATGCCTTTGAAGATGATCCGTTGAGTATATTGTTTACATCATTTAAAGTCGGAGGCTGGAGGGGAAGGGGGAATCGTGAAATAGCGATTGAAGAGCAGGCAGCGGCAAAACGCACCAGCTCATCATCGGACATATTGTGAAGCAGACCGTAAATACATCCTGCCTTGAATGTGTCTCCTGCACCGAGGGTGCTTTTTACTTCTGTATCAAAGGGCTTCATTTTTCTCATTGGCTGACCTTTTCGGCCATAGAGCATTTCTTTCTCACCGTGGGTTATTATTACAAGTCCGTTGGTACTTTCCGTCAGCAGATTGAATATTTCCTCCATGCTTTTGTCTTTGTACTGCTCTGAGCCTGTACACTCCTTGGACACAACATTTACAGCACAGTGCTGATGGAGATAGCTGTCGTGACAGCAGTCTATGGTAACATAAGGCTTGTTATGCTTTACACAAAGTTCGGCAGCTGTCTGAGTTTCATCAAGAAAAAAGGGATCAATGGCAGCCACTTTGCATTCCTGAATGTCAGATTCCTTCGGTGTGTTCCAGCGTTTTTTGCTCCGGGCTCATAAAGGGCCTGAAAAAATCCCATAGGCGAGCGGACAAGCCCTGCAATGACAACATAATCCATCAGCCCATTGTATTCAGGATCAAAAAACAGAGATGTCAGATCCACCGTTTTGTCTTTATAGAATTCTTTCAATAACGGAGCAACTTCTGTTCCTATGTGTGTACCGTCGATTTTTACATTTACGCCCAGCGAGGCAAGTACCGTTGCTGCGGTACCTGTTTCACCGCCCGGCAAAAAATATTTTGCCTTGATCTCAGAATACTCGTCGGGCTGAAGAAATTTACCTTTCAGCAAAAACGAATGAGTGCCCAGAATCTGACCGTGCATATAAACTTCGTGGTTCATAAATACGCCCCTTTCAATTTTCGGAAAAAACTGCAATGAAGTGTCTTATAAATCTTTATAATCGAGCGAAGAATTTCTGTCAAGATATTTATTGTATAGTTAAAATCCGATTTTGTTTGCCTGAAAGGACAAAGGGTGATATACTTTAATAAATACAATGGAGGAGTCTTATGGGTGCAGAAAAAAACGGAAACCGAAATCTGAATAAAGGTCCCCAGAAGTCCAATCAGGCTGAGTTTTCCAAAAGAATGAAAGAAAGACGTATATTTGCGCTTGTCCTGATTGCTGCAGGAATAATACTCATTGCCGCCGCATTTTTTGCGTCTGCCTGGCCGGTGGTATTCATCAGGGCTGCCATGGGAGGACTTATTGCAGCAAGGGGAGTCGACATTTTAATCCCGATTGTGAAAAAATCCAAGGGTGACAACGGAAAAGCCGTCATCAATATGAAATATCTCAGAACAAAGAACACAAAGACGGGCGTTAAAAATATATTTTTCCAGCTCATCGGTCTGGCGATTGTGGCTGTATTTTTTCGGAAAATCAGTGACGGAACAGGACTTCCCTTTCTTTTTTCTCTTATTTACATCGGTCTTCTGATTCCTTACTGGGTAAAAAGGATAAGAAAAAACAGTGCATTGCGAAAGGCTGTCAGAGAAGACAGCTTCAAGATTGCAGAAGCTGTGCTCTATGACAAAAAGCGAAAAAAGACCCGAAATCCGACAGAGAACACGTCCGCTATATTTACAGCCTGATTTACAGATGCAAAGGCAGAATCGGACAGGATTTCAAAGAAACCGTAAGGGAATCGAAGTTTGCGGTCAGACAGAAAGGTAAAGAATGTTATCTTCTGCTTTGCCCTGAAAGAGGAAAAAGCGGATATATTCTGGACAGAGTATTCTGGTCGGAGGAAAATATTATATCTTCTGATCTCGAAAAATATATTTTGAAATAAAACAAAAATGGTATAAATAAGCCAATGTTACATGGTGTTAACTTGCGTTGCTTGCCTTTTTTGACCCTGTATGCATATAATCAGGGCAACAAAACGAAGGAGGAAAAACAATGCTCAGCGAAAACATAAGAAACTTACGCAAACAGAAAGGCTACTCTCAGGAAACCCTCGCACAGGAGCTTAATGTAGTCAGACAGACCGTATCAAAATGGGAAAAGGGATATTCCGTACCCGATGCCATAATGCTTGAAAAGCTTGCCGAGGTGCTTGAGGTATCGGTTTCTGATCTGCTGGGTGAAGGCACAGATAAAAACACCGAGCCAAAGCCTGACCTCTCTCAGATAGCCGCACAGCTTAAAATACTCAATGACCAGTATGCAAGGGAGCAGGCAAGACGCCAGAAGACAAGAAAGATCAAGATGGCGATTTTTATCCCTGTTCTTGTACTTTTCATCGGCAGTATCATAGCCATATTCATAAGTGTGGATGCATCCTGCTTCGGCAATGGTGCGGTGCTCAGCTACGGAGATGTTGTGGGCGTGAAAACCCACTATGTAGAGTCCGAAATGTTTACTCAGGAGGAAATAGCTTCTGCATCAGACGCAGTAAAGGAATATTTCCATAATGAATTTGAAGCCTGCACAATGACCGAACTTTACTATGCAGGCGACGAGCTTTCGCAGACAGAGACGGAAGGCTATGAGGGAGAGGGGAATGTTATGGTGCTTCATTCCTCCTTCTATACTCTTGAGGAAGGCGGCGATGGCTCCTTTGCGGCAGATACCACCTATGACAACTGGAAATGGATGCTTGAAAAAGAAGCCGACGGCACATGGAAGGTAATCAACTACGGCTATTGCTGATAATTACGGAAGGAAGATTCCATGCAGAGGAGGCTTTTGCCTCCTCTGCAGTTTTCGTCAAGGGTTGACATGATATGAGCATTGTGGTATAATCCACACTGTTGTGAGGGAGTAGCAAGCGCAATACCCGGGCGCAGCAAGTCAACATACTGACCTTTCGGTCTGGCTTGCTTTAATTTGCGAGACTCATGTGCAGGCATGAAGCTGTACATGGAGTCTTTTTATTTTGTTCCGTGTACAGATTATGTGCCCGGAATTTTTATTTTCAGGAGGAAATTAAAATGGAGCTGGGTTTTACATTCTTTTTCAACAGCATTCTGCTGGGCGTAGGTCTTGCCATGGACGCCTTTTCCGTATCTCTTGCAAACGGGCTTAACGAGCCTTGCATGAAAAAGAAAAAGATGTGTTCTGTGGCTGGGATATTCTCCGTGTTTCAGTTTGCAATGCCCATGATAGGCTGGATATGCGTTTCAACCGTTGCACAGTATTTCAAGGCATTTGAAAAATTTATTCCCTGGATTGCACTTGTACTTCTCTGCTTTATCGGCGGAAAGATGCTTATTGAGGGCATAAAGAACAAGGATGAAAATTGTGAGGACAAGCCTCCCGTGGGACTTGCAGGTCTGCTTGTGCAGGGTGTTGCGACCTCCATTGACGCACTTTCCGTAGGCTTCACCATTTCAGGCTACAATCTCTTTGAAGCACTTCTGGCCTGCGGACTTATCGGAGTCGTCACCTTCCTCATCTGCCTTGCAGGTGTTGCAATCGGCAGAAAAGCAGGCACCCGTCTTGCAGGAAAGGCAGGCATATTGGGCGGTGCAATACTTATATTCATCGGAATCGAGATATTCGTAACGGGTGTGTTTTTCTGATCTGATAACAGAAAAATATACAAAATAATTCATCGCTGTAAATCGCAAAAATATTTTTTCAAAAAACTATTGACAACAAAAAAACTCGGGAGTATAATGCAGACACAATTTTGAATAACACAAATAACGACTGCGACGAAGACGGTCGGAATGTTGATTCTTCAGAGAGTTGGCGGGTGCTGCGAGCCAATGTTGAAACTTTCCTTATGACCTATCCCTTCCGAGTCGGAGGACCGAAAGCATAATGTGAGTAGACTCCTTCCGTAATGCTGCGTGAAAGCAAAGGGCTTGACAGAGTCCGTAAAGTGGCGAATTTATTCGCAATTTGAGTGGTACCGCGGGTTATATAACTCGTCTCAAAGCAATTTGAGACGGGTTTTTTGTTTTATTCAAAACCGTTCGCAAATCCAAAATTCAACGGAAATGAAAGGAGCAAAACGAAAATGGACTTCAATTTGAAAGAGGTAGCAGGCAGAATCAAGGACCTGCGCGAAGCAAAGGGTTATTCTCAGGAAGAGCTTGCAAAGCTCACAGGCGTATCCCTTGAGGATTACATTATTCTCGAGCAGGGCGAAACAGACTTCAGCTTCACCTTTATTTACAAGTGCGCAAAGGCTTGCGATGTTGAGGTCGTAGATATAATTGAAGGTACCAGCACCACTCTTACTTCCTTTAACATCACCAGAAAAGGCGAAGGAATGAAGATAGTCAAGAAAAAGGGCTATGTATATAACAACCTCGCACCTAAATTCAAGGATAAGCTTGCAGAGCCCTTCCTTGTAAGATTCCCCTATCTTGAGGAAGAACAGAATGTTCCCATCAAGCTCAGCTCCCACAACGGTCAGGAGTTTGACGTTATCGTAAAGGGCTCTCTGAAGGTTCAGGTGGGCAAGCACGTTGAGATCCTCAACGAAGGCGATTCCATCTTCTACAACAGCCAGATTCCCCACGGCATGATCGCTGTAAGCGAGGGCGGCTGTGAGTTCCACGCAGTAGTTCTCAATCCTCAGGACGGTCAGGTCAGCGAAGAATACCCCGAGGGCCTTTATGTAGCACCCAAGGCTCCCGTTGCAGAGAAGGAAGGAAAGGCATCTGTTGCAGATAAGTTCATCGAGTCCTTCTACGATGCAAACGGCGTATTCAACGGAATCCGTTTCATGAACGAGGATAAGTTCAACTTTGCATTTGACTGTGTTGACGAGATCGCAGCAAAGAGCCCCGATAAGCTTGCTATGATGTGGGTCGGCAACGATAAGTCCGAGCGCAGATTTACCTTCAGCGACATGAAGAAGTATTCCGCAAAGACTGCCAACTACTTTGAATCTCTCGGCATCAAGAGAGGCGACACCGTAATGCTGGTGCTCAAGCGTCACTATCAGTTCTGGTTCTGTATGCTGGCACTTCATAAGATCGGCGCAATCGCAATCCCTGCAACAAATCAGCTGGTTGAGCACGACTTTACCTACAGATACAAGGCTGCAAAGGTCAAGGCGATCGTCTGCACCGCTGACGGCGATGTTTCAGTTGAAGCTGAGAAGGCAGCAGCAGAATTCCCCGGCATGGTCAAGGTTCTCGTCGGCGGCGAGAAGGACGGCTGGCACGACTTCAACGTTGAAATGGAGCGATTCTCCACTCACTTCTACCGCAAGGACGATTCACCCTGCGGCGACGACCCCATGCTCATGCTCTTTACCTCAGGCACCACAGGCTATCCCAGAATCGCAACCCATTCCTACAAGTACGCCCTCGGTCACTATCCCACAGCAAGGCATTGGCACAACGTCAACCCCGACGGACTGCACTTTACCATCTCCGATACAGGCTGGGGCAAGGCACTCTGGGGCAAGCTCTACGGTCAGAGGCTCTGTGAGGCGGGAACCTTCACCTACGACTTTGACCGCTTCCATTCCGAGGATATTCTCCCCCTCTTCAAGAAGTACAATATCACCACCTTCTGTGCACCTCCCACCATGTACCGCTTCTTTATAAAGGAAGATCTTTCCAAGTACGATCTGTCCTCCATCGAATATGCAACAACAGCAGGTGAGGCACTGAACCCCGAAGTATTCAACCAGTTCAAGAAGGCAACGGGACTTACCATCATGGAGGGCTTCGGTCAGACCGAAACCACCCTTTCCATCGCAAACTTCGTCGGCTCGACTCCCAAGATCGGCTCTATGGGTAAGCCCAGCCCCCTCTATGACGTTGTTGTCCTCGATCCCGACGGAAACGAGTGCCATACAGGTGACGCAGGCGAGATCTGCATCCGCACCAAGGACGGCGCACCCTGCGGACTCTTTATCGGCTATTATCTTGACGAAGAAAAGACCAAGGACGTATGGCACGACGGATATTACCATACAGGCGACCAGGCAACCATGGACGAGGACGGATATCTCTGGTACGTCGGACGTATCGACGACGTTATCAAGTCCTCGGGCTACCGCATCGGACCCTTCGAGATCGAAAGTGTTATCATGGAGCTGCCTTATGTTCTTGAGTGTGCTATCACTCCCGTACCCGATGAGGTCCGTGGTCAGATAGTCAAGGCTACTATCGTCCTTACCAAGGGCACTGTGGGCACCGATGAGCTCAAGAAGGAAATCCAGGAATACGTCAAGACCCATACCGCACCTTACAAGTACCCGAGAATCGTGGAATTTGTTGAGGAGCTTCCCAAGACCATCAGCGGTAAGGTAAGACGTGTTGAAATCCGCAAGAAGGACCTTGAAAAGGCAAACAATAACTGATAATTTTAAGGAGGCAGGGGGAATCCCCTGCCTTTTTGTTTAATATACGATATGGAGGTGCTGTGATGAAGAAAACCTATGTAACGAGTATGCCAAATCACATCGGTGCATTTTTAAAAGCCAGCAAATGCTTTTCAGCACTGGGTATAAATATAACCCGAGTCAGCTATAACAAAGCCGTTGACTCCCACACTCTGTTCATTGACGCAGAAGGAACGGAGGAACAGCTTAAAAAGGCAGACGCCGAGCTTCAGAAGATCGGCTATCTGCAGAACAATGCAGACAGAACGAGCATAGTATTGCTGGAATTTTGCTTGAAGGACGTTCCGGGAAGCGTTACGGATATCCTGATGCTGATAAGCGAGTTCAATTTCAATATTTCATATATCAGCTCTCAGGAAAACGGAACAGATTATCAGCTTTTCAAAATGGGCTTGTATGTTGACGAATCGGAAAGAATTTCGGAGTTTCTTTCAGAAGCGGAGAAGCTTTGCAGAGTGCGTGTCATTGACTACAACAGCTCCGAAAAGGTCTATGACAACAGCATTTTTTACAATACCTATGTAATGGGACTTTCCAAAATGATGGGGCTGACGGAAGAGGTCCGGCAGGAGCTTCTCGTCCACGTCAACCTCGCCATGCAGACCCTTGACGAACAGGGACTTTCACCCTACAGAACCTTTGACAGCATAAGCAAATTTGCGGAATTGCTTTCAAAATCCAAGGGCAGAAGCTTTTCACCCAGAATAAGTAATCACAAAATCACCGACAATACGGAAATCACCCTTATCGAGCCGCCCTGCGGCAGCAATATTGCAATAATAAAAAGCGGCGAAGAATATCTGTTTGTGGATACGGGCTATGCCTGCTACAGCGATGAGATGAAGAAGCTTCTAAAAAAGCTGATACCCGATTTTGACAATATAAGAAAAACTGTCCTTGTGACCCATGCCGATGTTGACCATTGCGGACTTCTGCCGATGTTTGATGAAATAATCGCAAGCAGAAAGACAGCACTGTGCCTTGAGCATGAGTACAGAGGCGAAAACGGCTACAGAGAGCAGAATCCACTGCACAGACCCTATATCAATATCTGCAAGACCCTTACTTCCTATGCCCCAACCGAGCCGCAGAAGATAACAGTGCCCTGGGAAGACAGGGAGAATCTGACCGAGCCTCTGACGCAGATCGGATTCTTTGATTTTGAGGAGCTTCATTTTGAGGTGTACGAGGGAAAGGGCGGACATCTGCCCGGGGAGATAGTGCTGATAGACTATGCCCATCACATTGCTTTTACGGGGGATATCTATATAAACACCCACGGACTGACCTCTGAACAGGCAGAGTACAATCAGTATGCACCTATCCTTATGACCTCGGTGGATACCGACCCGAAGCTGTGCGCTGAGGAGCGGAAGGCAGTGATGCAGAGGCTGGGCGTGGGAAACTGGCAGATATTCGGCGCTCACGGCTTCAAGAAGGATTATTCGGTAAGCGTGTAGGCAGAGAAAAATCTTTCTGCCTATTGACAGAAAGAAAAAACAGCATTATAATACATTCAAATTTAATACACCAAACCGTTGAAGCGGAGATAACGGCAATGATGCCTTTACAGAGAGCCTGCGATGCTGAGAGTCAGGTGAGAAACAAGTTGTCAAATGGACCGTGGAGGGTGCAGTCAAACGGATTTTTCCGGAGTATTCTGCAACGTGTGGGCATACGTCAGTTGCCGGGGATATGCAGGTATCCCGCAAAGAGCACGGGCAACCGTGAATCAGGGTGGCACCACGGACAGATAATCAAGTATCGTTCGACCCTGGCAGAAATTTTATTTCTGTCAGGGACTCTTTGTTTTTGGGAGGAAAATACAATGAAAACAAAACC
>JAZUNN010000028.1:0-20312 GCA_045604155.1 Acutalibacteraceae bacterium
GAGGTTTTATTTTTACCAAGGTGTTTTTATTTACCCCTGGCAGAACCAGGGGTTTATTCAAGCCTAAAGGCGTCCAAAATGAAAATACTCCCGACAAAAATCGGGAGTATTTATAATATGATTATTCTTCGTCAGGCTGCTGACCGTCGTGTGCAGGCCATCTGCACTCGGTTATTTCCATATCGGTAAAGACCGCTCTGAAAGACGATTCTTCAGGGCTGCAGGCATAAATTCCGAAGCGGACTGTATCCTTTGCGTTGAACATATGGCAGATTCGCATCTGTCTGAAAGTCTTGCCGTCAGTGGAGTTTTCAATGCAGAAATCATCCTCTCTGCGGCTCAAGCGAAACCACAGGGACTTTACAGAGGCATCGATGTCAACAGACGCCCAGTCTGAATATCCGTTGTTTGTCACAACACTGCCAAGTCGCTGTATCTCGCCGTTTTCATATTCCACGGAGGCTTTAAGCCAGTTTTCGCTGTCAAGATACATTGCTATTCCGCTCTGGTCAAAACGCACCTTGCTGTCAAACTCTGTTTTCACTGTGAAAGAAAAGAATTTTTCATCTGTTTCCATCTGCAGCACAGGTGCATTGTCGTTTCTGAAGTGATAATATGTTCTCTGCCACAGGTCGGTATGCGGCTCGGTTATTATCTCTATTCTGTTCTCCGATATGGTGTACTCCTTCGGAGCTCTTATCCACTCAAGTCTTTCTGTATCTATTTTCATTTCAATCCCTCTGATCATAATATGTTTATTTAATTCTATCACATCAGAATAAAAAGGGAAGGGTAATTAATCAATATCGAAGAAGTATTTCGAGAAGTGCATGACTTTCCTCGTCGGGCTCTGCTTCAATATTCGGGTCACCTTCTGCATACCGCTCGGTTCTTTCCATGAGCGTTTCCGCCATATCTTCACAGGGCTCATCAAGATACAAATACAGATGCGGACTGACTTTGCATTCCAGCAGAAAAACAAGCATATCCTTATTTCGTTCCATGCACGCCTCATCAAGAGGGCTGTCGCCTATGCCTGCGCCGTAAATTGCAGGATTGCCGCCTGAAGCAATGAGCTCCTTTATGCTTTCGATATCGCCTTTTTCATTATTGAACTGACTTCGGATAAGCCTGAACAGCGCAGTATGGCCATATTTATCAATGGTATTTATGTCCGTACCCGAAGCGAGCCATTTCTTTATCTCCTCAAAATCTCCCTTTTCAGCTGCTTTGAAAAAATCCTGATACTCCTCTGAATTCTGCTTGTATCTGATATACTGGTTTCCCGCCGTAAAGATATTTTCCGGAATCACAAGGTAATATTTATATACATCTTCCTTTTTTACCCTTACCTGCTTTTCTGGAATATACGGGAAACCGCAATCAGTGATTTTTTCGGGGAATTTATAACAAATGTCCTCTTCTCTTATGTCAAGCCTTGCTTTTATTCGGTATTGAGGGCAATGTATCCCGTTCTGAATCACTTTTTTTCTGTATTCAAACACTTCGTCTGCAATACGGTTTTCTTCAATTTTTCTGTCCAGAATTCCCCTGAACAAGTCAAGACGTTTTTTATAGTCCATTGCAAATTTCGTATCGTAAATGCCGTTGTATTTAAGCCTGCCAAAAGTCACTTCTGATGCTTCGGGATATCTTTCAAAGAATTCACGTGCAGCCGCATCAAAAGCCTTCTCTGCAACATAATACTCAAGCGGCACAATTTCACCATAAGTTCTTGCAGGTCCTTCTTCAAAAAAGCCGCAGATTTCATGGATATATTCAAATTTCTTTCTCTCGCAGAACAGGTCTCCCGGCATACGGATCGGAAGAAATGAGTATATAGGGTCAACTCTTTCATTGTTGTTACTTATCCAGTAAACAAGATGCTGTTCGTCATAATTCATTCCGTCTGTCCATATGGGCAGATACTTTTTTTCACTCATTTCATTCGCCTCCTTACAGTAATTATATCACGTTTTATGCTCCACAGGAAGATTTCGCTCTGCATCTGTCGTAAAAGAATGACAGATGCATCTTCATATACGATAAATCATATATTGCCTTTCATATTTGGAAACTGTATAATGTATTCAGTATATGCAGAAAGGACAGATAATATGGCAACTGCTGATCTTGAATTCAATCTGAAAATCAACGGCACTCCCGAAGAAAAAACTTCTATTCTCAATATCATGTTTGAATACTGCGAAGGCAAGAACGGTGTTTATTTTTCTTCCTGCCATGTGAAAACAGGTGACAGAGAATTTCACACGATCACCTCCGATAAGGAAGAGATCCTTTCTGCCTGCAGCAGCGGTGATACCGTCACTGTAAGCACCATGGGTCCTTACGGCCGCTACGGTGAACTTGACGACATCGATATTTTCAGAGAAATGGCTGAAGCCGCTCCCAATGCCTCTTTCACCGCATCTATAAGCGGATTTGCAGGCTATGCAGACCAGTCGCTCAATGCAGCTCTTGCAGACGGTTTACTGAAGGTTTCCACCTACTATCTGTCAGATGACTGCCGTGCTGATGGTGAGCGTGATTATTTTGAGTCGATCCTGCCTTATGATAAATTCATCGAGCTTTTCAAGCTTGACAGCGAAGAATTCGATGAGGAAATGTATGAGGATTTCCTCATCGATGCCATCGGCGACTATGACGGCGTAGGCGAATTTTTTGAGGAGACCGACTTTGATGAGTTTGTCGAAATGCTTGATGCGGAATGTCCTCTGACCGAGGAGGAATACGACGAGATTATTGAGGAGTTCACGGGATTGGCTGACGAGAGCGTCAGTGATTATCTCGAAAGAGAAGGATATACACAGCAGGAGAGCTACACCTATGACCCTGTGGAAAAGAAGTATTCTGACGGCAGAGGCTCGAAGATGAAGTCAGGTGTTGCATACTCCATAAACGATGATATCCGTACATATCTTGATTCCATCGGTCATCCCAGTGACGACGAGGCAATAAACGCCCTTTCCGTTGAAGATGTTTATACTATTCTTGCAGGCACCTACGGCAAGGAAGCTTCCGCCGCTGCCGAAAACTGCGACGACGATGATAACTGCGACGATGAGGACCCTGACCCTGCCTGCGAAGACGAAGCTGAAGATGATGATAATGACGACGAGGACGATGACGAAGCAGAAGATGTAACCGAAGCTGAGAGTGAAGCTGTTGAGGAAATCAATGTTGAGTCTGAAGATGCAGCAGAAGCAGAAGTTGTAAACGAGGCTGAGTCTGAGACCGAAAAGGCAGACGCAGAAGACGAGGTTGAGGCTGAAGCTGAGACTGAGACAGAAGCAGAAACCACAACAGAAACCAAAGAAGAGACCGACTCTCCCAAAAAGAAGAAGTCCTTCCCCTTATGGCTTATCATAGTGTTTGTTGCTCTTGTTCTTATCGGTGTCGCTGCCTATGCCTCGGGTTACGGCGAGAAGCTTTGGAATTACATTGCAGACCTTCTCGGCACCGCCGCAAGATTGCTCTGATCCTATTAAAAACTAATTGTAATATTTACGCTTAAAACTCCCCTCGGTTTACACCGAGGGGAGTTTTTTCTGTGCTTTTACTTCTTATTTCTTTTCAAAATTTGCCGTTATTTCCATGTCCTCTGTAAGGCTGAGGGTTATTTCCGCCTGCTGACCGCTGATATCGCCGCTCCAGCCTGTGAAAACATAGCCCTCTGCAGGCTCTGCGGTAAGGGTTATGTCAAAATCGGGGAAATATTTTCCTTCCCATGTGCCGTCAAGTTCGGGGGTAACGGTGTTTACTCTTACAGTTCCGCCTTCGGGTCTGTCAGCATTAAGGCGAATCACCTTTGCTTCACCCAGTCCGTAGCCGTCCTTTATCATGGCAACAGAATAGTCGTAGCGTCCGCTGATAAAATTACGGATATTATTAATTTCATTATTAAAATGCCATTCCTTATCCTTGTCGCTCATCTGTGCGACCCACGCAGGACCGTTGCGGCTGTACTGCTCGGGCATATAAGGAGCGAAGGCGTTCTTCATTTCATCAAGGATTTCAAGTGCGTCTTCGGGATTGAAGCAGGTGTTGCGAAGATCCATGAAGGTATTGATAAACTGCGCTCTGAATTCCCCGTTCTCCATCAACTTATTGAACAGCAATCCCCAGCCCCAGTCGGTATTCTGAACCTGCTCCAGCGTGTTTTTCAAAGCACCGCCCTCGTTGGGACGGAACGCAAGACCGAAATCATTGTCATACAGCATGAAACGCCATCTGCCGTCGGCATACTCGTTTGCGGAATCGGTCTCTCTTGCCCGCCAGACACGCCAGTTATTGCCTGCAAAAGCGCCGTCGCCATTGTCGATGTAGAGAAGAACCGCCATATAGTCAATGATGTTATCAATATCAGCATTGGCGCAGAGCCAGTTGTAATGCTCGGTCTGAGTGAAGTCGCGCCAGTAGATACTGCCCTCCAGCTCCTTGTAAAGCTCGATATCCTCAGGCTCGCCCTCGTCTACCTCCGCTTCACTGCCTACTACATTCTTGACTATTACGGCATTCTTGTCATCGATGCCGTAGTTATCCTCGATGTAATGCTCGGAATAATCCTCGGTAATACGGTAAATCCCCCAGTATTCACCGTTGATGAAAACAATGCACGGCTCGGAGCCCTGTGTTGCAAAACTGCGGTCAGACACAAGCGCCTGAACATAGGGATCGCGCAGGAGGGTGAAGTAGTTGTCGTTGCCTCCGTTGCGCAGAATGAAGGTCTTGAATTCTTCAAGAGGCTGCTCACCGCTATCGGTCATAAGGTTCGCAATCAGAGGGTACTCAAGGCGCTTGGCTCCGTATTCCTCACGGCCATAGAGACGTAGGCTCTTCTGGTAATAGGTGCGTGTGGCTGTGCCCATGATGCGAATGCCCATGTTCTGCTCGATACCGAAAGAACCGTCATTCTCTATAAGCTGGAACAGCACCTCACGCTCCCATTCACGACCTTTCTGAGAAAAGTTGCCCTTGATTTCCCATGAGCCTTTGTTCTTTGCATCGGGGTCGGATGCCATCCATTCGTCGTAGAACTTGCCCATAACGTATATGCCTGTTTCGTAATCAAAAAGACTGTCGCTGTCAAGGACAAGGGAGACTATCTTTATATTCTTATAGTCAAGACCCACGAGGTAGGTCTCCGTTGTGACCTCACTCATTTCGCCGTTCTCTGAAAATGCCGCCGCACGGATAACCGTTCCCTTTTTGACCGTGGGAGGAGTATGGTCGGTTTCAAGAGATATTTTATTTGTTTCCACCGCCGCAAGGACATTCGGCTCCTTCGAACGATTGGCGATAACCATTCCTTCCTCGGGGAACACGGGTGAATCCGCGGTCGGGATGCTTCCGTCAAGGGTATAGCGCACCGTTGTGCCGCTGTCGGCACTGACCGTCAGCGTAAATTCCTTTTCATAGGCGCCTGTTTCGTGGCTGAAGCAAGGTGCTTCTATAACGCCGTCAGTATCAACGGCAGTATCGCCGCCCTTTGCACACCCTGTCCCAAGGCAGAGAGCTGCAATAACCGCAATGGCTGTAAAAATGAGAAGCAATCGGCGTTTCATTATTTGTCCTCCCTGTTGTGTGTTTATTTTATTCAGTATACCACAGATATTCTCTTTTTTGCAATGAGGAGGCTATAATAAAGCATCTGATCTTTCTTACTGCAGCTTGTGTAAACTCTGTCATTTTCTCGCCGTCGGTATAACCGCAAAAGCAAACCCACCTCGGAGAAATCCGAGGTGGGTTATTGCATTTAAGCTAAGATATTCTTTCTCAGTACACTTTCAAGGTATCAAAAAGTGCAAGCATGATCTTGTAGAGTCCTTCGTACATCTCATTGGTGAAATGAGCCTCGATGACTATGCATCCGGAATTGGTCTGGATAATGAAGTAGTGCGTATTGTAGTCGGGTGCGATGTTGTTTCCGTCACAATATACGGCGACAGCGTCGTAGCTGCCCACACGGGTGCTCTCGGTCATAACGCTCTTGTAGCTGTCTGTATAGTCCTTCTTCAGAAGGTCGGCAAGCTGTTCGGGAGTGTGGGTATTGTCGGCATATATTTCATAATATACACTCGTGCCGTCTTCCCATGCGTCGTAGGTGAAGGTGTCAATGTTCTCGAAAACGCTGTAGGAGAAGTATTCGGGAGCTGTGGCGATGGTGGTATCGAAGTTGACTACACGGAGGGTCTCCACGGGAATCTTTTCCACGACACCTTCACGGCTGACCTCAATATAACTCTTTTCAAATTCTATCTCGGCATCTGTAATCTCATTATCATCCTGCTCAGGCTTGTTATCTGAATTCTCCTTGTTATCCTCTGCAGGCTTGACCTTTACGTTTTCAATCACATAAAAATCGAAGGTGTTTGCAAGATCCTTAAGGTCGTCAAATGTTATTCCGATATCAGTGCCGCCCATGACGTTGATGGTGACAAAGCATGAATCAAATTCTGCAATAATCACCGATTTATATTCCGATATGGCTGCTGTGAGCTCAACCCCTGAATCGGTCACGATTACCTGCTCCTGATAGTCCTCGATATCTCCGATGTTGAGGAAAATGGTATCCAAGACGCCCTTTGCGGAGCGGCTGAACTGATAATCCACTGACAGACGACCGGCTGTTGCATTGAATATACCGTCATATCTGAAGGTACCGTCATCGTATATATATCCGCCCAGTATGCTGCTGTATGCATCATCAGTAAACTCTTCATGGTCGTAGTCGGTGATAACAAAATCTCCTATAGTCGTATTTCCTTCTTCAAAGGACATTTCTTTAAAGCCGTCGTGAAGAGATAATCCGTATTTTGCGGTGATCTCATCAAGCTTGTCAGCCATTTCCTTTGTGTAAGCATTATAATTTATATACTTATCCAAAAGACCAAGATTTTCAATATCTTCAGCATCGGTCTGATTGATGATTGCGCCGTCAGGGTCATAGCTTTCCGTAAATGCGTTCCACTCGGCTGCAGCCTTGTATTCATTGCTGTCGGTATAGCCTGAAAGGCTTATCATACTTTTGATTTCGGGATCATTGCTGTTGACAAGAGCATTTCTCAAGCCGAAAAAGTTTGTTGCAAATGCTGCGGTTGCAAATGCTGTAAGCAGGCACAGCACCGCCACAAGCATAAGAGTTCTTTTTGTAAATTTCCTCTGATATTTCATTGTCTTTCTGACCTCACTGTTCTCTATGATTTTATCATCAATATATTCCATGGCTCTATACAAATCGTTTCTATTCATGGAAATAACCCCCCTTTGAAAGGTGGCTTCGCAAACGATTGCGCACTCGACTGAGCGTTACGTTTACAAGGTTTTCGCTTATTTCGTAACGTTTTGCAATCACTTTGATCGGCTCTGAAAAGAAATATCTTCTGACAAACAGATTCCGATCTCTCTCGGGCAGGGATGCAGTAAACTGATTGATAACCTCGCCAAGTTCTTTTACATCCACCTGACCTTCCACATCCGATTCATCCGCAATGCATTCAGCCAGCTCTTCAAGCACAAGCATAATATTACCGCCGCCACGCTTGAGTGACCGTCTCGCCTTGTATCTGTCAAAGGACAAGTGACGGGTGATCTTTGCAAAAAACATTTTAAGTACGGTCGGTATGGTGGGCGGTATGGCATTCCATGCTCTCAGCCATGTATCGTTTACGCACTCTTCGGAATCCTCTGCGTCACCCAGTATACCGTTGGCGACAGCAAAACAGTATGAGCCGTATTTATCCATGGATGCAGAGATTGCTTCGGAATCTTTGCTCAGGTAGAGTTCTATAATCTTGGAATCGTCCATTGTGAGCCTCCTTTCAGGCAGTTAAGGATCCTTTCACCCTATAAAACGACAAACAGAGGAAAACCTTACAAGTAATTTGAAATATTTTTAAAAAATCTGAAAAATAGTTCCGTCGCTCCTTCTGAGTACATACTCAAAACACAATCCCGAACAGTGAAAGGATTGCGTTTCAGAATAATATTCGCAGGAGAAACAGTAATTCCTCGGTTCTGCCAATTCTGTATCGTCCTTCATATTCTAATGCATTGCAAATATGTTTGCAACAGATACAAAAATCCCCACCGGTATTCGGTGGGGATTTTTGTACTTAAGCTAAGCTATGCGCCTCTCTTGCATAATCCTGTTGTGCATACCGTTTATTGCATTGATAACGATTCTGTATTCGTGGTCCTTGAGTGTTAATCTTATCTTCTTTGCTATAGCCATCCCCATCCAAAAAAGTCTGTGAACGGTGCATCTGTGCTGACGAATGTGTCATAGGCAAAGCCTGCACCGAGGCGGAAACCCATGATAAAGCTGTCGAGGTTGGATTCGCTGCCCCACTCATGCCATGCGTCAGCATAGTCGAGAAACCATTGCTTTTTCTCGTCGGTGAGTGCTTCGGTCAGCAAATCCTCGCACTTCATCATAATTTCCAGTTGTTTCTGCACCGATTTGTTCATCCTTGTACTGCGTTCCTGCGGCGGGGTATTTCCGTAATAGAACTGTTCAATAAATCACGGCATAAAAAATGCACCTGCCGCATCTTTGGATTGTACCAAAAGAAAGAAGCAGGTGCGAATGTGCGGAGTATTTATTATATTTACAACATTATGATATTCAGTGCATATATTTTCCTGTCTTTATTGCGTTGCGAATCGTATCAACAGAAATCGAGAATGGCTTTCCATCACCGGTGCAGGCCAACTCCTCTTTCTCCCATTTTACAAAATCTATGTTATCAATCTCTTCATATTCTGGATCGATAATGTAATGAATGTTGACATAGCGGGGATTGTAGTTTAAAGGATCCGAAAAATCTCCAACCATTACATCACCGGGTCCTGCCCAGAAGCAGCCGCCAAAAGCAATCAGGTCGGTTGCTGTGTCGTGATGTATATCGGTAATAATAAATGACTCACCACAAGGATAGCTTCTGTCATGCTGATACCCTGCCGGGATATAGTGATAAGTCTTTTGATTCTCGATATCCAAAACACTTAGTCCGTACAAATCCTCCTTGAACAGAAAATACTCCTTTCCATTGCTGTGACGGATAACAGCCGCTATACATTTGGGAGTCGTATCTCCGCAAGCCTGATAAGAAAAAATCTCTTCATTATCCTTTATCAGCACAGCTTTATATCCGTATAGCCAGGAAGCTATCCTTCCATTTTCCTTTTTGATATCGGCATATTCAGTTCTTCTCACTATGTAACCGCAGCCCACATTATGCTCTAAGGTTTCCGCTTCATACTGCTCATCGAATATATACTCAAGTGGCTTGCTTCTTTGCGTGCTATCCTCGTATACATTCGTATAAGACATTCCCTCATATTCATACTCGGTACATTGGACAGCATTAAAGGTTACAGTAATCTTTATCTCCCTGTGATCCTCGAATTCCAGTGAAACAGTCAGTCCGGTACCGGTCGGTTCAAACTCAATTCCACATATTACCGATGATATTATTTCGTCGCATTTAATTTCCGGAGATGCCGTCGCATTATAAAAATTCAACCCCAGTTTCCGCACTCCTGTGCGGGTGTATTCGTTGTCTGTAAGCCACAATTCAGCGTGCGGTCTGCCTTCGCTGTAATTGCGGCAATCGGTTATCTTTGCTCCTATCAAATTATAACTTCCGATAAGTTCAAGTTTTTCTAACATATTTTACCTCTTAATACTGTTCCTTTTGTTGCTGTACTCTTTACTGTTACAATATATCATTTATCGTCTGATTTAGCAACTCTCATTGTGTTCACAACCACACGCAAAAATCCCCCTGTCGATTACTCGACAGGGGGATCGCTGTATTACGTTAAGCTAAGCAACAAAAGGAGAACGACTTTCACGAAAGGATTATCACAATCCTCGCACTTCATCATGATCTCAAGTTGTTTCTGAACCGATTTGTTCATCTTTGTACTGCGTTCCTGCGGCGGGGTATTTCCGTAATAGAACTGTTCAATAAATCGCAGCATAAAAATGCACCTGCCGCATCTTTGGATTGTACCAAAAGAAAAAAGCAGGTGCGAATGTGCGGATTCTGGTGCGTGGGAAATTGAGTATGGCACGTCATTTCCAAGTTTCAGATATCTTTGCACATATCTCATCACGGTGCTTCATCAAAAACTCTCCGTGTCCGAAGCCTGGCATGATCTCCTCTTCATAGCTTTGAAGATATTTCTTCAGTTCCTTGTGCGACTTAATCGCATAAGGCTCCTTGCTGCCACACCAGAGATACACCTTCGACTTGTTTCGGGCGAGTTCAGGACGGATACGGTAAGTGTAGTTCTGTGCAAAGTTACGATCAACGGTCACATCACTTGCATTCATATAGAGGTTATCCATCATGGCAAGATCCTCTTTTTTCAGTCCCATAAGCTTCATCATAACCATAATAAGCGAAGGCAGCTTGCCTGTATTCTTGAGCTTTTTGAACATCCATGCAGTTACCTTGCCCGAAAGCTTACCCTGATGTGCGACATAGCATCCGTCCATTATCACCGTGCCCATATCGATTTTGTTTCGGGTAAGCAGTTCGGTAAGCATAAGACCGCCCTGTGATGCGCCGTATGCACCATGGATTTTTCCGTTGTAATTTTCGGTGATGTACTCCTCGATCTGTCTTGCCTGGTCGGCGAATGTTGTGAAGTCGACGCTGCCGTCATAGAATCCGTCCTGCGCAGGGATGATAAGCCTGTAATGCTCCTCAAGCGGTTTGAGAAGCTCATACTCGCTGCGCCAGTCCTGCATCATTCCGTGAAGCAGAAGAACGGGTTGGTTTTCCTTTGAACCGAATTCGTTGAATAACATTTTATATTCCTCCCTGATAACGATTTTTTGTTTTTGTTATGTAAAAAGGGTGCGGATTACTCCGCACCCTCGGTTATATTCTTGAATTTTTTCATCATGCCCTCAAAGCCGCTGTCGCCGTATATCTCCATAAGCGCAGAAAACTTCATCATTTTATCCATGTCATAGTCTCCTTTCAGCATTTCAATATACCCATGCACACGCATGCGCACAATTAGCTTCATGATATCACGGTACTCAGGAGTTCCGCCGAAATTATCATAAAAAGCAAAAAAGCCCTTTCCAACAGCTCTGCCGTATTCATCGCCAAAATGCTCATATTTTGTTCCGTCTGAACAGTCGAGCAGTATCCGCACCTCGTCCTTGTTGCGGCAGAGATATTCGTTGAGCTCACGCTGATAAGCGGCACTGTCGCTGCTGCCGCCGATTTCCGCCACAGTCTGTCGTTCCACAAGCTCCATCATACGCTGTGCCGTTTCTGATACAATACTGTCGAACAGGTCAGCTTTGTTCCGAAAGAAAAAATAGAGTGCACCGGTAGTAACGTTGGCGTTTTTGCAAATTGCTCTCAGTGACGCTTTTTCATAGCCTTTTTCTAAAAACTCCGCCCGTGCAGAATCTATAAGCCGTATCTTAACGTCGATTTCATTGTGCATCCATATCACCTGCATGAAATTATAACATAACGACTGTTATGTTGTCAACAGCCTGTCCGGAATATTTTCAATACATGTATTCAGATATACGCAAAAATCCCCCTGTCGAGAAATCGACAGGGGGATCGCTTATTTAATTTATGCTATGCAGCGCAATCTCTTATTTGCTTTCCTTGATAGCAGCCTGAGTCGCCAAAGTTTGCGGGGGGAATTATGTACTGGGGCGAAATTGTCGCCCCTTTCTTGCGGTTGCCTTCCACATTCATAGGAATGGGAGAGTCGCCGCCGAAGTCACCACGAAGATACCACTTGAAGCAGTCCTTTGAAACCTCTATTTTCTCAACAAAGGCTTCGATAACGCTTTCGGGGATATCGCCGTCGTTATCGAAATTGGTGTATTGCTCCAAGGCATAGCGGAGAACGGTGATTTTGCTTTCGTAGTCGATCTCATCTTCATCGGCCGGCTCAACCACCGGTGTCAGTTCTTCAATTTCTGCCTTGAGTTTGTCAATCTGCCTGTCCACCTCAGCACGTGCTTCCTGGTAGTCCTCACGGGAAATATCACAATTGCTGAGCAAATCCACAAGATTTCTGCGCTTGGTGTTGGCTCTGTCAAGCTCTCTTTGTTTTTGTTCGATGAGTTTTGAGTTATCTTGTACTTGCACCTCGGTGTCGCCGATATGCTCCTCAAGCAAGGAGTTTGCAATTTCTAATACCTTTTGTTTGTTGGTAAGGAAATGACGGAAGATATAGTTTGCCTTCATCTGTAGCTTCCACTCGGCAATCATCGGTGACTGACAGATGCCGTCTATGGGAAGTCCACGCTTTAATCGGCTTTTGATAGTACCAGTCTGCGTTGTGCCGTAGCATTGGTAGCCGAAGAACTTTTCGCCGTTAGCGTTGGTTCGCCATTTGCGACGGTTAAACCGTCTGCCGCAGGAGCAGATCATCAGTCTGCCCCATACGGTCTTAGGCGGTGTTACACCCGTCAGCTTTCTTCCTGTGGTTGGATTTTTCAGTTTTCCCGTTTTGCTTTTCATAATTTTTTGCACCCTTTCGTATTCTTCAACGGTTATAATCGGCTCGTGTCTGCCCTTGCACTTGTGTCAATGCCATTTCACCGTAGTTTTTCACCTTTTTCTGCACCAAAAAGTCGGGAGTGTATTCCTTGTGGTAGGTAATGATACCGCAGTAAAAGGAGTTTTTGAGCGTTTGAGAGATGCCCGTGCAATGCCAGTTAGAAAGTCCCGTAGCAGTCTTGCGCCCCATTCGCTCCATTTCATTTTTTATCGCCATCAATCCGTGTCCCTCAAGGTACATATCAAATATCCTCCGCACCGTTTCGGCTTGTACGGGATTGATCAAAAAATCCACCTGCTTTTTGTTGCCCTCCACGATTTTCTCCACTCGGTCGTAGCCAAGTATATTGCCGTTGCCGTAGAACACACCCTTTTCCATTGAGATCTGCTGTCCGCTTTTCACTCGGATGGAGGTCTTACGGCTTTCGTCCTGTGCAAGACTCGCCATAATGGTCAGGCGTAATTCGCCGTCGCCGTCAAAGGTTTTAATATTATCGTTGATAAAGAATACCTCCACACCAATACGGCGAAGCATCTTTGTAAAGTGCAGGGTTTCCTCGGTATTTCGTGCAAATCGGGACACCTCACGGGTGATGATAAGGTCAAACTTGTGCGCCTTGGCATCCTCGATCATCTGCGTAAAGCCCGGTCGTTTCTCTGCCGAGGTTCCCGTGATACCCTCGTCAATATAGCGGTCAATCAGGTTCCATTCAGGGTGGTGGTCGAGGTATTGCTGATACCATTCCAGTTAATTACTGAGTGCGGATATCTGCGCTTCGTGCTCGGTGGAAACACGGGCATAAATCACCACCCTTCGTTCGTCAAATTCATTGTATCGATACATCATCCGGCTTTTTCTCCTTCCTGCTGAATGGTGAAATTAAACTTAGAAGCATCCACCACATCAGCGTGCTGATTTACCATATTCCGAAACATATATAACGAAATTTTGCCGTCGTGATAAAGCTGTTCGCAAAGCTTCAAGGCGGCGAAAATATGGTTGGGATTTTTATCCTTAATAATTGTAATCATAGTGCTCCTCCTTTACAAATGTGCGATTTTTATCTCGCATCACGATTTCGCTGTCGGTGTCGGTGCAAAAGCTCTAAACCTTTCAGGATATCCTTCTTTATCTGCTGTTCGGTGTAGGACTTCGGGAAATATCCGTTAAAATCCTCTCGCCTAAACCGCAAATGCTCCTGTTGGTTCGGCTTTTCCTCCGACATTATTTCGTATATTTGGTCTTTGGTCAGTACGCAGTCCTGAGATAGCTTTTTCAGCCGTATGCTCTGTGCGTGAGAAGGGGTGCAGTCATTTAGCTCAATAGCATCAAGCAGGATTCGCTGTTCATCCTCTGTCAAGAATGAGATTTCCACCGCCGGACTGAAAGCAATTTTGCCTTCGTCCACCTTGGTGAGTAGTTCGGGTATAAGGTATGTTAATCGGATATACCTTTGAACTTGTCTACCACTTTCATCATTTGAAAGAGTGTCAGCACTTTCCTTTCCGACAAGTTGTCGGGAAATACTCCTACCTTGATGCTTTATTGCTTCCAACTTCATCCGATAAGCGAACGCCTTTTCGCTGGGGAGTATGGTTTCTCTTTGCAAATTTGCATCTACCATTGCAATCACCGCCTCATCATCTGTCATTTTCCGAACGATTACGGGCATTGTTTTGAGTCCGAGCACTTGACACGCCGCAAATCTGCGGTGTCCCGATATCAGCTCAAACCCGCCATCCTCAAGCGGTCGTGCAAGGGCGGGGGTTATCGCCCCGACCTTGCGTATGCTTTCTATCATTCGATCCATTTCTTCACCCGATTGAATTTTAAACGGATGATCCTTGAAGGGGTGTAGCTCCTCAAGGGGGATATTGTGTACTCGCTCTAAGCGTGCATCGTCTCTTTCCGCCTGCGTTGAAAAGATTGCATCAATGGGGATAGGTGGCAGGGTAAAGTCTGATTTTCTTGCCATTTATATGACCTCCTTTTTCGCTTTTTTCAGTAATTTGATTAGCTCGTCAATCTCATCGGGGTAAAAAGCAATTCCTTTCAGCGGCTTGCCGTTTCTCCAACGCCGCACGTCAATACACGGTGCGTTGTCGCTCCACTTGATGATATTGATTTCCTTTGTGTCGTTGCGATTTTCTCCCGCAACTCCGATTTTCTTGATAATTTTGTACTCAAACATTTTTGTTTCCTCCTAAAGTTTTTCGATTTGTTTTAAATAGGTACTGCCTTTGCTGCTTTGTCCGTAGACAAGTCTCAGCCTTGTGCCGTTGTCCATTTCATAGAAGCCTAAATACCCCTGCCACCAGAACACCGGCGTTATGATTTTTCTTCCGTCTACCAACCGAAGAAAAAGACGAAGCATTCCGTACCTTGCTTCCGCTTTCATTTCGAGCGTTCCGATATATTCACCGGGCTTGTCCATAAAAGCATAGTCGCAAGTGACTATCCCTGCTTCCTGCATCTCTGCTCGGCTGTAGACCTTGTTGTTCGCCATTTGCTCACTCCTTTCTATAGATTAAAAATTCATTCTTTTTCGGAGAGTAAGTTATATATTTATTTATATATTTAAGACCTCCGACTGCTTTTTGGTTTTGATAACCACCTCCTTTCATTTATTTGGAATTCCACCTCCGATTTGCACCCCCTCACTAATTAGGATTTTTGAGACCTCTTTTGCACACCCACCTCGAAGGAAAATTTTCACCCCTTCACTCATTTGGACAAAGGGCATCGTTTTGGACACCCGTTTGTCGGGATTTCTAAAAAATATTTTTTGCCCTTCACTTATTTGCAATGGGAAAGGGTGTTTTTTAAGTCTATTTGCAAAATTTCCTTTCACTTGTTCCCACAGAGCAACCGCAAATTATCGGGTGTTTTGAAAAGATATTTTTATTCCCTCACTTGTACCCACTGGGGATAGCTGAAATTCAACCCCTTTAGCAAAAAATTTATCTCTCACTAATTCGCACAGAGAAAAGCGGATCGTTCACCCTATTCCGAAAAAATCCCTTCACTTATTCCCACTGAGCGAGACGATTTACTAAGCCACTTTGCAAAAAAGCATAAAAAAAGACGCCTATCTTTCGATAAGCGTCGTAAATACTATTCGATTTCAAAAAATGATAACACAAATGAATTTTTGTTTCGATTTTTTATTGCTTTATTTTCGTTGTCGTGGTATAATACAAAAGAAAACATTAAACACAATGTGTTATCGTTTATTGGAGGTAGGACATTGGAACATAAAGATATTATAAAGAATGTAATTAGTGCCAACGGCGGTATTGCGAAGCTGTCTGCTCTCACTTCCGCCGGTGTGCCAAAAGAAAAGATATATAAGCTGTGCTCCGACGGCTACCTTCAGCGTGTCCGTCAAGGCTATTATCAGCTTGCAGACGAGCTGATCCTCTCTGATGAGCAGGTAATCGCTCCCACCAATCCCGAAGCGATTATCAGTATGGAATCGGCACTGTTCCGCTATGGCTACAGCGATTTTATGCCGAGGGTTTGGTCTGTTACCGTGCCGAGAAGTGCATCACGCAGGCTTAATACCTCCGTGCCGATAAAGGTCTATTACGTTAAAGACGATATTTACGAGCTCGGCAAGACTATGATCACCGAAAATGGTGTCACCTTTGCCATTTACGACCGTGAGCGTACCATCTGCGATATGTTCAAGCATCGTGGCAAGGTGGATAATGAAATGTTCAGCAAGGCCGTAAACGCCTATGCAAACGATCCAAACAAAAACCTCATCGCTCTTTCCAATTACGCAAAGAAGCTGAGGGTTTACAATAAAGTGATGGACATTATGGAGATACTGCTCCATAGCTAACGTATAAGAATAAACAAATAATTATCTCGCATATATCTTTTCCTCAAGCCCATATTCATTGGCGCCATCGGTGCGAAATTTGTAGATGCTTGAGAGAAAATAACAAAAGGAGCAATAAAAATGGCTATAAACAATACTGCCAATAACGGCTTTGAAAAACAAATATGGGATGCAGCTTGCGTGTTGCGGGGCAATATGGATGCATCTGAATATAAGAACGTTGTCCTCGGACTTATTTTCTTAAAATACATTTCCGACCGCTTTGATGAAAAGTATCAGGCTCTTGTTGCAGAAGGTGACGGATTCGAGGAAGATGTAGACGAGTACACCTCTGAAGGTATCTTTTTTGTTCCTGCAAATGCTCGTTGGAGTGTTATCGCATCTAAAGCACACACCCCTGAAATTGGTACCGTTATCGATGAAGCGATGCGTTCCATTGAAAAAGAGAATAAACGTCTGAAAGACATTCTTCCCAAAAACTTCGCTCGTCCAGAACTCGATAAGCGTAGATTGGGTGATGTTGTTGACCTGTTCACTAACATTCAGATGATCGATGACGGAAGCGAAAAAGATATTCTCGGCAACACTTATCAGTACTGCCTTAGAAAGTTTGCAGAAAACGAAGGCAAGCTGGCAGGCGAATTCTTTACGCCTGAATGTGTTGTAAAAACACTTGTCGAAGTTTTACAACCCTATAATGGTCGTGTGTATGACCCTTGTTGCGGTTCCGGTGGTATGTTTGTACAGTCGGCAAAATTCGTTGAGAACCATCGTGGTAATATCAATGATATTTCCGTGTATGGTCAGGACTCTAATCCTACCACGTGGAAAATGGCACAAATGAACCTTGCCATTCGTGGTATTGATGCCGATCTCGGTAAATTCAACGCTGATACATTCTTCAATGACTGTCATCCGACACTTCGTGCTGATTTCATTATGGCAAACCCGCCTTTTAATCTTTCGGATTGGGGTGCAGATAAACTTGCTGACGATGTTCGTTGGCAGTATGGCTTGCCCCCTGCAGGTAACGCAAACTTTGCTTGGCTTCAGCATATGATTCATCATCTTGCGCCTAACGGTAAAATCGGCATGGTGCTTGCAAACGGTTCACTTTCCTCTCAGTCCGGTGGTGAAGGTGAAATCCGTAAAAATGTCATCAATGCTGATTTGGTGGAGTGCATTATTGCAATGCCTTCCCAACTTTTCTACACAACACAGATTCCCGTTTCCCTTTGGTTCCTTGCAAAGAATAAGAAGCAAAAGGGCAAAACCTTATTTATTGATGCCCGTCAGTTGGGCACAATGGTTTCTCGCAAGTTGCGTGAGTTGACAGATGAGGATATCGCAAAAATTGCCGATACCTATAATGCATATGTAGATGATACTCTTGAAAATGTAAAAGGCTTCTGTGCAGTAGTAGATACTGAGGAAATTGCCAAACAGGATTATATCCTCACTCCCGGTCGTTATGTAGGAATTGAAGAACAAAAATATGACGGCGAAGTATTTGAAGATAAGATGAGTCGTTTGACTTCTGAGTTGTCAGAACTCTTTGCGAAATCTCACGAGCTTGAAACGGAAATTAGAGAAAAACTGGGGGCAATAGGATATGACATCTGAATGGAAGCACTGTACAATTGCTGATTTAGGTGATGTGGTTACCGGAAAAACACCATCAACCAAGATTGCAGGGTTTTGGGATGGTGCTATACATTTTGTTACACCAAAGGATATCCAAGGGCTGAAGCACATTACCAATACAGAGAGAAGAATAACAGATGCAGGACTGCAAAAGGTCAAAGGATCAGCGCTACCTCCAAATGCTGTCTGCGTTTCGTGTATTGGCAATATCGGGTATACAGGAATGACAACGCAGAAATGCGTATCAAATCAGCAGATAAATTCCATTATTGTTAATAGCAATAATGACCCCGATTTTGTCTATTACCTCATGAGGAGTCTTTGGCCGTTCTTCAAAAACTACGAAGGACAATCTACAACCCTTTCAATACTTAATAAAACACAGTTTTCGAAAATTTCCCTGACCGTTCCAGATAAGGTTACGCAAAAAAAAATTGCGGAAGTGCTTTCTGTGTTGGATGAGAAAATTGCTACGAATGCGCTTATAAACGATAATTTACAGCAGCAAGCGGCCGCTTTGTTTGAGTCGTGGTTTGTTAATCATGATCCGTGGGACGGAGTGCAGCCCTCCGAGTGGATAAATGCTCCTTTGGGATCATTTGTTGAAATCAAACGCGGAGGATCGCCTCGTCCAATTCAGGACTTTTTATCGGCTTCAGGGCTTCGATGGCTCAAAATCTCGGATGTAACCTCCCTGAGCAGTCCCTTTGTACTTGAGATCAAGGAGCATATCAAGGAAGAGGGGTTAAGGAAGACTGTTTTCCTCCATGCTGGTGAGCTGGTTTTGTCTAACAGTGCAACTCCGGGTATTCCCAAAATACTTGATGTCGATACTTGCATTCACGATGGTTGGCTGTACTTCCCAAAGTCAGAGCTGTCAAAGTATTATCTCTACCTGTTCTTCAAGCATATTAGAAAAGAGTTGGTAGCTTTAGGAAACGGCAGCGTGTTTTCCAATCTCAAGACCGATATTTTGAAGGCGTTTCCAGCAACTAAAGCGGATGAAACAACACTAAAAGAGTTTGATGCATTGGTCGCGCCTTTGTTTGATGCTATGCTCAATGCAGATAGAGAGAACTTCAAACTTGCTGCAATGAGAGATGCACTTCTCCCAAAACTCATGTCCGGCGAAATCGACGTGTCAAGCATCGACATTTAAGCCACTAAATTATCGTTTATAGGAGTATACATGAAAAATTTTTGTGAAAATCATCAGTGTGATTGTGGTATGCAATTTGAGTGGAAAACTTTCTTTCTCCAATCGGGTGAAAGTTGGTTTGGGCGTTGGGATGAAGTGAAGAAAAATGTAATTGATCAAGATATAATCAACAAACAGTATCACATTACTGTAAGATGTCCTAAATGTAACAGAAGGTATTTTATAGTTAAAGAATAGAAGATGATTGGAGAAAAAATATGGGAAATCTAAAAGATCAAGTTCATACTTGCTTCCATTGTGGAAATACAGGATTAATGAATTATGTAGGAAACACATATTGGACGTATGATGAAGTTGAAAGAAACGCTCTTGGAGATGTAATATATGCGGTGCAAATTGAGCACGAATACTGGCACGTTTTTGAATGTCCGGTGTGTCATAAACCTGTATTAATTAGCGAATATTGTTTTGATGCTCAGGAGTCCAGACCAGAGATTAAAACAGAATATCCAACAATCGCCGTTTCCCGAGATGGTGTGCCAAAAGACATTTATTCTGCATTCGAGTCTGCCGTAAAGACAAAAGGTATCGATTATTCAATTTGTCTGTTATCTTTACGTAGAGTTCTTGAAATGATCTGCAAAGATAAAGGTGCAGAAGGCCGAGATCTTGAAAAGAAAATTAATGATTTAATTGAGAAAAAGATTTTTCCTCCAATGATAGAAGATGCTTGTTGGATTATCAGGCAACTTGGAAATGATGCAGCTCACGCTGATAAAATCTCTGTATATACATACGATGTAGAACAAGTAATCGGATATGTTGCAACAATCATTGATTATCTATATTCGCTTCCACATCGAGTAGAAAAAATGAAGTCAAAAATCGAAGAAAGAAAA
Organism: Acutalibacteraceae bacterium; assembly: GCA_045604155.1. Taxonomy (GTDB): domain Bacteria; phylum Bacillota; class Clostridia; order Oscillospirales; family Acutalibacteraceae; genus JAISGQ01. The sequence goes on from JAZUNN010000028.1 coordinate 20,129, forward strand.
TCCTCTGAAAAAAGAAATGAAGATAAAAGACATACGAAATAATAGAATAACTCCATTTGAGTGTAAAGATGAAAAACTAATTTCATTGTTTAGTTTTTTCCTACATAATGCACCTACTATTAGTAGTGCTACAGCAATGCACATTGATGCTGACCGATTGAAGAATAACTGGAATAATTATATA
>JAZUNN010000029.1:0-29080 GCA_045604155.1 Acutalibacteraceae bacterium
TTTCCTCAAATCTGTACATAACATCCTCCGAAGTGCAAGCTTTTTTCTGTTTCTTCTCTTTTTTCCTTGCACTTATATTATATCATATTTTTCCTGTTTTGTCGATATTTCGGTGAATATTTGTTTTTTGAGGAGACATTATATAAAATCCAAAATTATATGAAATATGAAATGATTTTCGGCTTGTTAATCTTATAAGCGAGGGAGATGTAGCCATAACGCAGGATTACGGATTAGCAGCGATGTGCCTCAGTAAAAAGGCTATTGTATTAAATCAGGACGGGAAAAGATATACCGAGGACAATATACAAGGACTTCTCGAATTTCGTGCAATATCTGCCAAAATACGCAGAAGCGGAGGACGTACCAAGGGTATGCCAAAACGTACCGAACAGCAAAATCGTGATTTTGAAAATGCGTTGATTGCTGTAATAATAGGACAAAATTAGAAAAATATGCATATTACTGAAAATTCAATATGCTAAAATATGCATTAATTTAATTTTTCAATATCCTATATTATGCGTAAACTAATTGTTCTTACTACTTGCATTTTTTGCAATATTATGATATACTTTATTTAAGCTTAAATATATATCATTAGTAATAAGGAAGTGACTATGGATGAATAAACGTTTTAATATAACCGGTTCATGTGTGCCTGATCAGCATTATATGGTTGATATAACAGAGCGACTTGAAAAAATCAAAGAGATGATTGACAGGGGAGACTATTTCGTTATCAATCGAGGACGTCAGTACGGAAAAACAACTACTCTTAAAGCTCTGAATAACTATCTTGCTGATTCATATTATGTTGTATCAATGGATTTTCAGCGCCAGATGAGTACAGCGAAATTTAAGGACGAGTATTCTTTCTCTGTTGCTTTTATTAAGGCATTCATTGCTTCACTTAAAAGAAATAAATGTTCAGAACAGCTTCTTTCTGCCATAAATAAGCTTGAAGAAATTATAATAGATAATCTTGATCTTGTTGATCTTTTTGTGAATTTGAGCGAGTTTTGCGGTTCGGCAGAAAAGCCTGTTGTTCTTATGATAGACGAGGTTGATCAGGCTTCAAATAACCAGGTATTTCTTGATTTTCTTGCACAGCTTCGAGGTTATTATCTTGACAGATTTGATTCACCAACATTCAAGGCTGTAATACTTGCAGGAGTATATGATATTCGAAATTTAAAGCTGAAAATACGTGATGACTCCAATCATAAACATAATAGTCCATGGAATATTGCGGTAGATTTCAATGTTGATATGAGCCTTACCACCGATGGCATATCAGGTATGCTTACTGATTATGAAAAAGATCATAATACAGGTATGGATATAGATGATATCTCACAGCTTATATATGACTACACTTCAGGTTATCCGGTGCTTGTATCAAATATCTGCAAACTGATTGACGAAGATATTCATGAATGGACAGGGGAGGGAATTATAAAGGCAGTAAATCAGATACTTGCCACGAATACGCCTCTATTTGATTCTCTTATCAACAGACTTGAAGAATATCCTGAAATAAAAAAAAGCCTTTATCAGATACTAACTAAAGGGGACCGATTCTCATTTAACCCAGATCATGAACAGACTAAGCTGCTTTTGATGTTTGGATTTGTAAAGGTTGAAGATGGTGCTGTTGTAGTAGCTAATAGGATATTTGAGACAAGGCTATATAATGATATGCTGACTTCGGAAGAAATGAGAGCTACTCCTATATCTAAGGCAGGAGTATTTGACAAGCCGGAGTTTGTAAAAGATGGAATACTCAATGTTGAGCTTATAATCAGTAAATTTATTGAGCATTTCCATGAGATATATGGTAATAAGCCTGATAAGTTCATTGAAGAGGACGGCAGAAAATGTTTTCTTGTATACCTTCGTCCTATAATCAATGGAGTGGGAAACTATTATATCGAGGCTCGTACACGAGATAATCGGCGTATGGATGTTGTTATAGATTACCTCGGCAAGCGATATATCGTAGAATTAAAGATATGGCATGGGCAGAAGTATAATGAAGACGGTGAAAAGCAGCTTTCAGATTATCTTGATTCATATAAACTGAAAACTGGATATATGCTGACATTCAGCTTTAATAAGAATAAGGAAACTGGGATAAAGACTGTGAAGTACAAGGACAAGACGTTGATTGAAGCTGTTGTTTGATGACATTTTATGATATACTTTATTTAGATTATACCAAACGTTGTATTGAGCGATAAAAATCGGTTATGAAGGAGATGAATGCGATGAATGCTGCTAATAATCAAAATAGAAACTTACCTGTAGGTATTCAGGATTTTGAAAAACTAAGAGAACTCCAATATGTTTATGTTGATAAAACAGAATATGTATATAAACTCGTTAAATCAAGCATCCCTTTCTTCCTGAGCAGACCGAGACGATTTGGCAAAAGTCTTTTACTGTCAACGCTCAAGGCATACTGGGAAGGTAAAAAGGAACTGTTCAGGGGACTTGCTATTGAACAGCTTGAAAAAGATAATCCGGAAGCGTGGGTTCCATATCCAGTCTTCTATTTTGATTTAAACGGTAAAGACTACACAAAAGAAAATGCAATGGAAGATGTATTGTCTGAATACCTTATACAGTGGGAGAAACAGTATCACTGCGAATCAGTTGAACTGTCTTTAGAAGGACGTTTTGCCAATTTACTGATAAACGCTCACAAACAGACTGGACGTCGCTGTGTTGTTCTTGTCGATGAATATGATAAGCCGTTACTTGATTTAATCGATAATCCGGAATTGCAGGAACGCAATAAATCTCTGTTCAAAGGTTTTTTTGGCAATCTTAAAAGCTGCGATGCTCATATACGATTTGTGTTCATTACAGGAGTTACAAAGTTCCATAAGATAAGTATTTTCAGTGATCTGAATCAGTTGTTTGATATTTCAACAAATGAAGATTATGCCGCAATTTGCGGAATTACAGAAGAAGAACTGAGAAACAACTTTATGCCTGAGATAAAGAAGTTGGCTGAAAAACAAAAAATTGATGAAGAACTGTGTCTGAAAAGGCTCAAAATGCAATATGACGGATATCTTTTTCATCAGGACGGGCAAGGAGTATATAATCCATACAGCCTGCTGAAAGCCTTCTTTGCAAAAGAGTTCGGAGCATATTGGTTTGAAACAGGAACACCGACCTTCCTCGTAAAGAAGCTCCGTGCCATGGACTTTGATATTCGGAAGTTTGCGGACAAAACACTGTATGCAAGTGCAAATATGCTGAAGGATTATAGTGCTGATAACCCCGATCCTATACCGCTCCTGTATCAGACCGGTTATTTGACTATTGTTGAATATGATCCTTCCGGACGTGAATATACCCTCGCATTCCCTAACAACGAAGTCAAATATGGCTTTCTCGAATCATTGGTGCCTGAGTATATTTCTGATTGTGGTTCAGGTTCTGGAATTGATATATTTACTCTCAGACGATATATCGTTCGTGGAGAACTTGAAAGCGTAAAGAATGTGCTTATTGCTATTTTTGCAAGGATCACCTATACTACAAAAGACGATCCATTTGAACATTACTTTCAGACGGTTATCTATCTAATTTTCACTCTTCTTGGTCAGTTTGCGGAATGTGAGATGCATACATTTATTGGACGCATAGACTGCAAGGTTGAAACGGATAAGTTCATCTACCTGTTTGAGTTCAAGCGTGATAAGACGGCAGATGAAGCACTTAATCAGATTGAAGACAAGAGTTATACACTTCCATTTGCAGCTGATCACAGAAAAGTATATAAGATTGGTGTATCATTTGATACAGAAAAACGTATGCTTTCCGACTGGAAGGTTGTAGAAGAATGAAACGTATGCACTAAAGACTATTTGAAATTAAAAATGCCTCCGCAATGGAGGCAGATGAATAAATCAAGTCTCGTGTAAGTGCACCAATTAGTACACCAAATATCATGAAAAATTATCAGAATATAAAGGCTATAGATCGTGAGCTGATTCTTGAAAATGGCTATTTTTAGGGGAATATGGCACTAGGTGACATTGGGCGATATGCACTCAGCAAAGCTCATAACCCGAAGGTCGTAAGTTCAAATCCTGCCGCCGCAACCATTTCTTATGCCCAAAATAGATGACAGGGCGAAAAACCACGCAAATGCGTGGTTTTTTTATGCTCTGACGTCGAAATTTTTTATACTAAAACCGTAGATGACATTTTGCCTTTTCAGCCTCAAAAGAGGATTTGAACGGGCGTTTTTTTATTTTCAAGAGAACCCAAAGCAGATTTGGAAGAAAAATTCCGAATACTGCTCTTTTTTATTGCGAAAAACTTTCACAAAGTTTGGAACGGTTTCTTGTTCGTTATGCCGAATTGATTGAGATCAAGTATCTCGATTGGTTCGGCTTTTTTGTTTCCCTTATACTATTAAAAAGAAAGTGAGTTGATGCCAATGAAGAAAATCACATTCAATGCACTGCTCAATCACAAGGCTTACAGCTACGAGCCGATGCAGATTGAAGTGGAGAAAGTTATTCCCCTCTACGGTAAGAGGTTCGAACAAATGAAAAATCATCCCCTGGATGACTGCCCCGAAATCATTGAGAACAGAGAACTGATGTATATGAAGGGCAACACAGCACACTGTATTCTCTTCCTTGATGCCAACGGCAGCGATGGAATTCTTGTGGAGGCCGAGGGTTCAGACTACGCTCGGAAGTCACAGTTCATTCCGAATGCACGAGCAATCATTGAGGCAAATGATGTTACCGCCGGAGAACGTCAGCTCCATGCAGAACTGAAAGCTATGGCTGACCGAATCGCAGAGCTTGCTCACACAGGTCAGAAGCACTTCATCTTTGAAGATATGCTCGGCGATGAAGATTTGCGAGTGCTGATGATTCGAACGGTGGCAGAAATGCTTGACAGACGTGAAGATCTTGCAGAGGTTCGTGACCACTACCTCGGAATTACAGGTCAGGCAGATTTCACGGTAACTGCAAAACCCACACAGGAAATGAAGCTCTATTGTCCCCTTGAGATTCAGGCTGAACCGCAGATCTATGAAACGGATTGGGATGCACCATATGAAGATGACCTTGAGGTTATTCCATCAAGCTGTGCTTGTGGCTGTGAGGATGAAATCAATGCTGCCATTGAGAAATACTCCGAGCCGGATGAAAAGCATCGTGGACTCATGATTTATTACAATGAGGATTCTCCAGTCAATGAAAAGGTCTTCTCCGCATTTCCCTCCGTTGAGGTCAGAAACGGAGAGCTTGTGGGAGTCCTTACCTGCCAGATTACAGAACCGCTTACAGATAGCGAAATGACTGAATTTCAGGATTGGTGGACTGGACAAGCAGCAGATGGGTATGGAGAGTCAATAGAACAGAAAGAAATCAAGACCGACTCATTCGGTACGATTTATGTTAGCTTCTGGAACTCCTCCGACAGCTGGCAGATTGAAGTTGAGATGACAGATATGACAGACACCGCCGATATTGAGGAAGAAGAAAGCCTTGATATGGGCGGTATTTCTATGTGAAAGGATGATGTGAATGAATAAAATGCCAAGTAAAACACAGATTGAGATGCTCCGTGAGTGCTATCCCAAGGGCATGAGGGTACAGCTTGACCGTATGTATGACGATCCGTACCCCATTCCGCCCGGCACGAAGGGAACCGTTGTAGGCATCGACGATTACGGCCATCTGATGATGAAATGGGACAACGGCAGAACGCTGTCCCTCGTGTGGGACAAGGACAGTTTCCACAAGATCGGTATGGAGAATGTGCCTGCTGCAGAGCGTTATCCGCACCTTGTGGGATATGCCATCGACGGCAACAAGAGGCTCCGTAGCATTGAGGCGGTTGCGGAATTTATCTGCACCCATGGTCAGTACGGCGATGTGCAGATCAAGAATGACGATGGTTTCGAACTGATTTCCACCAACGGCGTGATGATTGAGAAGATTGCCGATGAGGAATATGGCGAGGAACTCATGAAAATCTACCTGCAGCTACAGGAACAGTCCGCTGATGAGGACATGGACGAAACCGAAGATGTGGATATGACGATGTAAGACGATTGAGGTTGCAGGTTTCTTTTTGAGATCTGCGACCTTTAATCTATTGAAAATGGTGGTGGGATGTGGTATAATATAGGAGGTCGGGCAGACCGAAAAATAAGAATTTGACGGTCATTTTCACTCTAAAACTGTAACTGAGTATAAGCCTTTGGACTACTAATATCATTACCGCTCGTGGGAGAAAATCCAGCGGGCACTTTTTGTTACTTTTTTCATGAAATGTAGGTTTGTCAATGATGCGAGACAAAAGTTTCAAAAAAGTTCACCATTTGAAAGGAAAGCGTTGATGTAATCGGCAGGAGATTTCCAGTTAAGTGGACGCATAGGGAACATATTGTATTTTCTGCTGTGAACAGCTAATTGCTTTTTAAAATCCTCAAAGGAATAAAACGTATGAGTTGCATAAAAATATTCATTATCCTTACGGTGAGAACGTTCAACCTTACCGTTATGACGAGGAGTAAAAGGCTTTATGAGTTTGTGCTTTATGCCACACTGTTTGAGAAGCTTCTCAAACAGTGTGGCAGTAGGCTTCTTGGAAGCTCCAAGCCGTTTGGTGAATTCCTGTCCGTTATCGGTCTGAACACATTCTACAGGGAATTTAAACGCCTTGAGCATATGTTCAAGGAACACAGCGGAACTGTACGAACTATGTTCCTCAAAGGCTTCGATATAACGGAAACGTGAGTATTCATCTATGGCAGTATATTGATAAAACTTCCGTCCTTCAGCTTTAGCTTCACCTACTATACAGGCTTCAGGAACGAATTTTACGTCGATTTGTACTCGCTGACCGGGATATGTCATTTTCTCATAAGGCTTTGGGATATATTTAGGGTTTGGTGGTTTAAGAGGCTGTAATTCAAGCTTATTAAGTATTCTCCAAAGTCCTGTTATTGAACGGGTATAGCCTCGCTGCCTCAGCTTTACCCAGAATACAACAAGACCTGTGTGCTTGTTTTTCTTTCTCATACGCATTATCAGGTCTATTTCTTTATCAGTATGCTGATTAGGGTGGCTGTGCGGTCTGTGGGAACGGTCTTTAAGCGAGTCTAATGTTCCGTCATAACGCTTCATCCAACGATATATCAGCTGTCGGCTTACATTATATCTGCGTGCTGCTGATGTTACTCCATGTTTTTGTGCCCATAAAATTAGGGCTTGACGACGACGGGTTATTTGTGTTACAGTATTCATGGCGGATCGGATACCTCCTGTTGCTTTTTTGCTCGCAACTTAACTGTAACACAGGTTTTCCTTTTCCGCCACTCTTTTTTATCTACTGTCACGCTTCTATTGTAATCCTACAGCACTTTTTGTTACTTTTTTCATGAAACCTATTGACATTTATCCGATTTCGGATTATAATATAATATGTCCGTTTTCGGATTATTTTTATGTGCGGAGGTATAGCCGTGAGTGTTGAAATGGACAAATACAACGAGTATGCAGCTCTCTTGAATCAATGCGACAAAGAGCTTGATGATATTTACCACGACTATGCGCTCAAGCATAATCTGTCCGATGCCGCACTTTGGATTTTTTATGTGCTGTACGATTCAGAAGATGGCGTAACGCAAGCAGAAATATGTGACTCTTGGTTTTTCAGCCGCCAGACAATCAACACAGCATTGAAAGGTTTAGAGCAACAAGGTGTCATTGATTTAGTACCGGCACCCGGAAATCGTAAGAGCAAGAAAGTCTTTTTCACGATGAGCGGCAAAAATATGGCTGAAAAGGTCGTTGTACCAATGAAGCAAGCCGAAGCAAAAGCTCTGGCAACATTCAGCGATGAAGAAAACAAGCTGCTCATAGAGTTGACGCAGAAACGCTGTTCACTACTGCGAGAGTTTATGGAAACTTAATAACATTTGTCATCGGAGGACTGAGCATCGCAATGCTCGGATCGTTATGATCCATAGTCGATTTGGAAGATGTCGGGTGCGCCCGGTTATGCTTGAAAGGCATTTGCTTTTTGAGATAGCCGGGCGTTTACTTTATATATCATGAAAGAAACACAAGCAAAGGAGAATCACCATGGAAAAAACACAAAGCTTTACAGAAGGACGGATATTTTCACCGCTGATCCGGTTTTCTTTACCCGTACTTCTCGCCTTGCTCTTGCAAGCGTTGTATGGTGCGGTGGACTTACTGATCGTTGGTAAGTTCGGCGGTGAGTTTGCAGATGTATATCAGTCCGCCGTTTCCACAGGTAGTCAAATTATGCAGACGATAACTTTCGTCATTACCGGTCTTGCAATGGGCATTACGGTTTATGTCGGTGAAAAAATCGGAGCAAAGCAGCGTGAAGAAGCCGGCAAAATTATCGGCAGCGGCATCTTTCTTTTCGGTGTTGTCGCAATCATACTTACAGCTGTATTGCTGCTTACTTCTCCTGCACTTTCCAAGCTGATGCAAGCACCTGCGGAAGCATACAATGACACGGTTGTATATATGCTGATCTGCTCTGTGGGTATGATATTTGTTGTGGCATACAATATTCTCGGCAGTATTTTCAGAGGCATCGGTGATTCTAATACTCCGCTGATTACCGTTGCCATTGCCTGTGTATTTAACATCTTGGGCGATCTGCTTTTTGTAGCTGTTTTTCACATGGGTGCAGCAGGTGCGGCGATAGCAACAACACTTGCACAGGGCATCAGTGTGATACTTTCATTCCTGATTATCAGAAAAAGAGAATTGCCTTTCAGCTTTTCCGCAAAATACATTCGCCCGAATCGAGCATATATCAAAACGATGTTGAAGCTCGGTGCTCCTATTGCGATTCAAGACCTGCTTTCAAACGCTTCTTTCCTTGTAATAAGCGCAATTATAAACAGCGTGAGCCTGACCTTCTCGGCGGCGGTAGGCGTAGCGGCTAAGATGTTCAGCTTTATCCTTCTGATTCCGTCTGCCTTTATGCAGTCAATGTCAGCGTTCGTTGCACAGAATATGGGCGCGCAAAGACTCGACAGAGCAAGAAAAGCATTGTGGTACGGTATGGTTTCCTCTCTGGTTGCATGTTTGATTATGGGTTACCTTGCTTTCTTCCACTCTGAACTGCTGGCATCTGTCTTTGCGGAAACTCCCGACGTTATCGTGGCGGCAGGACAGCACCTGCAGGCATATGCAATCGATTGTGTACTTGCGGCGTTCCTGTTCAGCTTTATGGGTTATTTCAATGGCTGCGGCAAAACGACCTTTGTTATGATCCAGAGTATGCCGTGACCGTAAATGTGGTCGAGGCACTTGCAAGGAATCTTTTGAAATTTGATGAGGAGGTGCAGAAATGCCCAACCATGTAACAAACATCATCACCTATGAGGGTGACAGAAAGCAGATTGCCGAAATGCTTGAGGCAATCAAGAATGATGAGCTTGGCATCGGAACGGTAGATTTTCAGAAAATCATTCCCATGCCCGATGATATCTATACAGGCAATCTCGGTTCGAAAGAGCGTGAGCTGTACGGAGAAAAGAACTGGTATGACTGGCGCAGAGCCAACTGGGGAACGAAATGGGGTGCCTATGGCTATGAAGAAGGCTTCGACTACAGCCAGACCGACAGCCTGTGGTTTCAGACAGCTTGGTCTGCTCCGCACCCGATTCTGCAGAAGCTCACGGAGATGTTCCCCGAAATTGAGTTCAAGCATCAGTGGGCTGATGAGGACATCGGCTACAACTGCGGTCAGCACAGGTATTACGGCGGTGAGCGTACCGATGAGTTCTACCCCGAAAGCGAATTTGACCGAATCCGCTTTGCCGCAGAGGTGCTTGAGGTTGATCCGCAGGAATACGGACTGTTCCTCAATGAAACCAAAACGGCGTTCATTCAGCTTCCCGATGAGGATTTCGAGCTGATTGAGGTTGCAGGGCAGACAGCACTGTTCACGGAGAACAGATACAATGATGAAACAGTTCCTATGGGACTGCATTGCTATCAGCTTCGTCACTCCGATTACGGTGCGAATTTTATCTCTCTGGAACGCAGAGTGGGTGTGAACTTCGGCGGTACAGTCATCACAAAGGAATGCATTGACCTCGGCAGAGAGCAGTGCATTGAATTTGATGAGGAATCCGAGCCGAATTTCCTCGGTGAACGCTGTCAGATGGAAGATTTCATCGTAGGAGATTATGGGCAGGAAGAAGAAATGCACTTGATGAAACCGTGTATACTATTTCATCTAATGGCATTACAACTGTAAACGAATCACCTGAATACGGAAAAATCATCATCAATAAAACAGCTGAGGACGGCATTGTTTCCGGCAGAGAATTTAAGGTAGTGAACAACACTACAGGTGAAAGCTGGGTCGAAAAGACAAATGCCAATGGTGTAGCTGTATTTGGTGACGATGATGATGAAAAACTGTTCATTTATGATGTTAATGGCAATTGGAAAACTTGTGATTACACCATCAGCGAAATCAACGTAGAAACTCGTTATGAAACACCAAAGGCACAGAATGTAACGCTCACAAGCGGTACAGTAGACCTTACGGTTACAGCAAACTTCGTCAATGAGCTGAAAACAGGTTCTATCCGCATTAACAAGCAGTCTGAGGACAATCAGAACGGTGATAGAACCTTCACAGTAACCGGAAACGGCGAAACCTACACCATCACCACAGGTGCAGATGGTATTGCAATTCTTTCGGATATTCCTGTGTACAACAGCGAAAACGAAAAGATTGAGTATACCATTTCCGAGAAGGATGTGCCAATCCGTTATGTAGTGCCTGCTAATCAGACAGCAACACTCACAGCAGATGCAACCGTGGACGTGACATTTGAGAATGTCCTCAAGAAGTTTACAGTAGAGGTTGTGAAGAAGGACATCGAGAACGGCACAGCACAGGGCGATGCAAGCCTTGCAGGTGCGGTTTATGGCATTTACAACGGCGATGAGCTTATCGACACTTACACCACAGACGAGAACGGTGGCTTCACTACTCATGAGTTTGAATGTGGCGATAACTGGACAATCAAGGAACTGACTCCTTCCGAGGGTTATCTCCTCGACTCTACTGTATACGAAGTAGGTGCAGAGGAAAAGAACTACACCATCGAGAATAACGCAATCGAAATCACAGTTTACGAAACACCTGTCAAGGGTAAGATCTCCATCATCAAGCACAGCGATGACGGTACAACAGGTATCGAAACTCCCGAAGTCGGTGCAGAGTTTGAGGTATATCTCAAGTCCGCAGGTTCTTTTGAGAACGCAAAGGATTCCGAGCGTGACCATCTTATCTGCGATGAAAACGGCTTTGCACAGACAAAATTGCTCCCTTACGGCGTGTATGTCGTACACCAGACAGTCGGCTGGGACAACACCGAATGGGTGGACGATTTCGAGGTCAATGTGTGCGAAAACGAGGAGGATTATTTCTATATCATCAACGATGCAGTCCTCACTTCCTATGTGAAGATTGTGAAGAAGGACGCTGAAACAGGCAATATCATTCCTGTGGCAGGTATCGGCTTCAAAGTGTGGGATTGTGCAAACGAGTGTTATGTGGTTCAGACTGTAAACTACCCGACACCTACAGAGATTGACACTTTCTACACCGACGAAACAGGCACACTCATGCTCCCGAATGAACTTGTCTACGGCAATTACGAGCTTCACGAGGTACAGTCCGCAAGGGGTTATGTACTTGACAGCACTCCTGTGCCTTTCACTATTGACGGCACAGTGGATACTGTGGTAGTTGAAAAGACCAACAAGGCGCAGAAGGGCAGAATCTCTGTGCAGAAGTCCGGTGATGCATTCACATCTGTAATTGAAGGTGAAACTCTTTATACTCCTGTATTCAAGGAAACAGGACTTGCAGGTGCGGTATTTGAAATCACGGCTGCAGAGGATATTGTAACCGCTGATGGTACAATCCGTGCAAAGAAGGGTGATGTTGTAGCAACCCTTACAACCGATGAAAACGGCTATGCAGAGAGTGATCTGCTCTATCTCGGCAAGTACGAGGTAAAGGAAACCAAGGCTCCTTACGGTTACGTTCAGAACGCTGTTTCCGAAACAGTAGAACTGACCTATGCAGGACAGGAAATCGAGGTGAGAGATACAGTGAATCAGGCATTTGTCAATGACTATCAGGAGGTAGAGATTACTCTCTTCAAGTTTATGGAGTACGATGAACTCTTCGGACTTGGTGAGAATGATGAATACCGCTTTGTCCGTTTTGGACTGTTTGCAGATGAAGTCATCACTGCAGCAGACGGCACTGTGATTCCCGAAAACGGCATGATTGCAGAAGTATCTCTCACTGAAGATATGACTGCAAAGTTTGATGTACCGCTTCCGTTCGGTCGCTACTATGTGCAGGAAATCGCAACCGATGAACACTATATGCTCAACGGCGAGAAGAATCTAGTGAACTTTGAGTATATGGGACAGGAGGTTACCACAGTATCCTTTGACTGCGGCACATTCGAAAACAATCTCAAGCGTGGCAATGCCAACGGCTACAAGGTAAACGAGGACGATGAACCCCTTGCAAATGCACTCTTCGGTCTCTTTGCAACAGATACCACTGTATTTACAGCCAATACCGCCATCAAGACTGCTGTCTCCGATGAAACAGGCTACTTTGAATTCACAGAAATTCCTTACGGTGAGTATGTGATCTGTGAGATTCAGGCTCCCGACGGATATATTCTCTCGGATAAGCAGTATCCTGTAACAATCAGCGAGGACGGCGATACTGTCGAAATCACAGCCGAAAACAAGCCTATCACAGTAGAAATCAGCAAGCAGGACATCTATGGCAAGGAACTTGCAGGTGCAGAAATGCAGCTTATTGACTCCGAGGGTAATGTTGTGGATGAGTGGACATCCGATGGTACAAATCATGTCGTAACTGAACTTCCTGTGGGCAAGTATGTGCTTAAGGAAATCGCAGCTCCCGATGGATATATCATCGCAACAGACATCAGCTTCGAAGTATTTGCAGACGGTTCTGCTGTCGTTGAGAACGTGGATGCAACTGCAACTACCAAGGATGGACATCCACTCATCATAATGGTGGATGATACAACCAAGGTAGAAATCAGCAAGCTGGACATCACCAATGATGAGGAACTTGTTGGTGCAACACTTCAGATTATCGACGAAAACGGTACAGTGATTGAAGAATGGGTGTCCTATGAGCATCCTCATTTTATTGAGGCACAGCTTATTGCAGGCAAGACCTATACTCTCAAGGAAACCATTGCTCCCGATGGCTATACCATTGCAAACTCTATTGACTTCACGGTCAAGGATGACGGTTCTGTTACAACAGTTGTGATGTATGACGAGCCGATCCCCGATACTCCCGATGTACCCGACATTCCTACCGGCGATACCACAAGCAGACTGCCCGGAATTCTGATGATTGCGGCAGGTCTTGTGATGGTTCTCGTTGCAGGTATGGGCAGAAAGAAAAAGGACGGTGCTGACGAATATGCAGCACTCTATCCCGACTTCATTGAAAGCGAGGAATAACGCATGAAAAAGAAAACCATTCGCATTCTGGCGGTTGCTGCGGCAGCCGCCCTCCTTTTTGGAGGTGTATATCTGCTCACAAAGGACGATATTGCACAGAAACAAGCTGAAGGAGATCTGGCACCTTTTATGCCGTCTGTGATTGTGCAGGATGCTCTGGCATATGCACCGACAGAGTCTGTAACGACTACTACAGGTACAAGCATTTCTGAAACGACATCTGAGGAAGGCACAACAAGTTCCACAACATCGGAAACTGTTCCAAGTGTGCAGGAAAATGTTCTGTCACCTGAAATCTGTGAAGAACTGAAAGAACAGGCACGGGAATTGCAGGAAACCTATCCCGATGCTATCGGTTGGATCTATATCCCCGATACAAGCATCAACTACCCGATTATGCAGGGGAAGGACAATGATTTCTATCTTACCCATGGCACAGACGGCCGCAGTCTGAAATGTGGATGCATTGAACTGGATTTCCGCTGTGAAAACCGCTTCCAGAATAACTTCAACATCCTGTACGGTCACAACATGAAGAACGGCTCAATGTTTGCCAATGTGTGCAGATTCAAGGATAAGAGCTACTATGACAGTCATCCCTACGGTTGGGTGTATACTGCGGATTCTGTGTACAGACTTGATTTTTTCTCTGTGGCTGTGACGGATTGGCATGATGAGATCTACAATGGTTTTCGTAGCCTTGACGAATGGACACCGCATCTGAAAGAGATTTCCCGAATTTATGAGGAAGTCGAGCTGACCGAACAGGACAAGCTTGTGCTGCTTTCAACCTGTTCCTATGAATTTGATAATGCCAGAACTGTGCTGACAGGCAGGCTGGTGGAAATGGAGAGTGATATGAATGTTTAAAAAAACCAAAAAGAAAATTGCTGCAACCCTGGCAAGTGCCGTTGCATTCGCTAATATGCTGACGATGCAGGCATATGCGGCTGGTGATGTTTCGGGAGCGATTCAGTCCACATGGAATGATGCGAAGTCCCAGATTAAGTCAATCGTGAATAACGTTGTGTTCCCTGTACTGGATGTCGTACTCGTAATCCTGCTGTTCGTGAAGATTGGCACACTCTATATGGAGTATCGCAAGCACGGACAGTTTGAGTGGACGCCTGTTGCAATCATCTTTGGATGTTTGCTGTTCACTTTGACAGCACCGCTGTATATCTGGAGCGTCGTAAACATCTAACCGCAAGCCCGGTTTCCGGGCTTTACATATTGAAAAATGGTAAGAAATGTGGTATAATGAATAAAACGCTAACAGGCGTATAAATAAGAATTTATTAGGAGACAATTACAATGCAGATAGAGCAATTTGTTATGGCATATGGTGTAGAGCAAGACAGGTTAAGAGCTATTCTGCCCGATGGGTATACTTCACTTCGCCCTGTGCTCCGCATCAATGCGGAAGTTCAAAATGGTGATAACGGTTATGTTGAATTTAATACTGCCGTGGAAAAGGATGGAAACAGGGGCTGGCTTAATATCGGCTGTTGGAACAATGTTCCTTTTGAGAGAACAGGTAAAACTGTTACATTCAAGACAGATTTTCTTGAGATTTCTTTTACAGGTGTAGGGATTGAGGGTTCCTGTCCTGCCGAAAAAGATAATGCAGGTTGCTATTTTATCGAAGATACAGAGCGTTTGAGACTTCCTGAAATCATTTCTGCAAATAAAGAGTTTTGCGATTGTGAGTTCGGATGGACTTTTTCCAAAAGCGGTGCTCATGGAAAAAGCATTGGCAAAACTTTGCCTGCTATCCCAACAGAGGTAGTGACCGTTTACCCCAAAAAGAGCTTTACTGTTGAAAATGCTGCCGAGATTCCGTGTGAGCAGGTTTTAGGAACATATCTTGTTGTTTTCAATAGATAATCAAATTCCAATTTGAAGGACAGGAGATAATTGAATACCGCAATACATAGCCATCTATGAGCAATCATAGGTGGCTTTTTTTATTTCAGAACGGAGGTGAAACCATGCCATATATCCCCTATACCGACGAGCAGAAACAGCTCGCCAACAGCGTAGACCTGCCCACATTCTTACGAATGCGAGGTGAAACACTTGTCCCCGTGGGCAGAGAATTCAAGCTTGTCTATCACGATGGATACGGCAAGCACGACAGCATTACCATCAGCGGTTCGCAGTGGTATGACCACAAGAACCAGATCGGCGGTGGCCCGATTAAATTCATGCATGAGCATTACGGGATGAACTTTCAGGAGGCGATGCAGGCTCTGCTCGGTCACTCTGCTCTGCCATTGTCACACGAGGTTCAGCCTGTTATGGCAAAAGAGAAAAAGGAATTCAGACTCCCCGAAGCCAATGACAATATGCACCGAGTCTATGCCTATCTGATCAAACAAAGGTTCATTGCACCGGAGGTCATCACCCACTTTGCAAAGAAGAAACTGCTCTACGAGGACAAAAAGCACCACAATGCCGTGTTCGTAGGCGTGGACGGTAACGGTGTCCCAAGGCAGGCCCATAAACGCTCCACAACCACATTCGGAAACAGCTTCCGACAAACAATCGAGGGTTCGGATACCAAGTACAGCTTTGCCCATTTTGGCAAGAGCAATATGCTGTTTGTCTTTGAAGCACCCATAGATATGCTGTCATTTATTACGCTGTACCCAAACAACTGGCAGGACAGCTCATATATCGCTATGAACGGTGTGTACGAAAGTGCTGTGCTGACTGCATTGGAAGAACATCCGAATCTGAAGCAAATCATCATTTGCACAGATAACGATGAAGGTGGTATCGATGCAGCCAATAGGCTCGCAGATATCCTGTCAGAACGTGGATATGATATGTTGTCACGGTATCCTCCCAACAACAAGGACTGGAACGAGGACTTGAAGGAACTGCACGGTGTGCAGTTTTTGTCTGCTGTTCCCCACAGAAGATTGGAGGAATATGAAAGGCAGGCAGAAAGCCTGCAGTATTACCCTTGCAGAATTGAAAAGCTGCGGGCACAGCTGAACGCTGCATTCCAAAACGGACAATACAGATATCTCGCCGAGTATGCTCTTGCAGGCTCGGTTTTCTTTTCGCAAAAAACAGCTTCCAACCAAGATCACGATCGGACTTTCTCACACTCCAAGCAGAGGCTTGGGATGTTATACCGCCCCTACCGTGACCGCTGTCGAAGCACTGTACTTTACAGAGATTTGAGCGCAAAAATCGCAGATGTGATGCAGGATTTGAAAAGCTATGCAAGAACGGAAGAACAGACCAGAGCTACCGCAGATAAGCTGTATGCCCTTGCAGATTACGCACTGCGGGTATCTGTGGATGAAGCACTGAGAAATCAGGAGCAGACGCAGGAGGAAGAAATCAAACCCGAACCGGATATTGAACTGCAACTGGAATAGCGTCTGTGTCATAGCGCAATCCCTTGAAGGATTAACATGAAGAAGATACTGTTATCTACGAAAAGAAGAATAATATATGGGAGGAAGTGAGAATTTGGATGAAAAACAAATGGTAACGATAGGAATCGTCATTGTATTTTTCGCCTTGTTTCTGATTCTTGTGAATGTCCTGGACAACAAGAGCATTAACGGAATTAAGGCAAAACAGGTTGGTGACGGCCAGCACGGCACAGCGAGATGGGCAACGAAACAGGAAATCCGTCGCTCTTTTTCCTCTCTGCCATTCGCCCCTTCAGAGTGGAGGCAGGGTAAGAACTTACCAAATCTCGAAGGAACAGTGGTAGCCTGCAGAGGAACGAAGAATACCACAGCACTCATTGACACAGGAGATGTTCACACGTTGATGATCGGTGCAGCCGGCGTGGGCAAGACAGCGTATTTTCTGTATCCGAACATCGAATTTGCCTGTGCTTCGGGGATGAGCTTCTTATCAACGGATACCAAAGGAGATGTGGCGCGAAACTATGGAACTATCGCAAAGAACTGCTATGGATACCACGTTTCTGTGCTTGATCTGCGTAACCCGACCAGATCGGATGAAAATAACATCCTGCACATGGTAAACAAGTATATGGATGAGTACCTTGAGGACAGGACAAACCTTTCTGCAAAAGCCAAAGCTGAAAAGTACGCAAAGATTACAGCAAAAACAATCATCAACATCGGCGGTGGGGACGGAAACTACGGTCAGAACGCATTTTTCTACGATGCAGCAGAGGGCTTGCTGTCTTCCACCATACTGCTTGTTGCGGAGTTCGGTGACAAGAACGAAAGGCACATCGTCACAGTGTTCAAGCTCATTCAGGACTTGATTGCTAAGAAGCCTGCCAAGACAAGCAAGGACAAAACGCAGATGTACTTTGCAGAGCTGATGGAAATGCTCCCATCGGAACACAAAGCAAAATGGCTTGCAGGTGCGGCTCTGAACTCATCGGATCAGGCAATGCTCTCTGTTATGAGTACGGCGCTGTCAAGGCTTAACAGCTTTCTCGACTCGGAGATGGAGCAGATTCTGTGTTTCGGTACAGCCATTGATGCGGAGAAATTCTGCAGTGAGAAGTGTGCAGTGTTCGTAATACTCCCAGAGGAAGATCAGTCGAAATACTTCATGGTCTCCCTCTTGATTCAGCAGCTATACAGAGAAATCTTGTCCATCGCCGATGAGAAAGGCGGTACGCTTGACAAACGAGTAATGTTTTATTGCGACGAGCTGGGAACCTTCCCCAAGATTGACGGACTTGAAGCAATGTTTTCTGCAGGACGTTCCAGAAAAATATCCATTGTGGCGATTATCCAGTCCTTTGCACAGCTGGAACAGACCTACGGCAAGCAAGGTATGGAGATTATTACAGACAACACACAGCTGACGGTGTTCGGTGGCTTTGCTCCGAATTCACAGTCAGCTGAAGTGCTTTCTAAGGCTCTGGGTGAACAAACCGTTCTGTCAGGCTCGGTATCCCACGGACGAGAACAAAGCAAATCCCTGCAGATGATTGGCAGACCGCTGATGACGGTGGACGAGCTGAAGTCCATGCCAAAGGGACAGTTCATTGTAATGAAAACAGGAACGCACCCCATGATCTCAAAGCTCAAGCTGTACTTCAAGTGGGGCATCCAGTTTGAAGAACCATATTTGCTTCCCGACAAGGGTGCAAGAGCTGTACGCTATCTGGAACGTGACGAGCTGATGAGAGAAATTGCTGTGAAATATCCGCAGAAGAAAAAAGTGCTTCCGCCACCAGAAGCGGAGGTGGAAATCGTGAACGAATACGAGCCGGAGCCACACAGGGCAAAGCTCGACGTAAAAACGGGAGGGAGATGATGGGGCTTGATATTACCAAGAAGAATCTATGACCTTGGATTGACACACAAGGCGGTAGCGGTGTATTGTTATCTGTGCAACCGTGCAGATAAGAACGGTGAATGTTATCCGTCAGTCAGACTCATATCCAAGGACTTAAGTCTTTCAAAAAGTTCGGTGTTCAGAGCATTCAATGAGCTGGAACGAAACGGACTGCTGCAAAGACTTCCGAGATACCATCCAAGCGGAGCAAGACGAAGTACGCTGTATCGCTTAAAGGGTGAGATCACAAAGACAGGAGGAGATGGAGTTCACCTCCACGAAGGAGGTGAACGGAATGTTTGATTGGATTGGTGAAGCCATTGACTGGATTGGCGATGGTATTTCTTCATTGTGGGATAGTACGGTCGGCAATGCAACACAAGCCATTGGTGACTGGATATGGGAAACCATGTTCGAGTGGCTGTTCGATTTGATTTATGGTGGAATCGCAGACCTGTTCCAGTTTATCAACAACAGCACCTCGGATATTTTTGCACTCACATGGGTGCAGGCTTTTATTGGACTGTTCCACAACTTAGCGTGGATGCTGTTCGTATGTGGGCTTATTGTTGCTGTATTCGATACTGCGATTGCCTATGAATCAGGGCAGGCTAACATCAAAAATACCTGTCTGAATATCCTCAAAGGCTTCATGGCTGCAGGACTTGTAACGGTCGTCCCACAAAGGCTGTATAGCTTCTGTACGGGCTTACAAGGCACATTTGCGACAGATCTGTTGGGAAGTTTCATCGGCTCAACCACAAGCTCGGTTGCGGATACAGCACTGTCTGTTGTCATTGCATTGGCATCGGACGTATCGCTGTTCAGCTTGTTCTTCATTATACTTTTTGGATACTGTACTGTAAAGGTAGTGTTTGCCAACATCAAGCGAGGCGGCATTTTGCTTTGCCAGATTGCGGTGGGCAGCCTTTACCTGTTCTCTGTGCCAAGAGGTATGACCGACGGTTTCTACAGCTGGATGAAACAGGTCATCGCAACCTGTCTGACAGCATTTTTACAGACAACGATTCTGTATATAGGACTGCTGACCTACACACAGCACGCATTGCTTGCGGTAGGAATCTGTTTATCTGCCAACGAAGTACCGAGAATTGCGCAGATGTTCGGTCTTGACACAAGCGTCAGAGTCAATATGATGAGCGTGAGCAGTACGGTGAGTCTTGGAACAAGGGCTGTCAAGGCATTTACGAAAAAATAGGAAAGGACTTGATTTTTTCATCTGTTGGGAGTATAATGAAAGCATATCTATTCTTTCTGACGGAGGTTTCTATGAAAGAACTCTCATATGATGAATTTCACTCCTACTTTTTTGCAACAGATGCTTATACCAGCGTCAGACCATACTTCGGCGAGGTTGTATCCAGAGCATTGGCTGATGACTTTGATTTGAAATATTATGAAAAAGGACGATATTGGTATAGCGAATGGGATAATCATTGCCGCAAGGTGATATATATCTTTGCCACTAAAGGTACACTTTACCCTATTAACTGGGGCTATAATTATGATTTCATACCACAGTTAAACAATCAGGATAAATTTGTCTATCATCGAACCGAAAAAGCATTTTTTGCAAATGTTAAGGACTCCTTCTACAGTCATGTCTACTATGATCCAAACCTCATGTCCAGAATGGAAACTTTGCAGATTCGTGCAAAATATTGTCTGCCGATTGATACAAATGATATTGAGTTTGCCAAAGAATATGTCTACGATGTAGTGAAACGCAATATTCCTTTTATGAAAGAATGGTTCAGTTGTGTGCAGACAATAGAAAATGTGATTGATGAACTGGATAGACAGATTGCACGTCCTTCAGCACTCGGGCATTGGAATTCGTTGTATACCAAAGCTTTTTTGCTTGCAAAACTGCACCGAATGGATGAAGCAATTGAAACTATGCAGTTGAGGTATTGCGGTAAAACACCTGAAAAAGTGCTGAAAAAGCTGTATCAGGTAGATGAAATGGAATAGCTTATGTGCAGCCAAGCAAAATGCTTGGCTGTATTTTTATACCCAAAAGGAGGACTGATAACCCTATGAGAACGTATATCTACCCCGAAAATCTGCGAGCCACGGTAAAGCTGTGGTTCTGGAATATCCGTGATTTCTGTATCATCTGTGCCGGCATTATCCTGTCGGCACTTTTGTTTGCAAAGCTCGGCATGGTTGCACCGCTGGCTCTCACGGCCTGCTTTGCATTCCTGAGCCTGAGAGCAGATGATACCGCTATCATGGATTATATGTTCAATGCTGTGCGATTTTTCTTGACATCACAGCAGAAATTCATTTGGAATAAGGAGTGAGTACTATGAGCAAAAAGAAGAAAAACAGCGTTCAGAAGCTCATCGGCTTTGAACGCTTTACAAAATACGGAGTGCGTACTGACAAGGCAGAATTTGCATTCTTCGCAGTCGAGCCGACCAATATTTCCGTGATGTCCTCCGCAAGCATCGACACCAAGGTGCATCACCTTATGATGCTTCTGGGCATGGTTCCCGATTTGGAACTCATTGCCCTTGACAGCTGTGAATGCTTTGACAGCAATAAGGAATATGTGAGAAAGCGACTGAGCGAAGAAAAGAACGAAGCCGTCAGGAAACTGTTGGAGGCTGACTACAACTTCCTCGATGAAATCCAGACGGAAATGTCTTCGGCAAGACAGTTTCTGTTTGCGGTCAGATTCAGAAAAGAAAAAGAAGAACAGGTCTTCAACCTTATCAACAGAATCGATAAGACCATCAGCGACCACGGATTCTCGGCAAAGCGTATGAGCAAGCCCGATATCAAGAGAATGCTGGCACTGTACTTCGGTACAAGCATTACAGGAGATGAAATCCCCGATGTAGAGGGAGAAAATTATTTTGATGAGGAGGATTTTGAAGATGAAGAATAAGCAGAAAAGAAAAAAGGAATACACCCCTGAGCAGCAGGAACGTATTGTGACAAAAGAATACTTTGACCGCATCGCTCCCGGCGTTGTTCGATTCTACACCGACCACTATATCTGTGGTAACTTCTACAAATCCTGCTGGGTGGTAACGGAATACCCACCCACTACGGAGGAAACTGCAATCCTTGCACACCTTGCAGACCGAAACGGCGTGACCTTGCGTATCTACAACCGCCTTGTCAACAGCATGGAACAGCGTAAGATTGTGCAGCAGGCAATGCGTAAGAACCACATGATGACCACTACAAACGATGTGTCTGAGTCTGTTAAGGCACAGGACAACATCAATGATGTAGTGGAATTGCTGTCTGAACTTCGCAGAAACAAAGAACCTCTCCTGCACACGGCTGTGTTCATTGAGCTGAGAGCGACGACGGAGGATAAGCTCCGTGAACTGCAGGCAGATGTGCAAATGGAGCTTACACGCTCAAAGATTTCTGTTGACAGACTGCTCCTCCGCCAGAAAGAAGGCTTCCTCGCTGTACTTCCGTGTGGCAATAATGTGTTCGCAAGCCAGTTTGAACGAGTACTGCCTGCATCGAGCGTGGCAAATCTGTATCCGCTGAACTATTCGGGCAAGACTGATCAGCACGGCTTTTATATCGGTAGAGATAAGTACGGCAGTAATGTGCTTGTAGACTTCGATAAACGTACCGAGGACAAGACCAATTCCAATGTTCTTATTCTCGGCAACAGCGGTCAGGGCAAGTCCCATCTGTTAAAATTGCTCCTCTGCAATCATCGTGAGGCAGGCAAAAGTGTTCTTGTGCTGGATCCTGAGAGTGAGTATCAGGAACTGTGTGCAAACCTCGGCGGCACCTATATCGATATGATGTCGGGTGAGTATATGATCAACCCGTTAGAGCCGAAGGCTTGGGGTGAAGCCGAAAAGAACATTGACGCTCCCGAAGTGTTCAGAAAAGTCACAAGGCTCTCACAGCACATCAGCTATCTGAAAGACTTTTTCAGAGCATACAAGGACTTCACTGATGCGGAAATTGACACCATTGAAATCATGCTCATGAAGCTCTACGGCAGATTCGGAATGGATGACGGCACGGATTTTGACAGATTTGATGCCGAGGATTACCCGACAATGAGTGACCTCTACGAGCTTATCGAAAAGGAGTTCATGGCATTTGACAGTGAGAAGAAACACTTGTACACCGAAGAAATACTCCAGAATATCTGTCTCGGACTGAACTCCATGTGCAAGGGTGCAGAGGCAAAATACTTTGACGGGCATACCAATATCCGTGATGCAGAGTTTATCTGTTTCGGCGTCAAGGGCTTGATGGATACAAACAAAAGGCTCAAGGATACTTTGTTGTTCAACATCCTCAGCTATATGAGCAATCAGCTTCTGGGTAAGGGAAACACGGTGGCAGCTGTTGACGAGCTGTACCTCTTCCTCACTAACATGACCGCAATTGAATATATCCGCAACGGCATGAAGCGTGTTCGTAAAAAGGAGTCCTCGTTTATTCTGGCAAGCCAGAATATCGAGGACTTTTTGCTTCCTGAAATCAAGGAGTTCACCAAGCCACTGTTCAGCATTCCGTCCCACCACTTCCTGTTCAACGCAGGTCAGATCAATCCGCAGGAGTATATGGACGCACTGCAGCTTGAAGAATCCGAGTTCAGTCTCATCCGCTATCCGGAGAGAGGAACCTGTCTCTATCGCTGTGGTAATGAGAGATATCTCCTGCAGGTGATTGCTCCTGCGTATAAGTCGGCACTGTTCGGTGCGGCGGGAGGTCGATAAGGATGAAAGAAATCCTCATCAAGCTCGCTCTGGATATACTCAGTGACAAGGAAACCAGAGAGAAGATTGGCATTGTGATTCTGAGTATCGTCGTGGGTGTGGTTCTACTGCTCTTTGCACCTGTGGCTGTACTGATGACCATGGGCGAAATTGAACCGCCCGATGTATCGGGGAACTTCGATCAGGCGGCATGGATGCAGTCTCTTGACAGCGAACAGCAGGACAAGATTGCACAGATGGAATCAGCCGGTCAGCAGATTGCTTCTGCAATGGAGTCGGCAGGTGTGCGTGAGCAGACCATCAAGGCACAGCTCATCTATATCTCCTGCTTCGAGGGTGTGACAGTAGATGACTTCAATGCCTATGCGAATCTGTTCAAGGACTCTCCAGATGATGCAACACTTATCAACAGCATCAATCAGACCTACGGGCTGGAAATTGTGTACGAGGATTTCATGAGAAGCTATGCTCTCATCAGTCATGTGGTCATCAATTCGTATATGTTCACAGACGCACAGACAAAGAACTCAACTGACCTGGTCATATGGGCAAGGCAGGCATACGAGAACGGCTGGGGTTATGTGTACGGCACTTATGGTAATATTCTGACAGAAGAACTCCTGCAGGACAGAGCTGATATGTTCGGTGGACAAGTCACAGGCTTTGAAGATTTCATTCGTGAGAACTGGATGCGCAGGCGAACCGCTGACTGTGTCGGTCTCATCAAGGGCTACGGCTGGTACAATCCAGACAGCGGTGAAATTGTGGTAGGCTCTAACGGCATGGCTGATGTAACTGCCAATGGAATGTACGATGCAGCTACGGTCAAAGGAACGATTGATACCATTCCCGAAACGCCCGGACTTGCTGTGTGGCAGGACGGTCACATCGGTATCTATATCGGGAACGGTGAGGTCATCGAAGCCATGGGAACGGAGCATGGAGTTGTGAAAACCATGCTTCCTGGTAACTGGACGCACTGGCTTGAGATTCCGTATATCTCATATCCGCAAGGGGAAGAACCGACAACAGAACCCACCGAGGAAGGAGTGTGAGAACATGAAAAAGACAATTACAGTAACGGTCAATGAAGAAAAGCTCTCGGCGATTGAGATGTACCTTGGTCAGAAGGACACGACTCTTGCTGCAGAGCTTGATAAGTTTGTGGAGCAGACCTACACCAAGGTCGTGCCGCAGAACGTCAGAGATTTCATTGACATGATGGCTGACAAGAAGCCGGAAAGGAGATCTGGACGCAAGGCAAAGCCGACGGAACAGTTCCGGTCGGAACAGCACACCGAGGACTGAACCCCCACAGTTCGCTCCAGAATCGCTTGTGTGGCGGTTTGGGAGTCGCAGTCGGGAAAGGATACCCCACGAGCCGTCAAGCGAAATTTGAGGGCTTTGTGGGCAAGTCCGCAGAGGTTGGAATTCACCGACTTCTGCCCCGATTTGGGGTAGTTCTTTGGTTTGCTGGTTAAAGTCTGTGCGCCTTACGGCACACAGACAATCACATCGACGAGCAAAGCTCGCCGAGTTTGCGAGGATTGTCACGAATAAACCCAAGGGTGCATGAAAGAGAGGTTTGGAGAAATGCGGGTGCATGATAAGGATAATATCGAAAAAACAAACGATGTTTCGGAGAATAATAGGGCTGCATCAAGTGAATCTAAGGTGAAAATCAGTCTGAAAATATTCCCCGAAACAATTAGCATCGCTGACACGCTATATGAGCATGATAACTGCGGATCTCGTTCCGAGTTTATTGAAAAAGCAGTGCGCTTTTATTGCGGTTACCTTCTGAATAAGGAACACACTGCAACAGAATTCATCGCACCACAGCTTGCAGCGATCACTGAAGGTATCGTCAGAGGCAGTGAACAGAATCTGTCCCGTGCCATGTTCAAAATTGCGGTTGAGCTTGGTGCGCTGACGCATATGCTTGCGGCAATGAATGATGTTGATGATGCAACGCTGTACAAGCTTCGTCTGATGTGCAGTGATGAGGTCAAACGCATCAATGGTATCATTAACTTTGAAAAGGCGGTAAGGTATCAGCGGTCTGAGTAAGAGAAAGCCGTATCGGTGTGATACGGCTGGTACATAGTTTTATTATTTCAATCCAACTGATTTTTTATCATGTATTTATCCAAATCTGACGTTTCACCTCTGAAAATAAACCATTCAGGAAATTCATCCAATTTGAATCGTATAAATTCATCGACAGTGCGATAAATCTCATCCTTTTCTGGATCGTAATAAGAAATTCTGTTGGCGTAAATCGTAATGCCTGTAAAGTCTTTTTCTGAGTCCATCGGGCATTTACACGGAGCATCGTTGTTGGTTATGATGATATGCTCTTCGGGTTCGCCTTCTGATGGTGACAAATAGAACTCTCCACAAGCAGATAAATTATGTTCCAACGAAAACTGAATCTCATTATTCATATAATCTGCCAGAACTTCTCTATTTATCCTGTAGATAGGTCCTTTCAGAAAGCTTTTTATTCTTGATAACAAGCCCATAACATCCTCCTTGGGTTCTTGATATATTATAACACAGTGTGTTTTTCGACATTACCTAAATTATACCACATCTCCAAAGAAAAAACAATCCCCCGAAAGGAAGTGATCCCATGCGCCTATCCCAAATCATCGTCACGAGCCGTTATCTCAAAAGCGGCAGTGCAAGGAGTGTGACGAAACGCAAAAACTACACGAAGTATATCGCAACTCGTGAAACCGTGGAAAAGCGTGAGCAGAATCAATATAACCCCAATGCTGCTACTACAGAAAAACAAAAAGAAATGCTATCCGAACTGCTCAGCGACTTTCCGGAAGCAAAATGCTATCTTGAATACGAGGACTACACTGCACATCCTACGGTGCATAATGCAAGTGAACTAATCACTACAATCATTGAGCGTCACGCAGATGTTATTGGTAACCGTCAGAACTTTGTCGGCTACATGGCAAAGCGTCCCGGTGCAGAGCAGCGTGGTGCGCACGGATTATTCAATGACAGCGATGAACCCATTGTGTTGAATCAGGTGGCAGACGAGGTTGCACATCACAAGGGCAATGTGTGGAGTCACGTTGTCTCGCTTCGCCGTGAGGATGCAATACGTCTTGGTTATGATAACTCCGACCGCTGGCGTGAACTTGTCAAGCGGCAGATTCCTGTCATTGCAGAGCAGTCAAGAATCCCTATGAGCAATCTGAAATGGTATGCTGCGTTTCATGATACGACGCATCATCCGCATATTCATCTGATTGTTTATTCCACAAATCCCAAGCAAGGCTATCTGAGCCGAGAAGGTATTGACAAAATCCGTTCTGCGTTTGCAAATGATATCTTCCATGATGATTTACAGAGCATCTATCAGGAGCAGACGCTGAGCCGTGATGAACTGAAAGCTATATCGCAAGAACAGGTACATCAGATGGTGATGCAGATTCAGAACAGCGAGTTCCACAATCCACAGCTGGAAAAGTTAGTGAAAAAACTGCATGAACAATTGCAAACCGTCAGCGGTAAAAAAGTCTATGGCTATCTGCCGCAGGATGTAAAACGAACTGTCGATGTTATCCTTGCAGAGCTTGCAAAGAACAAGCAAGTGTCACAGCTCTATGAGAAATGGTGTGAGCTGGAACGGCTGAAGTATAAGATTTATACCCAGAAAGAACCGGAGCTTCCTGCACTTGCTGACAATAAGGTGTTCAAACCTGTGAAGAATATGATTATTCGTACGGTGCTTGATATGCAAATGCTTGAACCAAGTCCGTACTCTGTTCCGCAGAACGATGACAGCGACGATACTGCTTTCAGTGACATTGATAATGACATCTTCACTTGGAACGACGAAGATGCTGTTGAGGTTGAAGTTGAAAATTCCAATCTGTGCATTCAATGGTCGAAGGATTACAAAAGAGCCTGCAAGCTGTATTACAAAAAGGATGCAACGGATGACGAAAAGAAAGAAGCTGTGGAATTGCTACACTCCGAAGCTGAAAAAGGAAACGTACTTGCCATTCATGACCTTGGAAAAGTGTATGCTGATGACAAAGAAAAGTCTGATGCATATTACAAGCAGGCACTTGACGGTTTCCTTGAACTTGAACCGATGTCACAAAAGCTGCAGTCATATTTGCAATATCGTATCGGCAAAATGTACTGCTATGGTTCTGGTACAGAACAGAACTACGCAGAATCATTCGGATGGTTTTTGAAATCCGCATTCGCAGGAAATAAGTTTGCGCAGTTTAGTGTAGCTAATCAGTATTATTACGGAAACGGATTTTATAAGGACAAAGAACAGGCTCTGCATTGGTATATGAAATCTGCAGAGCAGGGATTGCCCTATGCTGCATATGCCGTTGCACAGATGTATGCAAACGGTGAAGAAGTCCTGCAGGATGAAGCTACAGCACAGCAATACTACGCACAAGCACTTGCAGGCTTTCTGAAACTTGAAGAAAGTGATCGTGCAGATGATAACCTGCTGTATAAGCTCGGAAGGATGTATCGCTATGGACTTGGAACGGATGAGGATATTCCGAAAGCCTTGGAATACTTCACACGTTCAGCAAAACACGGAAATACCAATGCCAAACGCATGATTGCCATAGAGCAACTATCAGGAGAATACATTCCTTGTGATGTGAATAAAGCTGTAGAAACACTCAAGGAGCTTGCAGAAAACGGTGATGCAGTATCTGCATACAGGCTCGGCAAGCTGTATCTCTTTGGCGCAGACGGCATTGAACGTGACGTGCCACAAGCAATACAATGGCTTACCCAGTCCGCAGAGGGTGGCAACGAGTATGCACGACAGCTCCTTGACAACATGGAACAGAGAGAAAATGCTGCATTCGCATCAACCATATTCGGGCTGTTTGTCAGCTTAAGTCATGCGATTGAAGATGATTACAACAAGAGTCATAAGAAACTGCAATCCAAGGTTGACAGCAAGATTCAGCGTATGATACGAAAGCATAAGCAGGAGCTTGGTATTAAAGAGGATCATGGAATGACGATACAATAAAATCGGCTCAGTAATGAGCCTGTACGTATCCATATCAATAATTATTATTTGTTGATAAAATATATTATATCGCTAACCACTGTATATTTTTGGGGATATTGTTCTATTTTTTTAAAATATGGCGTCAAATACTTGACGCCAAAAACGGGATGTGATATAATATATAATGCATGCGCCTTAGGTGAGTGTCATAATATGGCTGTGAGGAATATTAAATATGATTGATTTGAGTAATTTTAAACTGTGGCTCACAGAAAATAAAGACTATTCAAGCAAAACAATAAGTAATATTGTTTCAAGATTTAAACGTGCAGATACTTTGCTTTCTTGGTTCAATGATGTGATTTATCAATTTAGATTAGAACAATTAGAAGCATATCAAGTTTTACCAAGTGATG
>JAZUNN010000030.1:0-67201 GCA_045604155.1 Acutalibacteraceae bacterium
CGGTATGGTTTTATACTGGATGCTCAACGAACGCCGTTCTCCATTTCTTCCTCTGCCTCCGCAGGTCCCGACTGCCTCACAGGATAACGATGCCCGACATCGTCGGATGAACGGAGAAAAATTCCCTGCACCAGCCAACGGCAGCGATGAACTCAGACGCATAGTTTTAAAGGCCTGTGAATTCAATCCAAATAACAGATATTCATCTCCCGAAGAAATGAAAAACGATTTGGAAAGGGTGCAATCTCACGGCTCAGGCTTTACATATCAGAATGTACCTGAAGAGTCATACAAATCACACCCCGAAAACGACTATGCCCCATCATCGTCATACGATTCAGCCTCCTATGACGATGATAAATCCATAGGAAATTCATGGAATGACGAGGAATACAGCATATACTCTTGCCCAAATAACAAAGATGAAAACCGTTCATATTCTTCGCCAAAAGATACTGAACCCGATATCTCTGATCCTAAAAAGGATGCGCTGGTTGATTATGTGTTATGTCATTTCGACGAAAAGCATAAAATCAATCTGAGAGAGTTCCCCTTTTCCCTGACACGTATAAAAAATGAAATAAACGACAACTACTCTTCTTTTCTGTCGTCAGGAACGCTGACATTGAATCTTCCCTATATTGCATCAGATAGCACCGGGCCGCTGCATCTTCAGCTTACTGTAAGAAAAGAGGATCTTACGGAATTTTCATCTGAAGACAAGGAAAAACAATCTTCCAAAAATAAAGTATATTTTATTGTAAAAGGCTCAAGGAATCCTCTAAAACCCGCCAACGGAACCATCTACCGGTTTACTGTTGATGGTAAAGAGCGTGTTACTGTTCTTGCAGAATCCTATAACGCAGGCCAATCTTTGATGATAAAAGAAGGAGTTCACAAATTAACCGTAGAGGTTTTTGGCGCTTATTCTAAAACCTTTTCGTCACCTATATGGAAAAGGGAAGATGTTCCTTTCAAGGTCGTCAGTAACAAGAGAACTTATATCACCGCTAACCGACCCGGTATATTGGTTTCGCTGTATGTCGACATAGCCATGTTCTGACGCATCCATAAGTCATATAAAATCACAATAAAAAATGACCAGGCTCGCAGTTATCCGAGACTGGTCATTTTTTATTGTGAAACATTTTGTTCCATTGTACTCCAAACGGTTGTATGAACTCGTTTTCATTCCGGCTTATTATTCCTTCTCTGCATCATGCAGGGTCTTACGAATAAGAAGCAGATCCTCCATAGGCTTAAATGCATCTGTACGATATCCTTCAAACAGCACTTCCGTTATGTCTGTCATCTGAAAACCAAGCTGCATGCCGATGTTTACGTTGCCAACAGGATACGGAACTCCAACATAATCAACTACCAGACCGGGCTTTGCAGCAGATTGCTGAAGAAACCCGAAAATCATAACAGGATTGTTGACCTCACGTATTTTTACTACAGATCCAATAGGTAAAATTAAATTCATTTACTGATCCCTCCGTTTTATTCTCCGAAAATTGAATTCCAGACCCTGCCGGAAACATCCTTGATACCTGATCCGATATCTTTTAATGCTGTTGAGCCAAATTTCTTTACAGCATTTCCTATTCCTCCGGATTCTTCGACGAAATCAGAAATGTTATTTACATGCTCTTTTCCTTCATTGAAAAGGATTTTGGCATTTTCAGCCATATAATTTGCTGATCCCCCAAAATCTTCTGATGCCGTTTCATAGAAATTCTTCACAGCATTTCCTATGCCTCCGGAATCCTTGACAAAGCTGACTATTTCCTTGCCTCCGTTATATAGACCTTCCCATAAACCGCCTTGTTCTTCGTAATATGTAGATGCGTACTGCTTCATGTCTTCATCGCCGGTTATCAGTCCATAGAAATCACCAAGGGCAATATTCGCTACATCTCCAATATCCTCAGCACCACACTCATCATAATAATACTCACTGATTCCAGGTATCAGCTTAACATATTTTTCTATTTCCGAACCGGCTGTGTCAAGGATAGGCTGAGCTGTAATATTCCAAACTATTTTACCGAAATTCTCAAAGCTGGGATCAAGACAGAATTCAGTTACTCCTTCTGCTGTATTTTCTGTCAGATTAATGACATATTTTGCATATTTGGAAACATCTGAACTATCAATTATTACACCTTGTATATCTTCTGCAATTATTTTGACTGCAGCTTTAACTCCATTCTCACCAAGTTCTTCCAAAGCGCCCATATAATCGCCTTCCATTATTTTCGTGGCAATAGCTATGGGGTCCTTTATTTCTTTAATTGGTTTAATCGCACCTCCGATTTTACTACCAATCAACTTAAGCCATGCTTCCTGTGAAGAGGATAATTCGCCATTTATTTTCTCTTTTAATGCTTCAACGTCCGACAAGAATCCACGGAAATCCTGAATGGAATCTTTTGCAGAATCCATCATGCTGGATTTAAGATAATCCCACACCATTTTCGATGAAAAAAACGAAGAACTCGATCCTGAAAACCTTGTTGCCCACGCAGCGTCAAACTGAAGGGCTGTTTCTGCTACGTAATTGGATTTATTAGCACTGTTTTGAAGCATTTTCAGTGCACCGACAAAACTTTTCTGTGCACTTGATATCTTTCCACTGAAATTATTAGAAAGAAGATCACTCCAACTGCTGTTAACTCCTTGAAGGTCGGAGGTGATATTGCTGAACAGCGATTCATATGATGCATGCAAATTCATCATTTCCTGACTCTGCTCCAACAGCAACTCTGGATTAAGCTCAAATAAATCTGACATTTTTTCTTCCCCTCCTTCTTACTTTCCCATAAAAGCATCTACAATGCCTCCGAACGACACAATATCAATGCCTTTATCGACTGTATCAGCACCAAACCCCGTTCTTGCTCCCTGTAAAAATGATTTTGCTTTATCGATCACAGAAATGTTGTTAACAACAGGCGGCTTATTTACCATTGTAGTTACAGGGGTTCTTGACAAAAACTGTGCAATAGGAGCATCTACCTTATCAAAGCTTCTGTATATAAGATTTTCCACCTCAATAAATTGCTGTGAAGCATAATTGATATTATTGTAAAAACTTTCCGCATCTGCCTGAAGTGTCAGTGACTGACTTCGATTATGTGTTGTGTTGTTATTGATTTCCGTACGTTCCGGGCATTGCCAATCGTTATGAATTACAACACTGTTAAGTAAATTTGCTGCCTCAGAAAGCATTTCATTCGCACGTTTTGCAATCTGTACGACACTTTCAAGCTCATCAGTATTCAAATCAATAATCACAGACATATATTAACCCCCATTAAAATGAATTGCGGATGCGAGTAGCACACTCTGTATCTACGCTCTCAAATTTTTCAACTGCATCCTGAGCATAACTCTTGAACAAGGTTAATATTCCGCCTAGTTGCTTTGCTTGTTCAATATATTCGGTCATCATTGAATCAAAAGCATTTTTGGCATCACCTTTCCAGGTTGCCAAAATCGAAGAATTAAGTGACTCCATTCTGGCATTAAGAGCCTCATATTCATTTATTCTTCCATTCAGGTTACTGATATAAGATCGCAAATTATCTAGTTCAACTTTAATTCGTCCCATAAAACGAATCCTCCTTAGCCTTTGATGCGCCATGCGTGGGCATCGTCAACGTTCTGATAGTGAATAATCGTTTTTTCCAGCAGAGCAATTGAAGTCTGCAGACTGCGGATAAGCCGATCTGTTCTCTGCTGCAGCTCCGTTGACTTTTCCACTATAGCACTACCGGTCTGTCCGCTCATACTTTCCGCACAGGCTATCAGCTGGGCAATCGCATGCCTTGCATTTTTAAGCCGTTGTATCGCCTGATTCATCTTTGAAATATCTGATCTAGCAACAGCTTCATCTATGACATAAGTATCAAACATTGCCATTTATTCTCCCTTCAGCATATATTTAATCTTTTCTGCTGCCTGTTCATCATTAATGACTGCAGTATTACCGTCCGAATCCTCAGTGCACAACACATCATCCTGCTCGACAATCAGCAAGGAAGTGCTCTCGACATCAACAACTGCACGTTTCGCAATTATTATACGGGTTATCAGATTTTCATTTAGCCCATCCTTGGGTAATTGTTTCGCAGTATGTTTACCCACAGCATCATGAATTATTTCCTGCAGAATCTGTTCAGTTACATGGCTTAGCGAAAATACACCGTTATCGATATTCACCATGGTACAGTCACCATCAAGATAATGAAATTTTTTTGCATATTTTTTTTGACTTTCTTCTGAAGCTATAACATCAAGACTTGTTTCCAATCTGCCGAAAAATACACATTCAAGCATTTTTTTTAGTTTCGGATCTATAGACATTTCACTATTCAGTTTCTTGCTCACAAGACGTCTTCGCGATAGATTGAGGATGCATTTGTCTTTTACCGCATTAAAATTGCGCTGAATTTCGTGCAGTGATGCTATATAATCAAAGTCAATAAATTCTGCATTCATCAATACGCCAAGAAAAAACAGCTCTTCGGGGCTAATAATAATTTCATTTACCATGATTATCCCCTCACAATCAATAACTACTGTTAGAAATCTGAGATGCTAATGCCTGATCCCTTTCTGCAACGTCATCTCTGAATGCAGCCATTTCGGTGGCATAGCTTTCAATCTCGTCTGAAAACTGCATGAAAGTGGAGCGCTTTTCTTCATATTTATTTTTCATCGCAACCTGCGCATTGCCTTTCCATACTGAGTCAAGGCTGTTTATTGTAGTTTCGATAATTCTCAGAGCATCGTCAAAATCTTCTTTTGCCTGCCTGATTCGCGAGATTGCATTATTAAGGCCCTGCTGACTAACTTTTATGTGATTTGATGACATTTATTTTCCACCTTTCTTTTATTTCATATCAATGTGATCTCCGTTCCATATTCCGAGCTGTTCAAAAGTTTCGTGCGGTTCAAAATAACTCTCGAGCCTGCGGCAATAAAGCCGTAATTCGGACGGGATCAGATCAATTTTGCCATTGGTATAGCCTCTCAATGTTCTACATATATGTACTATTAGAGTTCTGGCGGGAACATTGCATGGAATTTCCATGTCGTAACTTCTTTCTCCATTGGAATAATAAAAAGAAAGTGTTACAATTACTGTTTTTACCATACACGTCCTCCTAATTGATCTTCATACGCTTTATTCGAATTACCCTTCCGCAATCAAAAACAATGCCATCTCCTGACGCTATGATTTTTGACTTCTCTTCGGCTGAAAGCATATTCTGAACAAAATAGTTATGATTTCGAATTTTTCCTCCGATACATACACCTTTCTGCCAATTGACTTTAGCAGAGCTTGCGTCTGTAATTTCAGGGTTATCAACAAATGCAATGGTAAGACTTTCGGTATACATATATCGGGATATGTCATCCGTACACCCTGATGCAATGGCAATAACACCTAAATCCGACGTGCTATGACAGATATTCAGAAGCAAACTCTGATTTTCATCTGATAAAGCCTGCATAACCATATGCATTTCATTAATAATAATGCATATCTGAGGATATTGCATCATTAATGAGTTTTCGCCGGATATCCCACTTTCACACTGCTGCTCAAAAAGAGCATTTTCACGCCGACAAAGTTCATCTCCGAGCAACGCAACAGCCTGATTCATCTTTTCTTTCGTAGCATAAAAAGTCGATCTCGGAATCAGCTCGGAAAGTTCGCTGTTTCCATCAAGTACATATATCTGATTATCCGACCTTGTCGCCAGTAATTCTGCTATGGATTTTATGAATTCTGAACCATCCTGCCGTTCAAGCGATGATACAAGCATACAATGCTTCTGTTCCAGATTCATAAACAGCGGCTCGGATTTTGCATAGTCAATACCTATGGGCAAAATATTTCTTGTGATATAGTACTCAGCCATATCTGCAACCGTCACAGAATCAGGCACAGATTTTATCTTTGGTTTTTCTTTGCCTGACCAGCATTTTTTCATGTTGCCTATCAGAATTTCAATAGCGTCCTGATTCTTGCCATCTTCTTCAGATTCCATATAAATTGCCGTCTGCATCTCACAAATCGAGGAATCACGCATCAATGCACGGCCGGGATTGCTAGGCGGTTTGCTTCCCTCCGGGAATTCTGAAACAGCAACCCTGTAATCGTTGTAGTCCGTCATATGCAGCGCAATGCACCCTCCTATATTGGTACGAAGGTTCATACTGGTCTTATTTATATTATTGCTTGTGAAAACAAGGTGTATTCCGCAATCTGATCCGGTTATACTCAGGTCAATCAGGAAAGCATCTGTTTCATTATAAATTGTAGAAAGCCTGAGTAGGTTATCAATAACGATAAATATCGCAGGCATATCATTTTTTTTGCTCCAATATTTATTAAAATTAGATACTTTCTCCTTTTCAAAGATAAGTTTTCTGCGTGCAATCTCAGCTTGAATATGCTCCATAAACCGTATTAGCTTATCTTCCTCATTTTCCTGAATAACCATTGACACATGCGGCATATTGTTGAAAACACTCAGACTTCTTCCTCCAAAGTCCAGAATGTACAAATTGACATCCGACGGAGAAAACTGCATACCCATACTTAAAATCATAGTTTTTAGCAATGTCGTTTTTCCTGTTGCAGGTCCGCCATATATGCCGTAATGAGTTGTTTCGGTAAATTCCATGCACCTTACGCCTTGAGCCTGCATAGAAGGCTGATCGTAAATTCCGATCGGCACATCAAGACGCAGAGGAGTAATCTCTTCTGGCCAGCCTGCTCCGGTAAATCTGCGCCGGATTTCCAGCATATGAAGAGGAAGCACTGCAGGAAGTTCCGGCTTCCACGGCCCTTTAAGTGGTTCAATTTTTGCGACTTTAGCTTGTTCAGAAATATGTGTTACGATTGCCGATAGCTGATCGATGCCAACATTCTGTTTTCTGCGTATGCTTTCAGTATCGGACTGGATTCGTTCACCACTGACGTCAACAATACTTACCTGATTTGTGTACTGAAGCATTACATCTTTATTTGCGGTGTATTCTGCACCGCTCCAATAGGACTGGAAAAGATCGAACATTTCATCCTCACCTATTCGAACATAGGCACGTCCACGCTGAGTGATTCCCGCTGCTTCAGGTCTCTTCAGAAGCTCTTTACTGTCCTGAATGCTGTTTACCTTCATACATATTCTGAAGCGTGAGTTACTGTCGATTTGATCATCCACAACACCCGTAGGACGTTGCGTTGCCAGCACCAGATGTATTCCTACGCTTCGCCCCACTCTAGCAAGGGAGCTAAGCTCCTTCATAAATTCAGGCTCTTCCTTTTTCAGTTCTGCAAATTCATCGGACACAATGATAAGATGCGGCATCGGTTCATGTGCTTTTCCGGAATAATGCAGCTGCAGATACTGATCTATATCATCCACACCCGGGTAGCTTTCAAGCAGCTTCATTCTGCGCTTTGCCTCTCGCTTGAGAGATACCAGTGATCTTGAGATATTGGAATCAATATTTGTTATTTTACCGACAACATGCGGCAACGCCTCTAGTTTATTTGCCATTCCACCGCCTTTGTAGTCGATAATTACAAAATTAACATAATGAGGATGATAATTTACAGCCATGGACAGAATCCATGTGCGAAGCAGTTCACTTTTGCCTGATCCCGTTGTTCCTGCTATCAGACCGTGTGCTCCGTGAGATTTATAATGGATATCCAAGCAAAACTGATTGCCGTTTGCCATAACGCCTATAGGCGCTGCCAGAGAATCGGTTACGATGTTTTTTCTCCAACGTTCAAGAATATTCAGATCCTCAATTTTTTTGACATTCAGTCCATCAAGGAAAGTAATTGAGCTGGGCAATGCGTTGATCTGATTATTGCTTTCCATCTCAATAGCTGCCATTCTGCGGGCAAAAGAACCAAATTGCGAAGAAGTTACAGCTGTGTCCTTGCTGAATATACATTTCTTATTTACGTTCTTTTTTCCGTAAATACTTGGAAATTCGTCTGTAAGATCAATAAAAAAGCTGCATTCCTGCGGGAGATAATAAATTTCATCATACATAAAAATCGTTGAAACTCCAAGTTTCTGATTATTGGATGTCAACAGATTCATAAGCGGCTCACGATCAATTATGCCATGTCCGCCTACTATGACGACAAAATGCGGAAGAGGTGCAGGCTTTTTATCATTGTAATCATCCCTTGAAGCATCCAGGCGCCGTTTAAGGATATCATTAATCATTTCACACAAACTGTGCGCACGCTGACTATCAAAGGAGATATATCGAAACTGCTTGTTGCGATCCCAGACATGGGGCAGCCATCTTAATGATGCCCATTTTGCACGTTCTTTGTTATCGAAAATTCCTACAATCTGAAGATCATCTGGCGAATGTTGGGCCGTCAATGAAACAATCATATTTCTGACCATATGAACAGACTGATCACGGTTACCCAGAACACCGATAGTCGTTGTACTTCGCAAAGGAAGTCTTACAGGGATATAATCTACTATTCGGTTTTCTTCTGCTATATTATTGCAAAGGTCCTCTAATTCATCGTCCTCCATCATCAGTCCTCGATTTTCTGCATAGTTTTTGATAGGGACACAGAGCTCTTCATACCCCATGCCCAATCTGACATCCAGAAAATCCCTGTCAGAAATCATTCTCTCCCATATTCTTCGGTCCAGCCCCTGAACCATTTCCATACACACTGAAGGCTCCGGATTTTCATCAGAAATAATCCTGCGTTGTTCAGAGGCAACCGCTACAATACGGGCTTGCTGTGCCTCAATATATGTTTTGTATTCTTCATCTCTGCGACGATTATACTCTTCCATTTCTGCTTGCCGCTGCTTTTCCATTTTGCTGCTGGCAGCCATGTTATAAAAACCGGCAGCCATGCTGATCATGCGGGAAAATGCCAGTGCCGGAGAAACCATACCCATCGCAAAGGTTGTTCCTGCCATTGCTCCCATGCTGAGCATGGACGCTATTCGTCCACGGCTCGGATGATACTCCTGACCTTTTTTAGGTGGTCGATCCAGAATAATCGGGCTCTGAGGAAGTTGATCTTGCAAGCGTGGCGAAAGACGAAATTTAAGATACCTGTCGTTTTGCGAGTTGTATTTTCGATTGGAATTAATCTCGTCACGAGAGTAATCATCGGATATTCTCAGTGCGTTTCCGATATTCTCAAACTGCAATTCATTGTTTATTAGTTTTATCCGAATCGTAAATAAGTTTATAACATCGCCCGGATTCATTATTGCCGCTTTTATTTTCAACCCGTTCAGATATGTGCCATTTGCACTGTTCAGATCTTCCACACGAACATATCCATCCAGAACTCTTAATTGAAAGTGATTTTCGGAAATGAAGGGGAGACCAATGGAAATATTATTATTCTCTGCACGCCCGATTTTCACAATTCCATTATGAGGCAATTTGTATCTTTGTTTTGAAATACCTGTTGCACGGCTTGAAAAAAGTGTGGTATACGTTGCATTATCAATACTGATAAGCTTGCCCACAGGAGTACCCGATTGAGAAAAACGAAATGGTCCCGTGGCGCTAACAGATAATATATCTTTTACAGCATTCACAACTATCTGATTTTCAACCATATCGTGAATCTGGACAGTATCTTTTTTACCGGATCCATATGTCATTTTTTGGGAACTTTCAATTTCACAATAAAATAATTTTTCTTTATATTGTAATGATAGCGCAATCATATAAAACCCCCATGTTATACTTAATTTATTGTATCAAAATAATATATTTTTGTCAACGATTTTTATGTGCTCAGGAAACCTACAGCCTGCAACGCAATATCGAGAGTCTGATGTTTTTAATGTATACATTCAGGGTGAATAGTTGTCCTGTAAGGTGCAATAGTGTTCAGTCTGATTCTTGACATATTCATTATTCAATGATAATATAATGAATAGTAGGACAAAAAGGTGCAAAACTATTCAACGGAGGGACTGGAATGAAAATCAAACGTGACCGCTATTTACAGCAGCTTATAGATTTTCAATGGGATGGACAGGTCAAAGTAATAACAGGCATTCGCCGCTGCGGGAAATCCTATCTTCTGAATACTCTTTTCAGAGATTATCTTCTTGAGAACGGCATATCCGCAGAGCATATTCTGTCTTTTGAACTCGACCTTGCCAAGGATATTCGTTACAGAAACCCGTTGGAGCTTTCTTCTTATGTAAGAGAAATTGTGGAGAATAAATCGGACAACTACTATCTGTTTATTGATGAGATACAGATGTCCGATGAGGTCTCTAATCCATACAATCCAAACGGAAAGCCCATTACTTTCTATGACGCACTAAACGACTTAAAATCTTTGCTGAATTTGGATATCTACGTCACAGGAAGCAATTCAAAAATGTTGTCCAGTGACATTCTCAGCGAGTTTCGTGGCAGAAGTGATGAAATTCGTGTTCATCCGCTTAGCTTTTCCGAATATTATTCTGCTGTCGGCGGTGATAAGAATGAAGCATTTGATAATTATTCATTTTTTGGCGGCATGCCGTTGATATTATCACGTCCTAATGACACAGCAAAAATGAATTATCTTAAAGCTCTTTTCAGTGAGGTTTATATTAAGGATATTGTTGAACGTAAGAAAATCGAGCGGCAGGATGTGCTTGAGCAGATACTTGACCTTTTGTGCTCGTCCGTAGGCTCTCTGACTAACCCGAGAAATATTACAAACACTCTAAAATCCAAAAATCAGATTTCTGTTGCATCCAATACCGTGCGTTCCTACCTCGGTCATCTTGAGGACGGCTTCCTGTTTACGGAAAGCCGACGCTATGATGTAAAGGGAAAATCATATTTTGATTTCCCAAGTAAGTATTACTGTGAGGACATCGGTCTGCGAAATGCCCGAATTGGCTTCAGGCAGCAGGAGATGACTCATATTATGGAGAATATTCTGTACAATGAACTGAGAATCCGAGGATATTCAGTTGATGTCGGCGTAGTTTATTCCAATGAAAAGAATGAAAAGGGAAACTCCATAAAGGTTGCAAGAGAGATTGATTTCATTGCGACCATGGGCAACAGAAAAATCTACATCCAATCCGCATCCGCCATGCCAAATGCGGAAAAGGAAGAAAGCGAAACAAAGCCCTTCGCCCTTACAGGGGACTCCTTTCCGAAAATCGTTGTCCGAAGGGATATTGGTAAGTCGTGGTACGATGAAACAGGCGTGCTGCACATCGGGCTCATTGAGTTTTTGTTGAATGAAAATGTGATATAAAAGAGCAAGGGTACGGTAGTTTTCCGTACCCTTGCTTCTTTTACTCTATACTCCACACAAACCGTTCTATTTCGTTACTACCGTATGCACTGTGGACTTTGAAAATCCGAACACGCTTGCTGCCTTTCTCACCGTTGCCTTGTTCTCAATTATATATTCCGCGAGCTCGATGGCTCGTTCTTCAAAATTCGTTTTCATGGGAATCCCCCCTGCATAATTATTGATACCAATAATTATGCAGGGGGGATTTGAATTAGTATTCACATAAACCGGAGGTTATAATACTCAGTATTTGAAAATCACCATTCGATATACTCTCTTATAAACTTTTTATACTGCCACTCGGGTCCATCAAAAAGAATTTGAAGCAAGGCTTCGGCAAGGTCGTTTTTCTTCATTTTGCAAACATGGTCGATTACCTTGATCTCAAGCTCAGCCTGTTTCTTTTCTATTTTCTCCTGTCGTTTTCTCTCTTCCGCCTCATAATTCGCAACATCATTATAATATTTCTCTGCTTCCTCGGGAAATGCTTTAAAAAACAAAGCTACCATATGCTTACAGATAACTCGTCTTCCATCTGCATGAGGGCAATTGCAGGTGGATTTTCTCGGATGATCTAAATCAATATAAACATTGTAGTAAGTGCCATTGCTTCCGCCTACCAAACCATAAAACTCTGATTCGCTTTCCTGCATCCATTCCAAAACCTTATCCTGCTTGAAATATTCATATCCTCTCCAAAGCGATTTATAGCTCGCACAAGACATTAAGCTCATATAATTACCCCTTTTATCTGTCTGAATTTTCAGGTGTACTTCATGATTTTGATGTCTGTTTTTGGTTATGCTCGATTATTGCATCAAGGTTATCAATTATGAATTGCTGCGCATTTTTATCATAAAGAACTACGGAATATGCACCATGCTGACCTGTTCTCTCTTCTGTAAATATGCCGATTTCGCTGCCTATAGCCGATGGCAGCTTTACATTCTTTCCATCGAAACGCACTGCTATCTCCAACATACCTGCCTCTACCAACCAAGACGTAATATGTGCCACGTTCAATTTTTTGCAAAGCTCCAAGTCCGCCAAAGAATTAAGACAATTTGTAATCTCACTTACTGTTAATGGTATGTCTGAAATCGGAAATTGATTTCTCTTTTCCGCAGGAAGACAAAACGGCATTTTCTTTGTCTTTTTACCGCCATTATTTATTTTATTGTCAATCACACTTTCCAGCACTTCCGAAACATAAAACAGACACCGTGACACTCGTACATTGTTAATAACATCTGTGTCCGATGCAAGAGTATCATCAATGGGATTTATGCCGTTTGCAAGCTTGTCTATATACATTTTGGCACGCATCAGCTTTGCTGTCTCATCCATAAAATCACCCTCTATATTCATTTTTATTATTGTATCAATATTTTGTAATGCCGTCAACATATCCTGTACAGTTACACTGATAACAATGCGCGTTCTTAGGAATCAAAGATTTTGTTGAATATTCTTTACGAAAAGTGCAAAAGTATTCAAAGAGATTCTTGACATAGCTGCCATTAATATGTAATATAATGAATAGTAGGACAAAAAGGTGCAAAACTATTCAACGGAGGTAATGGCATGAAAATCAAACGTGACCGCTATTTACAGCAGCTTATAGATTTTCAATGGGATGGACAGGTCAAAGTAATAACAGGCATTCGCCGCTGCGGGAAATCCTATCTTCTGAATACCCTTTTCAGAGATTATCTTCTTGAGAACGGCATTTCCGCAGATCATATTCTGTCTTTTGAACTCGACCTTGCCAAGGATATTCGTTACAGAAACCCGTTGGAGCTTTCTGCTTATGTCAGGGAGATTGTGGAAAATAAATCGGCCAACTACTATCTGTTTATTGATGAAATACAGATGTCCGATGAGGTCTCTAATCCATACAACCCCAACGGAAAGCCCATCACTTTCTATGACGCATTAAACGACTTAAAATCTTTGCCGAATTTGGATATATACGTCACAGGCAGCAACTCGAAAATGCTGTCCAGTGATATTCTCAGCGAGTTCCGTGGCAGAAGCGACGAAATACGTGTTCACCCTCTCAGCTTTTCCGAGTATTATTCTGCTGTCGGCGGCGATAAGAATGAAGCATTTGAGAACTATTCATTCTTTGGCGGCATGCCGTTGATATTGTCCCGTCCCAACGATACCGCCAAAATGAATTATCTTAAAGCTCTTTTCAGTGAGGTTTATATTAAGGATATTGTTGAGCGCAAAAAAATCGAGCGACAGGATGTGCTTGAGCAGATACTTGACCTTTTATGCTCATCCGTAGGCTCTCTGACTAATCCGAGAAATATTACCAACACTCTAAAATCCAAAAATCAGATTTCTGTTGCTTCCAATACCGTGCGTTCCTACCTCGGTCATCTTGAGGACGGCTTCCTGTTTACAGAGAGCCGACGCTATGATGTAAAGGGAAAATCATATTTTGATTTTCCAAGCAAGTATTACTGTGAAGATATCGGTCTGCGAAATGCCCGAATTGGCTTCAGGCAGCAGGAGATGACTCACATTATGGAAAATATCCTGTATAACGAACTGAGAATCCGAGGATATTCCGTAGATGTTGGCGTAGTTTATTCCAATGAAAAGAATGAAAAGGGAAACTCCATAAAGATTGCAAGAGAAATTGATTTTGTTGCGACCATGGGCAACAGAAAAATCTACATCCAATCCGCATACGCCATGCCGGATGCGGAAAAAGAGGAAAGTGAAACAAAGCCCTTCACCCTTACTGGGGACTCCTTCCCGAAAATCGTTGTCAGAAAAGATATCGGCAAGTCGTGGTACGATGAAACAGGCGTGCTGCACATCGGGCT
Source organism: Acutalibacteraceae bacterium (assembly GCA_045604155.1). Taxonomy (GTDB): domain Bacteria; phylum Bacillota; class Clostridia; order Oscillospirales; family Acutalibacteraceae; genus JAISGQ01. Next base: position 14,197 of record JAZUNN010000030.1, read on the forward strand.
TATTGAGTTTCTGCTGAATGAAAGTGTAATATAAAAGAAGCAAGGGTACGGTAGTTTTCAGTACCCTTGCTTCTTTCACTCTATACTCCACACAAACCGTTCTATTTCGTTACTACCGTATGCACCGTGCTCTTACTTATCCCAAACCGCTTTGCCGCACTCCGCACTGTAGCCTTATTTTCGATTATATATTCCCCGAGCTCGATAGCTCGTTCTTCAACACTCGTTTTCATGGGAAATCCCCCCTGCATAATTATTGATACCAATAATTATGCAGGGGGGAGAAAATTTAGTAGTATGCATTTACATCATACCCATCAGCGTCTTAAGCCATTCAGAGATGCCTTCTCAGCCTAAAACAAATATTGCTTATCATATCGGCAGTTCCCGGTCGTTTCATGATCCGCTGACGAGCATATCATAGGTCACGCCGTACTTTTCTGCAATATCCCTGGCGTACGATGAGCCCTCCGGCCGAGCCAGAGTAACCTTAAAGGAACGCTTGCCCGCCTCAGTCCTCATGACCAGTGAGGAAGCTCCTGCACCGAAGCTTTCACGGGTAAGCTCATCGGCGGCATCTCCCAGCTTGTGCATGTGGGTGTTGTAGATCGTCCGAGCGCCCTTTGCAAGAAGCGCCTTAGCGGAGTCTCTTGCAATGTAGTAACCCTCCTCAAAGGAGGTGGTGGAAAAAGTCTCGTTCAGCAGGATAAGACTTCTGCCTGTGGATTGAGAAAAAATCTCCTTGAAGCGTACGCACTCCTCTCCCAGCCTTCCAAGATCCGTTGTCTTATCCTCGTCTGCCGGGAAGTGAGTATATATACAGTCGCAGGGAACATATCGGAAGCCCTCAGCCGGAACGAAAAGTCCTCCCTGCGCCAGAACAAACAGCTGACCGACAGCCTGCGTAATCGTGGTCTTTCCGCCTCGGTTTGCACCGGTGAGGATATAGACCGTGTGCTTTCTGTCAAAAGAAAGGTCATTGGGCACGATCTCGCTGACATTCTCCATTGTCATTGCAAGCTTCAGGTTATAGAAACCCTTTGCTTCCATGGAAGATTCACCCTCAGCAATCGGCTGAGGCTCGCAGAAAACACAGCCCTTTTCCATAAGACCGCCGATAAGCTCCGCACATCTGATGTAATATAAAAATTCCGGTACCATTCCTGAGATATTCACAATCACCACATTTGCGTACTTGGTAAGTGTGTTCCTCAGCTTCTTTACAAGTGTACTGAGCATTCTGTTTACCACAGACTCCAGATATAAGGTAGAGTTCGTAATTGCATCTCCTGACCTGACGCCGACAACAGTGGAGTTGGCACCGGTTTCAGCGGCTATGGAAGACAGTACGTTGATCAAACCGCCCTTATTATACACAGTGTTGATAATGTCGCTTTTATCTTCCCTTTCGATAAGCTGATAATGCATATCACCGTCCCATTCCGAGGTGTCACTGAGCTTGTCCTTAGAGGCGACAGCATCAGCAAAATTGCTGACGATGCCCGATTTTTTGAATGGCTTTTTATTTACGGAGACCAGCCCTATGCTGACAGCTTCAAAACGCTCGTTGACGTTGATGCCAAGGGTGACACTCTTAACGTCAGAAGCCTTAATTTTCAGCTCTGCTATGTCCTTCTTCATCTCGGCAAAGCAGGCATCCTCATAAAGTTCGGTGATGTAACCTCTTAATGAGATCAGCCCTTCCGATCTGATTCTCTCGTCGGAAAGACATTCCTTCATGGCTTCAACGATTTTGATGTAGCTGTCCAGTTCGTCAAGACGCTGAAAGAGATGCCACAGACCCAGCTCCTCATCAGAGGTTTTGTGCATGGTAGAAAAGTCCTTCATGAACTGTATCCTGTCGAACAGCTTCATCATGGTGCTTCTCAGTTCAGGCAGTCGGAGTATATCCTTAAAGATCTGTTTGCGATATAAAGCCACCGACTGGGAGGGAGAGATATTCGAGAGCACATTTGCAATCAGGCGACGTTCTTTTGCATCTTTTGATATTGCCTGAAAAAATGCGTCAAGGCCAAGATCGTGCATCACACAATCGGGCAGCTTATGGTATTCGACATCTGCTCCGATGGGCTGCAACAGGCTGAATCTGCTGCCTTTATTCATACAATTACCTCCTGAATCTTTTAAATGGAATATATCATTAGAGAAATATTGCGGATTATAGCACTAAAACTATTCTATCATATTATGGTGATGATTTCATCGTTCAGTTATGAAAATAATGAATAAAAAGCATCACTCTTTTTTGACGCTGCTGATAGTCAGCCTGCTTTTGTATAGTACCAGAATTGAGGAAGAAAACACAAGCCGTTCTATTTCGTTACTATCGTATGCACCGTTGCCTTATTCTCAGATTACATGTTTCCCGAGCTCGCCTACCCTTTCACGTGAATTTGTTTTATGGAAAATCCCCCTGCATAATTATTGATACCAATAATTATGCAGGGGGAAAAGCTTAGTGTCAGCTTTATTTATCTCATTTCATGCATTGATGAAGCCCCAGCGGCACTGAGAAAGACGAAAGAAGAAGAATTTATCCCTTCTGAACAGCTTTGTAACTATACATACGAGGCATACGCAAGGCAGGTGTGCTCGGAATATCATTACGATTTGCTTGAAAGCTATTCTTATGATATAATTAAGGAGAAAAAGCATGATTGATTATGCAAATTACGAAAACCACGAACAGATTCTCTCCGAGGACTTTACCCTTGTTGACTTCTGCTCCGAGACCTGCTCACCCCTTTACAAAATCCTTGAGGATATAGCCTGCGAGCTGCCCTTTGTCAACATTCTCAAGGTAAACACCACTTTCTTCCCGAAGCTTGGCACCGACAACAACATCGATGCTGTTCCCCAGTATTCTTTGTAAAAGACGGCGATATTCTTGAGCGTGTTGCAGATCTTATGGACAGGCACAATGTCATGGAGAAAATCTCGTGCGGCAATCCCGAACTTTTCAAAAAAGGAGATAAGTTATGATTTACGATGCAGCAATAATCGGCACAGGCCCTGCGGGGCTTTCTGCCGCACTGAACCTCAAAATCCACAACAAGAATTTTATTTGGCTGGGCAGCAAGAATCTCAGCGATAAGGTTTCAAAAGCCGAGCGAATTTCAAATTATCCAGGCTTTGCCGATGTCAGCGGCGAACAGCTTAACGATGCCTTTAAAAATCAGGCTCAGGCAATGGGTCTTGAGATTACAGAGCAGATGGTCAACTCCATAATGTCCATGGGCAGCCACTACGCAATCATGGCAGGCAGTGAGTTTTATGAAGCAAAGGCTCTGATACTGGCAACAGGTGTTGCAAACACAGGCACACTGCCGGGCGAACAGGAAAAGGTTGGCATGGGCGTTAGCTATTGTGCAACCTGTGACGGCACATTGTACAAAGGAAAAACCATTGCCGTTATCTGCAGCAATGTCCGTTTTGAGCATGAGGTAAAATATCTTGCAGACCTTGCGGAAACTGTTTACTATTTCCCCATTTATAAAAACATCGGAACTCTTCCCGAAAACGTACGCATAATGGAAGACAAGGCAAAGGGAATCTTAGGAGAAAAGAGGGTTTCGGCTGTCGCACTCCTCAGCGGAAACGAACTGCCCGTTGACGGTGTATTCTGCCTGAGGGATTCCGTTTCCCTTGCAACCCTTCTGCCAAAGCTTGAAACAGCAAACGGTGCAATTACCGTTGACAGGAGCATGGCAACCAATCTCCCCGGAGTATTTGCCGCAGGCGACTGCACAGGCAGACCCTACCAGTATGCAAAGGCTGTCGGCGAAGGAAATATCGCCGCTCACAGCGTTATTGAGTATCTTGCACAGAGCTGAGCTTAACAAAAACAGCGAGAGAAAAATTATACTGAATGAGAAAATCAGATCCGAATCCCTTGCAATTTTATCCGAAGAACTGAAAGCCAAAAACAGGGTGTATAATATAACCATCAGCTGATGAGATTTCAAAAATTCATTGCCGGCGACATGATAGAACACGACACCTTCATCGGGGAGGATAACAGCATTGACTTTTATCTTAATAATCCTCGTCTAAAACTGCCGAAGATTTCCATAAGCTTGTCAGACTGTTCAATGAGCTCAACGAGCTTACTGACGGCGAATGTGGATATCTCTTTGAGTTCGCCGACCTGTCCGGAGCCGATGCCCGCCTTATAAAGCTTGATTTTGACGAAAATGGAAAGATTCAGATAAAGATTGCCGAGATCAGGTAATCTCATCCGATCTGAATTACTCCCGAAACAGAAAAACCGCTTCTTTAAGAAGCGGTTTTTGTTTTGAAAATTATGATTTTTCCTTTCCGATCTTTGAAAGAACAAGTCTTGCAAGGGCAAGGAAAATGAAAGTGTACAGAATCAGAATTCCCCATGATGCAAGAAGATGTCCCGATGTGAATTCAAAGAAGGACTCTGCCTCGTGAGGTATCATTATACCCTCCTGCTGAAGCTTGAGAGGAAGTTCGTTCAGATTTGCTGTTGTGCCATAGCCTTCCATACTCCAGCGGCATACTGCAATCCAGGAAATAATTTCAGTAGCTCCGCTGAGCTTGAAAATAAGACCTGAGAAAAGAATCTGGGGCATAAGAAGAATGGGTGCAACGGTCATTGCTCTGTCCGCATTGGTAAAAAGCGAGGAAACAAGCAGACCCATTGCAGTGGAGGCAACAGCGGTTATGAATGTGGTTATGAGCAGCTCAAGGAACGGTGCCATAATCAGACCATCCTCGGGAAGACCCACCATAACACTGAATACGCCTGTAATCATCAGGCTCTGAACAAGGCAGAGGATGCCGAGAACAAGGATTTTTGAAGCAATATATGATGTCAGGGACAGACCTGTCATATATTCACGCTTCATTATCGTTCTTTCCTTGCATATTTCCTGTATTGCGTTGAGCATACCGACCCAGAAAGCCGAGCAGGAGAGGGCAAAGAGAAGACTCTTGGACATTTCATACTGCTCAAACTGCTTGCCGTCGGCAACAAATGATATTAGCACAGCCAGCAGCGGCGCCTGAATCAGAAGCAGCAGAAGTCTTTGTTTATCGTTTGTCACAAGCTTTATATATCGTGCACTCAGTACGCCAAGCTGATGCATACGATTCTTGGCTGCCTGACCAGATGCCTTTCCTTCCTTGCGGCGCATACCGCCCGTTCTTCTGGTCTTGTTGAATTCATCACGCCAGTAGGGAGCATTCTCTGTTATCATTCTGTAGATATCGATTATGCTGGACACTCTGAAGAATGCCAGAGCCTCCTTGTAGGAGCCGTAGAAACAGAGATTGCCGCCTTTTCCCATGAAAATGATCTTGTCGCACATTTCAAGCTGAAGAATACTGTGGGTTACAAGAGCAACGGTTTTTCCCTCATCTGCCATTCTGCGAAGTGACAGCATAAGGCTTCTTTCCGTATCCGGGTCAAGACCTGATGCAGGCTCGTCAAGGAAAAGCAGGTTGGGGTCTGAAAGAAGCTCAACCGCAATGCTTGCACGCTTTTTCTGACCGCCGCTGAGGGATTTTATCAGGCTGTTTTTCTTTTCCGGAAGCTCAACAAGGTCAATAGCCCTGCTGATTGCAGCCTCCATTTCTGTTTCCGATGTATCCTTGGGAAGCCTGAGCTTTGCAGTGTACATAAGCATATCGTGCAATGTCAGATTATCGTAGACAATATCAGACTGCGGCACGTAACCTATCAGCTTTTTAAGTGAATCGAAGTTCTGATACAGATTGACACCATTTATATGCACTTCACCCTTTGTGGGTGCAAGATATCCGCACAGACAGTTGAGTATTGTGGATTTACCTGCGCCGGAGCCGCCGATAACCGCCACAAGCTCACCGGGATTGATGCTGAGGCTTACATTGTTGCAGGTGACAAAGGCTTTTCTTCCCTTGCCTCTTTCTATGACAATATTCGATGCATCAACGGAAATACCGCTTCTGTAGCAGCAGTAGGAAATTGTCTGCTGGGTGAAGATAAGCTTGGAGTTGGTAATTGCAATAACGTCCTTCTCATGCAGCTTCTGCTTTCCGTTTATTCGTCTGTTATTGACAATAACTCCGTTGGTACTGCCGTTGTCTATTATGTAGTAACCGTTGTTTTCAAGCACAATCTGTGCGTGGAATTTGGAAACGGAAATATGGGGTAGTACAATATTGCAGTTCTTGTCACGTCCGATTGTAATCATTCTTGTTCCCATAAGAGGCATGGACTGCCACTTGTTCTGGGAATCTGCGGAAGAAAAGACAAAAAGAACACCCTGTGCGATAGTCTCGACCACATCGTCTATTCTGATAAAGTCGCCGTCCACAATTTTACGGGAATAGATGCTGGTATTGTTGTAGACCAGACCGTTTGTGCTTCCCTTGCTTTCATATACTCCCTTGTCCTCTATGTACCATGATCCGTTTCTGAAAGCAAAGCGGCCATGCTGCGATGAAACTATCTGCGATGTCAGCACAATATCATTTTCAGCACCTCGTCCGAAAGTCACAAAATTCTTGCCGAATGCGCTCAGCTGAAAACTTTTCGGTGCAGTATTTCCGTCAAAAATTGTAACAATGGAACTGCTCATCTGATTTACAGCATTCCTGAAGCTCGTAGTTCTTTCTGCGTTCTGCATTTTCATTCCTCCACATAAATTATGAGACAAAGGGAGCTTTCATGTCCATTTAAACATGAAACATTTCACTTCCAATAATTATATATTGTTTTGTCTGACAATTCAAGTGTCCGCAGTTTTATTTCTGTTCTTTTTGCAAAAAGCACTATAACGTGAAAAATAACGCACACAATATATACCACTGTTTTTCGTTGTTATAAATCAATATATTGTGACTGATATTTTATGCGCACACTGCATGCGAATTTCTCGTGATATTTATTCAAATTGACGTATGTACAAAATGCTGAAATTGGTTTTTTTGTGTAAATAACACATCTCGCACATTGACAATTTCCCGGTTTTACTATATAATTATAATGTTGAATAATAATTTCTCAAAACCCAACCTTTGTTTTACGGAACGAGAAAATACAAATGATAAAAACGCATAAATCCGAAGGTTTGAAAGGAAGTCCGGTTTATGACAAATAAATTCTCGGAACTGATGAGTAAAATGAAACTTGAGCAGAGGCTCAAAAGCAGAAACATCAGGATAGCACTGTCCTGCGTCGGCATTGCATTTCTGCTTGCGGTCAGTATCTTTATACGCCCCGCTTTCTCGGCGGAGCGTGTACTTGACTGCATTCAGACAGAGCATACCCATACAGAGGAGTGCTATATCCTTGAGGATATCCCTGTCTCACTGCGCCTGTCATGCAATGTAAGGGGACATGCCCACAATGAAACCTGCGTTGATGAGGACGGTGTGGTCATCTGCGGCAAGGCAGACGGCGTAATACATACCCATAACGACTATTGCTACGCAGAAAATGAACTTGTCTGCACCCTTTCCGAGAAAACAGGTGAGGCTCACACTCACAGCGACTCCTGCTATACTGACGGCGTTCTTTCCTGCGGAAAGAGCGAGATTTCCGCTCACAATCACTCCGAATCATGTGTTGATGCAGAAGCACCTGCACAGAAAAGTGTTCTCTCCTGCACAATCGCCGAGCACACTCACGGTGACTCCTGCTATGTACTCAAGTCTGAGTCATCTTCTGAAAAGGAAAGCATCATTTCTTCCGTAAAGCCTGCTGTCAGCGGAAGCGATGTTTCTTCCACCGACACAGGCGAGATGGGAATGCTTTTCAGCACCCTGCTTCTTTCCGATGAGTCTGCTGCAGCTTCCGAGGACGATTTTACTATATATTTGGACGCAGAAAAAGAATACACCTGTGAAGTGGGAGAAACCGTTAAATATACTTTCTATGCGAAGGACTCCCACGGATATATGTTCCGTATCAATATTGACGGCGGCAAATCTAATGTACGATTCATACGACCTACACAAACGAGCAATTTTACAATGTCTGCTACAGGGACATATAGCAATAGCAGCAATCACATTAATGTTGCTGCAGACAGTGAGTGTTCATATGAAATAACGAATAACGGTTCTGAAACTGCAGTTGGAAAAATCTTTGTTGAATATGCAGATTCATATCACAGATTTACTGACGGTATCTGTGTCTGCGGATTAAAAGAAGAAGATCTTTCGGGCTCCTGTGGCGCAAACGCAACATGGAAATTCGAGGATGGCGTATTGACCATCAAAGGAACAGGTGCAATCGATGGTGCATCGGAGTCTGCCGTGCCCTGGTTCGGATTCAGGGACTACATCACCGATGTTGTTATCGAAGACGGAATAACGTCAATCGGTTATAATGCATTTATGAGATGTACTTCTCTTAAATCAGTAGATATCCCCGACAGTGTCACATCTATTGGCAGCTATGCATTCTATACCTGTTCATCCCTTGAGTCTGTTGATCTTCCCGAGGGCATTCCCTCAATCAATACTTATGCATTCTGCAGCTGTTCTTCTCTTAAATCAATAGACATTCCCGACAGTGTCACTTCCATAGGAAGTAAAGCATTCTATGGTTGTGCCTCCCTTGAATCCATAGATTTTAGCAGCGGTATCACAACTGTCGGCTCTGAAGCATTCAGGGGTTGCTCTTCTCTTAACGAATTAAATATTTCTGATATAGGCGCATGGAGCCAGATCAACTTTCCGGATAGTTACGCACAGCCGTTATATTATGCAAGTGATCTCTATCTGAACGGTGAACTTGTTACAGTCCTTGATATCCCCGACAGTGTCACATCTATTGGCAACTATGCATTTTCCAGTTGCACAACCCCCGATTCTGTTACTATCCCTGACAGTGTTACTTCCATCGGCACCAATGCATTTTTAGGCTGTTCAGGTCTTAACGATGTACATATAACTGACCTTGAAGCATGGTGCAATATCAGTTTCTCAACTTATAGTTCCAATCCTTTTTATAATGCAGAAAACCTGTATTTGAACGGCGAGCTTGTTACAGACCTTGTTATCCCTGAAGGAGTCACCAAAATCAACAGCTATGCATTCTATGGCTGTGAGTGCATCGAATCGGTTGTAATTCCTGACAGTGTCACTTCTATCGGACAATATGCATTTTATTATTGCACTGCCCTTGATTCAGTTGTAATTCCCGACAGTGTCACCTCCATCGGCAACAATGCGTTTATAAACTGCACCTCCCTCGAGTCCGTGGATATCCCTGACAGTGTCACCTCCATCGGCAACGCTGCATTCCGAAGCTGTACTTCCCTTGATTCAGTTGTAATTCCCGACAGTGTCACCTCCATCAACTCACAGGTGTTCTATGGCTGCACATCCCTTGAGTCTGTGGTTATCCCGGACAGTGTCACTTCCATCGGCAGCTCTGCATTCCAAAACTGCACTGCTCTTGATTCAGTTGTAATTCCCGACAGTGTAACAAAAATTGAATCATCAACATTTTTAGGCTGTATTTCCCTTGAGTCTGTGGTCCTCCCAGACAGCATTGCCTCCATCAACTCACAGGTGTTCTATGGCTGCACATCCCTTGAGTCTGTGGTCATCCCAGACAATGTTACCTCCATCAACTCACAGGCATTCTATGGCTGCACATCTCTTGAGTCTGTGGTCATCCCAGACAGTGTCACTTCCATCGGCAGCTCTGCATTTAATTCCTGTCCTTCTCTTAAAGAGCTGTATCTTCCTGAATCTCTCACAAGCATAGGAGACAATGCGTATACAGCCTCCATCGGCTCATCAATCCATATCAACAGTTCAAATCTTACAACTATAGGAACTTCAGCAATTTTAAAACCTGCTGAACTCGAAAAAGTATCTATAGGTGAAAAGGTCAATACAATATCCACTCAGCTTGCAGATAACCTCCTGAGCAAGCTGGGTGCAGACACAAAGTTTGAATTCGCACCTGATAATTATTTTACAGTTGAAAAGGATTTCACAATTTCTTCTCTTAACAGAACATTCCCCGCAGGAGACTATTATGTTGATTCTCAGGGAGTTATATATCTGCTTGATAAAGAAACCGGCACAGCACAGCTTTTCCACATTCCTGATGGAGTTGTCTCCTACACAATTCCTGCCTCAGTTTCTGCTGAGGACGGAACTGCACTGACAATTACAAGTGCTGCAAAGAATTCTCTTTATAATGCATCCGACCTTACAACCCTTGTATTTGAAGCTCCCGAAAACATTCTGAGTCTGTCCAGCGGCTCACTCGGAAACTGCCCCACACTTACAAGTGTCAACGGCGAAACTACCGTTGAAGGAGCATATGCTGTTTTCACAAATGCTGACGCAAATGTTGCTGATGCAGTATTTATCAACACAGGTCTTACCAATGAAACCGTTGTCTCTGACTCGGAACTTCGCATCTACGGCAATGACGATGACCTTATTCCCCTTATTCGAGTAATCTCTCAGAAAAATGACGGCAAAAACAACGCAGACTTTGCCGACACATATACCTATTATACAGGTGAATTTGCAAAGGTCACAATCGGTCTGAGCAACGCTAACGCAGGCGATTATGCCGTAACCCGTGTATATTTTGCCTTTGACAATCCCGGCGGTGAGCTTTCCTGGTCTTTCGGTGAGCAGAAGGTACAGACCGACGGCGGTAATGTTTATACCCTTAAAATCTGCAAATCAGATGCATCTGGTGTGTATTATATTGAAGCACCCCGTCTTTTGGAAGGCGATACCCTCAGTGCCCATATCAATGTCCTTTATCCATCTCCCAACACAGGTGGCGGCAAGGCCAGAATCTGGCCTGTTGTCCTCAATGCGGACGAGCTTGAAAAAATTGGCAACAGTGTTGTAACTCCCACCACCTGCAACGAAATAGAATGGGTCACCAAACCTGATGATTTCACCCTGTCAAAGACGAACCTCTCAACCCCTTTCATTTCAGGTGTCGGCGAGAACAATGAACTTGTCGTATATAATGTCGGTTATACCGTCAGTATGAGCCGTACAGGAAACACCCTGCAGGGTATGGGCAAGGATCACATTAAATATATCCGATACACCGATACCTTCACCCTGCCTGATGGACTTGAATGGGATGAACGTGTCCTTGATGCTGTACGTTCCGGCAAGTGGGGATATATTCCCAACGGTAACTATAATATTTATTTTTATGTCAAAATTGACGATGTTGAATCGGCATTTATGAACCTCTATGATAATGATTATTACAAATCCATCTTAGACCCTGAGTTTTCGGTCACTGATGATGGAAAGCTTCAGTTTTCATGGACATGGGCAAACCCTGATTATAACAAATCAGAAATAACCAATCATAGTTTTAATATATACCTTTGCCGAGGAACAGCAAAAAACAATAACGGCAATATTTCATCTGGCAACACCACAATCCGTCCTTCATACATCAAAGCAATCGATGTATCCCCTGACGAAACACTGACACTCACAAATGATGTCAGTGCTGACCAGACCTTCTGTTACTCAGAAAATCAGTACGATGAGGCATCTGTTGAGTCAAGTGTAAAAGCCGGCAAAGCAAACTTCAAAATATACAAATCCCGCAGCTATAGCTCCAGATGGGGTGAGAGTGCCACTTATACAATAAGTGTATATAATGATTCCTCCTTTGCCTTCCCCGATCTTCTCTATGTGGACGATCCCCTGCCTACTGAACTCGTGCTTGAACCGAGCCATATTCAGTCAATCTTCAATTCATTCCTGAAAACAACCGATGCCCATAAGGAATGTAAAGTAATTATCTCCCATGCAACTCTCTGCAGGGATACCTCTGATGCCCATACTCCCGGCGCATCGGTATATGCCGCAGACGGCAGTGTTCACACACTCACCCAGGCAAACAGTGGTGTAAACACTCAGTATCACGGCTGCGAGGCTGATGATCCCGCAGAGTATGATACTGACGCAACCCTTATTCTTTCCTGCACCGCAGACGGAAAACAGACCCTTACCTATGGCGATAAGGTTCTCGATGCAACCGATATTCTTGCAGCTCTTGAGGCTGTAGGCTATGTATGCGAGCAGGAATCAAGATACACCGTAGAATGGCATTATATTGATGACTATGACATTCCTGCCGGTGAACATCACACATATACCATTCCCTGCCATATAAAGGACAGCTTCCAGCAGCTCAATGACGATGAGCCCAACTATAGGTCACCTTCTCCGAAAGAAGTAGCCTATAACTATGCCCATGCATATCATAAGGAGAGCTCAGGAGAAGTTGTTTTCAAGGACGCTTATATAGGCGGCTGGAGTACCTCTCGTGACTTCACTCTCTACAAGTCCGGTATTATCAACGGTGACAATAGCCTTGAAAACGTTGTCGATGGTGATTATATCGACTATACTCTCGGTATAAACCACTTGAGCAACAAACAATATGAGATTCTCCCTCTTACAGACCATATGACCGGTGCACAGCTTCTGCTTGTACCTCTTGAGGGCAATGCTCATCTTGCAAGTGACTATGGTCTTTCCACACGTGAGGTTGACGGCGAAACCTATTATGTATTCGACAAGCCCGGTACCTACCGCAAGGTAACTGTCGGCGACATGATTGCTGACAGCGTAAAGGTTGAGCCCATCAGCGGAGGCGGCTTTGACACCCTTATCCACTGGTATCTTACCGATATCAAAGGATCCAAAACCAAAAATGTCGCTTTTAGGGCGGTTGTTGACACACAGGTAACCGGCGAAAACGATCTTTCTTACGTTATTGACAACGAAACCTGGCTCAATGACCACCAGAGCCACCGTCTTTACGATACAGTCGGCGATGACGGTGCATTTGGCGGCACTGCAGCTGCATTCAACAAGTACATCGTAATCGAAAAGGGAGAAACACCCGAAGATGATGTGCTTGCCACCTATGAGCCTTTCAGAGAAGGCGAGCCCACCCTTTATCGTCTGATGCTTAAATCCGTAGGTGATTCCGTTACCCTCACAGGTGATGATATCTACGACAAGCTTCCTGTTACCTACCACGAAGCCTTCAAATGGTCAAAGGACAACGTGAAGCTTAAGTATGTTCCCGCAGAAGGCAGTTCCTTCAGTTTCACAGGTGTTGATAATGCCGAAGACACATGGTATATCGACACTACAGCTCCTGCATGGACAGGCACCACAGAGGAAACTGATCAGCTCTGGATTCGCTGGGACAGCGATATGACTCTGACTATCAACGGTACATTGTATATCTATGTCACCCTTGATCTCCCCGATGGCGAAACATGGCTCGACTATGCAAATGTCTACCGTGAGACCCGTCTTGAAAACAGCTTCTATGTAAGAGAAGAAAAGATGATGGTCTACCATGATTTTGTTTCTGTGACCGAAGCACTTCTCCAGAAGGGTGTTATTGAAACCGGATTGGGACTCAGTAACTACGGACAGAATGGTTCCCCGGCAAGAACAACCGACGATGCACGTCACCACTTCATTAATAGGTCTTATCGATATCAGTATATCAGTTACTACATCGTTCTTTACAACAGCGGTGATACCAGACTCTACCTCAATACCATCACCGATATTCTGCCAAAGGGCGTGTATCTTTACTCCACAAGCTGGATTCGACCCTGGGCCAATGGCACGGTCAATACCACCGACAAAAATGGCGATAAGGTTACCCCTGTATGGAAAACGCCTGAGTTGTCCTCAAAATATGACAATAAGGCAGGAATCATTACCATTGATGTCGCAGGCGGACTCAGCTACGATAACTACTTCGACAAGTATTATCTAAAACCCAACGAAGGCATAAAGATATGTATCCCCTGTGAGATTAGTTTCAAAAATGAAACCGAGGATTATATTCTTAACACAGTTGCAATGCCCTACTTTGACTATCTCAGCGCAGGTGTAACTGTCAGCGATGACACCATGAAGCTCAATAGCAAGCTTCCTGCAAATGTTGCTCTCAACGATGGTGACTGCGAGGTATGGGACACTGCTGCCGCAAACCTTGCAGGCTTTACCGGAGGCAACAGCGAAACCCAGTGGCTTGTATCTGATGTAACCCTTACTCGAGGCGAAATTGTTCCCGGTATAACCAAATGGGTTGAAAGCCTGACAACTGTCAATGGCTCAACTGTTATGAATACCGAAACTGCAGGTCAGGATGATACCGTCAATTGGCGTGTCAAGCTTACAAATGAAGGTGCAGATGACATCGGTGACTGGACCTTCACCGATGTCATGGATGCAGATTACGGCTTCACCGACGCTGTAAAATTAACATTCCAATACAATGGCAACGACGGAATATATAACAGTACATCAAGCTACAGCACCTCATGCGATTTATTTACTATCACCCGTGACCCTGCTGATCTTGATGATGTAAAGCTCACTTATCCCGTCAACAGCAACAAAGCCACCACAACTGTTTCTCTTGTACGCAGCGGCGAGGCAGTCAAATTTAACCATTATCCTATCGGCGAAATAACTGTACGTATATACGTAAACGACGATGGTAAGGAAGTTCTGGAATTCACCATACCAAGTCAGCAGTACGTCATCCCCGCCGGCGGATATGTATATGTTGACCTTTCCACCAAGAACTACGGCACATGGGCAAACAAGGTATATTACAACAATGCATATCTGACTCCCAACAAGCAGACCTATGACGAAACAAAGGTCAGCCAGGGCAATCACCTGCTCTTCGGCAATGCCTTTGATCCGACCGTTCGTAACTCGAACCAGATAACAGCAGCATACGGCTATGTTACCAGCTCTGAGAAGCGCATCCGTGAAATCGGAAACGAAACCAACTGCGCATCCTCAAGAGACGAAAAGAACTGGATTTTCCTTGACAAGCACAAGGATACCTTCCGTTACACCAACATCGTCAACAATATTACAGGCAAGCCCATGAGCAAGTTCATCATGATTGATAACCTGCCTGAAGTCGGCGACCACGCAACCTTTGCGGTAACAGAAGACCGTTACAGTGCCTTCAAGGTTGAACTTCTCACGGATCCCAAGTTTGAAGTAGCCATGGTAATGCCTGACGGCACAAGAAATGTTCTTGATGCAAGTCAGTATGAGCTTATGTTCTCAGACAGAACAGAGTTCAAGGAAAAGGATTGGGATGACTCCAGCGATGAAGGCTGGTATTCAAAGAACAGAACCTCAACCCGTTCCTTCCGTATCTCCATCTATGACGACACAGGTCTTGTAATTCCCGACGGTGCATCAATTCAGGTTGAGTACAACGGCAAGATCGTCATGGCAGATGATTACAAAAATGACGAGGTAACCGAAAATCCTTTGGAAGGCACCATTGCATGGAACAGCTTCGGCTATCATTACAGAGTCCTCGGCGAAACAATTTCTCTTGAGGCAGCACCTTACAAGGTCGGTATCTGTATTGAGTACAAGCCTGTTCTCGACAAATCTCTTGTATATCCCGACGGCTCAGAATACACCGCAGAGCAGGATGAAACCTTCAGATTCCTCCTCTATTCCGGAGCACAGATAAACTCTCTCAGCGGCAAGACCGAGGCTCAGATGGCTTCCATCATAGCAGGCCACAGCCGCAAGGCAACAATTCTTGAGATAACCGTCAAGGAAGGCAAGAGCAAGAGCGAAACCCTTACACTCAAGGATCTGAAGCAGATGACTTACGACACTGCAGCAGGCGAATGGGTTGAAGGTGAAGCCTGGAGATTTGTTGACAATGAAAAATACAACGTAATTGAACTTCCCGATGCAGAGGGAATGTTCAAAACAAAGAACATCAACACTTCAACCTCAGGCATATATTCCTTCAACTTCAACGGTATGAAAGTCATGAAAATCAGTGCAGTCAATGAGCGCAAGACCTGGACGGTACGCATCAACAAGACCGATGCCGCTCAGGGTAAAGCACTTGCAGGCGCAGTATTCGGAATTTACAGCCCCACAGAGCGAGAGGCAATTTCTGATGAGGACTATAACGCACTCAATCTCAGCAATGCACCTGCAAAGACCATGAAGCACAACGGCACAACATGGTATCTGTCAAAGACCGTTGAAACCACTTCCGGCGGTGCAGCAATCTTCAGCGGACTTATTGAAGACAACTACATTGTCAAGGAGCTGAAGGCACCGGGCGGTTACAAGCTCAGGAAGGATGTTTATGAGTTTGCTCTTTCCGATGCAGGAACAACCCTTTCCATCGAAAAGACAGTTGAAAACGAAGCCGACTATGAACTTCCCAGGACAGGTACAAAGGATGTAACTGCAATGATGACATGGGGTAATATCCTTATGCTCGCTGCATTTGCAATCCTTGCACTCAAAAAGAACTTTCTGAAAAGCGAAGCTGAATAAAGCTCTGCTTCTGATCTGAAAAGTTCCTGAACACAACAGAAAATGACCACCCTTATGGGGTGGTCATTTTTATTTTTTAATCCGGTAGATAAAAATAAACTGCTCCGGAACATGGTTTAAAATGAGATCAGAAAAAGAAATCTGACTTTTTCAAATGAAAGGAGTGATATATTACAGCAATCCGTTTTCACACCGTTCAATTTTCAGAAAAGGAGCAGAAAATATGAAAATCACGAAAAAACTGATCACAGCATTCGCATTGGTCATCATGCTGTTCTGTGCAGCAATTCCATCTCTCCCCGCTTCCGCTGCAGCTGTCAGCGAAGAGACCGAAACCGTTTCCATGGTTCAGATAACGGGAAATCCCGTAAATATCCGTAAGGGCGCAGGCACCTCCTACGGCAAGATCGCTTCCGTCAAAAAGGGCACACAGTTCAGATACCTTACAGCCAAAACCGTTTCAGGCGTCAAGTGGTATCAGATTCAGTATAATTCCACCACAAAAGGCTGGGTTATGGGTAAGTATGCAAAAATCGTCAATGTATCCTCTTCTTCAACCACCACTTCCCAGACAGCAAAAAAGGTTGTTCAGATAACCGCCAGCCCGGTAAATATCCGCAAAGGTGCAGGCACCTCCTACGGTAAGGTTGCCTCTGTCAAAAAGGGTGCTCAGTTTTCTTATCTCGCAACCAAAACCGTTTCCGGTGTCAAGTGGTACCAGATTCAGTATAATTCCACCACAAAAGCCTGGGTTATGGGCAAGTATGCAAAAATCGTCACCACGGGAGATACGACAACTACAACCACCACAACCACCACGACAGAAAAAAAGATGGTTCAGATAACGGGCAGCGGAGTAAATATCCGTAAGGGTGCAGGCACCTCCTATGGAAGAGTTGCCACTGTCAAAAAGGGTACACAGTTTTCTTATCTCGCAACCAAGACCGTTTCAGGCGTCAAGTGGTATCAGATTCAGTATAATTCCACCACAAAGGCCTGGGTTACAGGCAAATATTCCAAAATCGTCACCGTCTCTGCAGCATCTTCCACTGACAGTGTAAACGTCATCGGTGCACTTGCCGAGGCAAGAGTGCAGTTTCCCGATGGTAAATACTGGAACAGCGTAGGTCTTTCCTCCAAAAACACCAACGGTGTTACCTCTCAGCCCTGCCCCGGCGGTCACAACAGCGCAACCTGCAACGGTCAGTGCGCAGGTTATACAAACAAGATAGGCGAAAAAATCTACAAGACCGCTGCAAGCAAATGGACTGTAACTGCAAAGAACACCACATGGGCAAAGGCTAAGGACAGCATACGCATAGGCGATGTTATCCGTTACAACAACAAGCACAGCGTCATGGTAACCGCCATTGACGGGGACGATATATATGTAACCGACTGCAACTGGAATTACCATTGCAGAATCAGCTGGGACAGACTTTTCAACACCGGAAAGTACATAACCACCATAAATTATATCTATCGCCATGCAGACAACGACTTTAAAACCTCCGACAGTACCCGTTACCTTGAGGGCAATTTCTCCGATGCAGCGGGCAAAGTCATGATAGTCAATCCTGACACAAGGTACAGCATCAGTGCAGATGCCGAAAAGTACGACTACGACATTGATTATTACCACTACAACACCTATAAAAACACCGTAAATGCCTACGCATCCCCCGACGAAAACAGCAAGGTGGTCGCAAAGCCTCTTGACGGCGAGATTTATTACTGCTACGGCGAAAAAATGGAGCAGAAGCAGCTTTACTACCTTGTCAGATTCAACTCCACCTATGGATGGGTAAGTGCAGGCGATGCAATATTTACTAAAATCGGCGACGACTTTGTCTATGGCGACGAAAGAGATGAGACATCCTCCTCTGCACCCTGGGCAACAGAGGAAACAATGAATATAATATACGGCAATCTCATAACTTACGCAAACGAAAGCCGTCTTGAAGTTCATACTGAAACAGTTTCCTTTGAACGCACCGTAACAAAGCAGTTCAAGGCAAACAGCTATGCATCCGAGGCAGAATTTACTGAAAGCCTTATGAGTACATTTGATTCCTTTGCTGACCCATCGAGCGGATTTGGCAAAGTCTGCTTCTATATGGAAAATACCGGAAACAAGAATTTTGAGATAAATCTTTTCTTTGGATAATTCCTTTTTTCTTTCTCCCTTTTTACAAAGCCCGGCACAAGGCATTGTCCTGTGCCGGGCTTTGTGCATCATCTGTCAGTTTCCGCATGAGAAAACACATTCTTTTTCGTAAAATTTCTGTTACTTACTTGCGCTGACGTAATTCTGATAATATAATAATATAAATGGAGGTGGTGGCAATGGAAATAAACGACCTCATCCGCACAAGGCGGCTTGAGCTTGGTCTTACCTTAAAACAGGTTGCAGATGCAGCAGGGGTAAGCGAGGCAACGGTCTGCCGATGGGAAAGCGGCTCTATCGGCAATATGCGCCGTGACAGAATCGTAGCACTTTCCAATGTCCTTCGCCTTTCGCCTGCATCTCTTGCAGGCGGCGAGCCTCAGGAAAGTATACAGACCGTGTTTTCACGCTATGGACTTGATGAGCAGGAATGTAAGCTTATCGAGCGCATAATCCGCCTTGACCCCTATAAACGGGCCATTGCCCTGAAAATGCTTGCTGCTCTTTCCGATGAATAAACTCACCACTGACACAAAGGAGTCGATAATATGAAGAAAAGAATAATCACCGTCAGCAGACAGTTTGGCAGCGGCGGTCGTACCATAGCCCGCAAAATCGCAGCCGAGCTGGGTATTCCCTGCTACGACAAGGAGCTTGTAAAGAAGATTGCTGCCGAAACAGGTTTTTCTGAGGAATATATCAACGAAGCAGGAGAATATGCCTTTTCCAGAAGAAGTTTCCTTTTCTCTCTTGCCGTTACAAATTCCTATTCCCACAACCCCGGGGAGCTTTCGATTCCCGACAAGATTTATATCATGCAGAATAATATAATAAACGAGCTTGCCGAAAAAGAGGAATGTGTCATTCTCGGACGTTGTGCCGACTACATTCTCAGAGAGCGTGAGGATTGCCTCCACACCTTCTTCTATGCGGATATGGACTTCCGCAAAAAACACATCGTTGAAAACTACGGTGAAACTGAGGTGCCTGCAGAAAAGCGCCTTAGGGAAAAAGACGACAAGAGAAAGGTATACTACCGCCACTACACAGGCCGTGAGTGGGGCGATGCTCAGAATTATCATGTCACCATGAATTCGGGTGTTGTCGGACTTGACGCCTGCGCCGAAGCAATCGTTTCCATCGTTAAAAAAGGATAAATAAAAAAGGAGCTTTTAAAGCTCCTTTTTTATTATGCATCACTGTCTGATACAGTGCCTTTTTCCATGGATTTCAATATTTCTTTCGGATTTTCACCTTTTACAAGAGATGACAGCACCTCGTCCCAGCAGCCCTCGCCATAGATTTCGCTGCAGGGTGTCATGGGATAGGCATTGGGTAATGAAAAGAATACCCCTGAGCCGTCTGAGGGAATATATCCTTCGGCATATCGGCTTTTTTCGTCTGTTATATTCTTTGCAAGCTCCAGCACAAGCTGACGCTTCATAGGAGAAGAAAAAGCACTTCTCGATATGAAAAGACCTTCATCAAATCCACCGAAGAAAGCCGCACAGCGGTATTTTTCTCCGGAAAGCGAAGACGCTTCGCTTTCGGTCAGCACGGCATAAACCGCCTTGCCTTCCGAAAAAAGCTCTGCGGGACTTCTGTCACCCGGCGCAAAGACTCCGAGCCTTACAAGGTCAGAAAACAGCTTGAATCCGCTTTCCCAGTGAGGCTGAGGGTCACGGGGAGAGATTTTCGAGTCGGTGTACATGGTCATCATGTACTCAAAGAAAAGCTCGCTGTCCAGGGCATTATCGGCAAACAGATATACATCTGAATCTGATATTTCCTCTGCCGATTTTCTGAAATCAGTATAATCGGAAACCAGCTCGGTGTTTACCACCAGCACCTTTCCGCTGCCACGCACAGCCACTCCGTATGCAGTGTCTGAATATTTCAGCAGAGCATTTTCACTGATATCCGAGGCAAAATCCTCTCTGTACTTTCTTATTTCCTCAATGCTTACATATTCTTCTCCCGGCATATCACCGAGGGAAGAAAGGCTGCAATAAACAATATCGGGAGGATTTTTCCGATATGTTGCACTGTCGAGAAGTGAAAGCTTATATGCCTCGCTTTCGTCCGCAACAGTATAATGCAGTGTCACATAGCTGTAACGGGATGTAAAATTCCTGAGAATTTCCGAGGTTATCTCACTGTCCGATCCATTGCTGAGAATGCTCGAAAACCTGATTGTAACCTCTGAGTTTTCTGTGACAGTATCTCTTTTCTCTTCCTTTCCGCAGCCGCAGAGAAGGGCTGCTGTGAAAAGAGAAAGGAGAAAAGCAATTATTTGCTTATTCATAGGCTTCTCCGATTCAGTATACTACCGCATCCACCTGCTCACGTGCTCCGTCAAGGGTGACGGTGATACGTGCAGGAAGACACACTATGACCTCACCGTTTTTCGTGATTTTACCCTGTCTTACGCAGGATCTGTCAGGGCAGTCGGCCTCTTTCATGAAAACCTTCCCGTCCTTTATCTCAACGGTGTTTCTGTGTCCCTCCTGCTCGATTACAATCTCTCTGTCACGGCTCAGTGAATAACGTCCGTACTCCTCACCGTCAACGCATATCACCGCCTCAGCGGCGGTTTTGTTTCGTGTCGGGAGAGAGGACAGAAAGATAAGCAGGCTTACAAGAAGCAGTGCGGCAATCACAACGATATCTCCGACCTTAAATAATTTTTCTTGTTTTTTCATGAATTATTACATCTTTTCTAATCGTAGATTCATTGTTTTTCTTATCAGTTCATAAGATTACATAACATACATTCTGTACATTGCCTCAGCACAGACCTTCATATGCTTTTCAAGATCTGCAAGGCTCAGGCTTTCATTTGCCTCGTGGAGGTTTGTGGGGCTGTCTGCATTTGCAGGTCCGAATGCAACGCCTCTGTTTGCAAGAGCACGGGCATATGTTCCGCCGCCTGTGGAATAGCACTCGCCCTTTTCGCCTGTTACATCCTCATAGCATTCGCAGAGAGTGCGGATAAGAGGATCATCGGTGGGAAGATAGATAGGTGCCTTGTTTTCAACAATGTTGATTCCCAGAGAAAGAGAAGCAGCCTTTTCCTTGAGTTTATTCTCAATTTCCATTCCGTCAGCGGTGACGGGATAGCGGATATCAAGAGCGATGCGCAGTTTTCTTTCCTGAGTTTCAATTATTCCCAGATTGAAGGTCAGCGCACCTGAAGGCTCATCGCTGCAGTCAACGCCGAAACCTGTTCCGTCAGTGTTGCAGAGAAGTGCGCAGAGATCACCCAGCCATTTTTCATTAAGCTGATCATTGAGTGCCTCAAGCACTGCAGAAGCGGAGTTTATGCCGTTTGTGGGGCACATTGCATGGGCTGATCTTCCCTTTGCAAAAATTGTATTCCCCTTTATTTCGCAGGTGCAGCCTGTGTCTGTAACGGTCTTTTCTGCTTTTGCATCAATCTCGCCGTCAATTACTGCGGTTGTCTTTTCAGCAACGCAGTTGAAAGCACTGCCTGCATCAAAGGATACAAGACGGCTGTTTTCGGGTATATCAGCAAAAATCTCAAACTGGAGAATGCCCTTTTCACGGTTGCACACGGGGTAATCGGAGTCGGGGGTGAATGCAAATTCGGGCAGAGGCTCTGCGCCGAAATACATCTCCATGTCCTCCATGCCTACTTCCTCACTTGCACCGAAAATGCAGCGAAGACGTCTTTTTCCCTTGATACCGAGTTCTTTGATAGCTTTCATGCAATACAGCGCAACCACTGCAGCACCCTTGTCATCTGCAACGCCTCTGCCGTAAAGACGTCCGTTGCGCTCGGTAAGAGTAAAGGGATCGCTGTCCCAGCCTTCACCTGCGGGCACAACATCAACATGGGTGAGCACACCTGCATAGGTTTCACCCTCGCCAAGCTCTGCATGACCTGCGCCGTTGCCGATATTTTTAACAGCAAAGCCCATATCCGCAGCCCTGCCCAGAATATAATTCAGCGCAGCGGCACTGCCCTCACCAAAGGGCTTGTCATCGCCTGCAGGCTCTCTTACAACGGAATCAATGGCGACTATGCCTGCGATATCTGCGATTATATCCTCTTTATAGCTGAGTATAAGCTTCTGAAGTTCCTTATTCATTGTATATGCCTCCGATTTTCGTACAAAATATACATTTATATTGTACCACAGATTTCAAGGCTTTGCATTCTCTTATATTGACTTAAAGTGAATAAAAATGTAAAATATCTGTAAACTGAAATGAGTGAAGGAGGCATTCTGTATGCTGCTTACAATCGACATAGGCAACACAAACATAACCCTCGGTGCTTTCGACGGTGACGAACTTCGTTTCACCTCACGTCTTGCCACCGACAGCAGCCGCACACAGGATCAGTATGCCGTTGAAATGAAGATCGTTCTTGAGCTTTACGGCATTTCTCCCGATCAGATCGACGGTGCTGTAATCAGCTCCGTTGTTCCTCACATCACTCAGTACATCGTCAACGGAGTAAAGCGTCTTTTCGATATTGATCCCCTTGTTCTGGGACCGGGGGTCAAAACAGGTCTGAACATTCTTATCGACAACCCTGCGCAGCTCGGAGCCGACCTTGTGGCGGTAAGCGTTGCTGCAAAGGCAAAATTCCCCCTGCCCAACGTTGTATGTGACCTGGGTACCGCAAGCACCATCTCCGTCCTTGACTCAAAGGGTAATATGCTGGGCGGCATAATCTACCCCGGACTTCGCACATCCCTCAACGCACTTGTTGCAAACACTGCACAGCTTCCTCAGATCAGTTTTGAAGCTCCTGCAAGAGTTGTGGGTAAGAACACCATCGAATGTATGCAGTCAGGTCTTATTTTCGGCGCTGCAGCACAGCTTGACGGTATGCTCATGCGCATCGAAAGGGAGCTTGGAGAAAAGGTTACTGCCATTGCAACCGGCGGCTTTTCTCAGAGCATAGTGCAGAATTGCGAGAGGGAATTCCTCTTTGCGGAAAACCTTGTGCTTGAAGGTCTGAAAATTATCTGGGACAAAAACCGCTGAGCGGTTTTTGAATAAATTGGCGCTGCATCCGCATATGTTCTGCGTTCTGACATGACGCATATCATGGAGCAGCAGCTTGGAGGTAATAATATGTCAAATGCAAAAGCAAGCAAGAAGAGCAATGTCCTGATGCTTACAGTCATGGCAATGCTCACCGCCATTATCTTCCTTTTTGGCCTTACTCCCATAGGCTATCTGAAAATCGGTGTAATTGAAATCACCTTCCTTCAGATTCCCGTTATCATCGGCGCACTCCTTTATGGCTGGAAAGCAGGCGTTCTCTTAGGCGGAATGTTCGGTCTTACAAGCTTCATCCAGTGTTTTGGCATGAGCCCGTTCGGTTCAGTGCTTTTCGGCATCAACCCTCTGCTCACCGCTGTCGTCTGCATCGTGCCCCGTGTTCTCATGGGCTTCTTCGTAGGTCTTATCTCAACTCCCCTTATCAAGGCTGATAAGACAAAAACCTACAGCTTCCTCATTCCCTCCCTTGCAGGCGCACTTCTCAACACACTGTTCTTTATGACGGCTCTTATTCTCTGCTTCTGGAACACCGATTATATTCAGAGCATGGTCGCAACCGTCGTACCCTCCGCATCTGCAGCGGTTTCTGCAACTGATGTCGTTTCTCTTACCGATATTACAGCAACCGATATTATTTCTGCTGCTGATATCTCTGCAACCGATGCAGCTGCAGCTTCTTCCAGTTCCATCAAGACAATTCTTCTTTTCTGTGTCGCATTTGTCGGCATAAACGGTCTTGTAGAAGCTATTATCTGCGCACTCCTCGGCACAGGTATCGGAAGAGCTCTGTATTCTGCAAAGAAGAAAATGGATAAATAAAAATCGAACCCCACCGACTTTCATCGGTGGGGTTATTTTTATTCCTTGTCCACATCTGCCATTGCGCAGACTGCGTATGCACAAACAAGCACCAGTGCAGAAAGAATTACGCCTGCAACTCCGGGTGCAAGAAGGGTGAACGACACAATCAGAAGTGCCAGACCGTTTACAATAACCGGCACCATTGAAGTTTTTGCAATCATTTTTGCGCAGATATCAAAACCGGCTGCAAAAAGGAATACGATAAACTGCTCATAAGCCACCACAACAGACGGCTTTAATAACCAGTAAATCATCATTACAACCATCTGTACAATGCCGATGACCACAAGTACATCCATAGCCCGTGCATCGCTCTGTGCCATAAGCATGGGGTTTTTCTTTTTTATTATCGCAGATACAATGGCAACTATACCTACAATAAGTCCCAGCGAAACAGCAATCAGGATGGTATGGTATCCCACATTGCCTGTCATTTTCATTATAAACACAGACAGACCATTGGCTTTTTCCGCAAATGCTCCGGGTTTTAAATGACATTGGAACAGCTGCATCATGACAAATGCAAGTATCATCCAGTGCAGACACTGGGCAACAATTTTTGCAGTTTTGCCCGGTCTGACATCCGTCATGACAACCGAAGATGTGCCCGGCACCGAGCCTGTGTTTGAAATATGTCCCGGAATGTTGTTCGATGTTCTGGGCGGGACGCTGTTCGACGTTTTTGATGGGATGCTGTTCGACGTTCTGGACGGTATGCTGTTCGATGTTTTTGATGGAACGGTATTGGAAGGAGCAACGGTCTTGCTGATAATTACCGTTTCCATATTATCGGGGACCGTCTTTGATGCCGCTCTGCGAGCCATGCTTTCATTTATGTACTGCCTGAATTCGGGACATCCTCTGAGAGCTTCAAGCATTTCAGCAGGAGAGCTGTATCTGTTTTTCGGATAATAGTTTGTTGCCTTCAAAATAACTGCTTTTATTTCCTTCGATCCGTGACGGGGAGGAGGAAGCCACTCATTTACAGGGTTGACCTGCAGTCGTGTGGTGGGGTCAGGATATTTACAGTCATTGAGATAATAGTAGATTACTATTGCAAGGGAATACATATCGCAGAGGTCAACATACTTGTTTATACTTCCGTCTGCGCCGTATATCTCAGGTGCGATTGTAACTCTTGAACCGAGCTGAGGTGTTACTCCCGTATCGGACTTTTCCTTTGCAATGCCCCAGTCACCCAGGAGAATATTTCCGTTTCCGCTGCCTCGAAGGAACATATTGTCAGGCTTTATATCTCTGTGGAGAAGTACACCGCCCTGACGGCGAAAGCAGATATCCAGAAGAGGAAGGAGGTCTGCTGCCACTCTGACAGCAAGCTCTCTGTGCTCGTATTCCGTTCTGCCTGCTGCGTTTGCATATCTCTCCATGGGCAGGAGAAACTCCATGACCATGCAGAAAAGCTTGTCGTTATTTCCCGCATCACATTCAAAGGAATAAAGATATCCTGCAATTCGTCCTGCCTGACCATTCTGCATAAGCCAGTTTATAGTGGACTGGGAACGATAATACTGCTTCTTGATAAAATCCTTGTTTCCCTTTGTAAACTTGCTTGTGTCTATTATTCTGAGTGCATATACCGTATCGCCTTTTTTGTTGACGATGGTATACATGGAAGCCTGTCCGCCGCTGGCAAAATATTCGCCAATGGAAAGGCCTCGGAATTTCGGTATAGATTTTGTCAGCGCATTGAAGTAATTTTTTACTATTTTAAGATTGACATCTTCAAGCTTTCCGACACCCATTTTTCATTTTCCTTTCCTGGAAATTATGCTTTCTTATCTCAGTATCCGGGACGTCTTACTCTGCCGTTGCTGAGATTTACAAGAATCGCAGAGTGGTCATCGCCGTATCTGCGAATCGGCTGTATATCGATATTTGCTGCAAGCTTTTCCTCACCGAACATGAACTGATCCTTCGCTCTTGCAAAAACCTCTGCAGCAAAAGCTGTCTGATTCTGGGTCGGTATGCCGTTGTATACACCGTCGGTCACAACCATAAGCATATCCACGCTGTCACGGTTTATATAGCCCTTGCGCAGATGCTCACGGACATCGGGATCAACGGTAAAGTATGTGCGATTTGAAATATCGGAGATATTGTCTGCCTCTGACAGATACTGTACACGGCCGTCGGCCATCAATCCGAAAACTGCACCGTCTCCGACGTGCATCCACGAAATATTGTTTCCTGCCACATACACTGCGATCATTGTTGCACTGAGCTGAGGCAGATCAATTCCGAATTTCTGAGAAAATGATTTCAGCTTGTACGCACCGCTGGCAAGTACATTTTCGCAGAGGTCCGCATCAAATGTGGGAACCTTTGCTCTGCGGACGCACTCGATAACATTCTCAATATTGATTCTCGAGCCGTATTCCGAGTGATTTGCACCGCCTGCACCGTCACTTATGGCAGCAACCATTCTTCCGCCGCCGAACACCGCATAATCGCAGTAATCCTGGCAATAATCGCCATATTTGATATGGCTTTCGCCTGTAATGGATGCACGGTATATTCTCGCTGCGTTATTTGATGAAACCTTGACAGTTGACTCATTGCGGGGTTTTATGAACATATATACCGCACTGAATGTTCCGTCGCTGAGCTTGTTCTGATCAAAACCGTCCACATCACAGCCTGCGGCATAGCGCATAAGACCATCTGCATTTCTGACTTCTCCCGATGCGATGAGCAGACCTCGAATATCGCTCTTGCTCAACCTTGTGATGCTTACGCTGTTTGCACCACGGGAGAAAAATCTTGAGCCGAGGGTGGGATTAATTCTCTGAACAGAGCCGTCTGTCATCTGTACAAAAACATTATCCTCGCCGTATATGAAGACGATTATATCATCAGGAGTTGTAAAAAAGCCTGTTGCGGCTATCTTTACACTCTTTACCGCACTTGCTGCACCGATTCGGCTGACTCCTGCCTGAACTGCATTGGTAAAAGCTCCGATTACATATTCCGACAGGGAATTGTCATCAAGTGAACTGAGGTCACCGGACTCATTGCCTCTGAAGAATGTCAGCAGACCCTGAACGCAGGTCTGGGCACAGAGAGCTGAATAATCACGGGCTTCGGCAAAACATACCGCAGCTGATATCTGCTCGTCTGAAGTAACCATATATTCCGCAAAATGCGGATTGTTAAAGATATCCAATGCAGGATTCACACGAAAAACTCTGCTCATGCTTTCACCTCTCTGCATACTCTTTTCTGTATGCGCAGATTTTTATCGTACAGTTGAATAAAGAAATTGATACTATTTTAAATATTGTATATTCTTTTCTCATTTTTTTCAAGTGCTTTACAGATTTTTTATTGTTGTCATATTATGTCGGAGCAATCGGGAAATTGACTTTGCTTTTTTATATTGATATAATTTCACAAAGCATTGTCAGGCTGCCAATAAAATCATCAGCCATCCAAAAGGAGTGTCTAAGATGAAAAATCAGGCTTTCAACCCCTATCTTCCGTCCTATGAATATATCCCCGACGGCGAGCCTCATGTTTTCGGGGACAGAGTATATCTTTTCGGCAGTCACGACCGCTTCCGAGGTGCGGCATTCTGCCTTAACGACTATGTCTGCTACTCGGCAGATGTGAAGGACCTAAAAAACTGGAAATATGAGGGCGTAATATACCGCAAGGATCAGGACCCGAGAAATCAGAATATCCCTGCCGATGCACCGCCTCACCGCCATGTTTTCGGCATAATTCCCGAGCGGTCCGAGGATATCAACCCCAACGGAATCCATGCAATGTGGGCTCCTGATGTTGTAAAAGGTCCCGACGGACGGTATTATCTCTACTACTGCCTCGATTATCTCCCCGAAATAGGTGTTGCAGTGTGTGATACTCCTGCAGGAAAATATGAATTCTTAGGCTTTGTAAAGCACCCTGACGGAGAAATTTTAGGCACTCGCAAGGGTGACCTTTCCCAGTTTGATCCGGGCGTTTTTATCGATGACGACGGCACTGTATATCTTTATTCTGGCAATGCACCCATGTATATTGAAAGAGCCAATGATCATCAGGGCTCTCAGGTAATGACACTGGAGCATGATATGCTGACCCTGCGCACCGAGCCGAAGCCTTTGATTCCCGAGATCACAAACAGCATCGGCACCGGCTTTGAAGGTCATGAATTCTTTGAGGCCAGCTCCATACGCAAAATAAACGGCGTTTATTACTTCATCTATTCCTCTGTCAACAGCCATGAGCTGTGCTATGCCGTCAGTGACAGACCCGACGGCGGTTATCGTTACGGCGGCACTGTTGTGGATATCGGCGACATCTATCTCAACGGACGCACCCGTGAGCAGACTCTCAACTGTCTGGGCAATACTCACGGCGGAATGGAATGCCTTGACGGAAAATGGTATATTTTCTATCACCGCCAGACAAACCGTACCAACTTCAGCCGTCAGGCCTGTGCCGAGCGGATATATTTTGACGAAAACGGTCATATTTCTCAGGTGGAAATCACCTCCTGCGGACTCAATGACGGACCTCTTGCGGGCATCGGCACCTATCCTGCCCGAATCTGCTGTCAGCTTACAGCAGAAAACGGCAATGTGGAATCCCACCCTCAGCAGATGAAAATGGATTATCCCTTTGTCACTCAGGCCTGTGACGACATTGACCCATCGGAAGAAAACGATGCTCTCGATATTCTTTCTCCATTCCAGTATGTATGCAATATGCAGGACGGCTCTGTTATGGGCTATAAATACTTTGATTTCCGCTCTCTTGCTTCTGTTTCCGCCGAAATAAGAGGTGATGGGGAAGGATATCTTGATATCCGCATTGCACCCGACGGTGATTCCCTTGGAAAAATCCCCGTTTCACCGAAAGATGAGTGGGCATATTCTTCTGCCGATGCTTCAATTCCCGATGGAGTGTATCCGCTGTACTTTGTTTTCTGCGGCAGCGGACGTATTGATATAAGACAGTTTATACTCAGATAAAAGAAACACCTGCACTTTTTGTGCAGGTGTTTCTCTATTTCAATTCAAAATAATTCTTCCTTGTGTCGATTATGCCTTCTTTTTTAAGCTTGCTGATTTCCGCAGAAAGTCCGCTGCGCTCCACTTCAAGATAATCCGCCAGCTCCTGACGGTCAAAGGGGATCTCAAAACTGCTCTCTCCCTTTTTCTTCGCCTGAAACATCAAATATGTCATAAGTTTTTCTCTCGTTGACCTCTTTGAGGTAATTTCTATCTTCTGATGGAACATAATATTCTTGGTAGCCAAATCCTTCATAAGATTGAAAATAAGCTGCTGATGAAATCCGCAGTTGTTCTTGCAGGTGTGAAGAATGTGGGAAGAATCGATAAACATCACCTGACACGGCTCGTTTGCGATAATATCAACGGGCATTGAGGGGACTTCTGCACAGGCAAAAGCCTCGCCGAAAACCTCGGAAGGCTCGATATTTGATACTATGCTTCTGTTGCCGTAGTAGTCTATACGCACAATCTGCCCCGAGCCCGAGAGCATGATTCCAATGTTTTTCGCAGGATAGCCTTCCGCCATGATGGTGTACTTCTTATCAAACTCCACCACCTTTGCTCCCAGACAATCCAGCATTATTAAAAGATTATCGTCCTCTATATCCTTGAACAGAGAGCAATTTCTTATAATTTCAAAATATTTTTTCATAAAAAATCTCCGTTTGTTGAAATTTCAACAGAATTTATAAAATGAGTATAATATAATAAAGCCAGAAAAACAAGGAGGAAGCAATTATGAAAATAGCTTTTTTCGACACAAAACCTTATGACAAACCGTTTTTTGATAAATACGGCGAAGAAAACGGTGTTCGTTTCAAATATTACGAAACCAAATTAAATGAAGATACTGTAGAGCTTGCAAAGGGTGCTGACGGTGTATGTGCATTCGTAAACGACACAGTCAATGCCGCAGTAATCGACCGCCTTCACGAAATGGGCGTAAAGATACTGGCTCTTCGGTGCGCAGGCTTCAATAATGTTGATATGAAGCACGCTTTCGGCAAGCTCCATGTGCTGAGAGTACCTGCCTATTCACCCTATGCAGTAGCTGAACACACCATGGCACTTCTCCTGACATCAATCAGAAGGATCCACAAGGCATATATCCGCTCGAGAGATTTCAACTTCAGCCTTTCGGGACTTACGGGATTTGACCTTCACGGCAAGACGGTCGGTGTCATCGGCACAGGCAAGATAGGCAGAGTGTTTGTTGACATCTGCCGTGGCTTCGGAATGAAAGTTTTAGCTTACGACAAATTCCCTGCAAAGGATCTTGATAACGGCGACACCATAAGATACGTCGAGCTCCCCGAGCTTTTTGAGAAGAGCGATATAATCTCTCTTCACTGCCCATTGACAGAGGAAACCCAGCACATCATAAACGCAGAAACCCTTGAAAAGTGCAAAAAGGGCGTTGTGATACTCAACACCTCCCGTGGAGCTCTGGTAGATGCGGAGGCACTGCTTGAGGGAATCAAATCGAGAAAAGTCGGTGCAGCCTGCCTTGATGTTTATGAGGAAGAAGCAGACCTGTTCTTTGAGGACAATTCGGGTCACATCATGGAAGACGACACTCTGGCTCGCCTTATCTCCATGCCTAATGTAATCGTCACCTCCCATCAGGCATTTCTCACCGAGGAAGCCCTTGAAAACATCGCAGAAACAACAGTTAATAATATAGTAGAATTTGCAGAAACCAACCACTGCCCCAACGAGCTTTGCTACCGCTGCGGTGTTGCAGAGGACTGCAAAAGCGGAAAATGCTTTTAAGGAGTAAAAATATGGTCAGAAAGATAATTAAAATAGACGAAGAAAAGTGCAACGGCTGCGGCGCCTGCGCAGCAGCCTGCCACGAGGGTGCAATCGAAATGGTAAACGGAAAGGCAAAGCTCACAAGAGAAGACTACTGTGACGGTCTGGGGGATTGCCTTCCTGCCTGCCCCGTGGACGCAATCTCCTTTGAAGAGCGTGAAGCTCCTGCCTATGACGAAGCCGCTGTTCTCCAGGCAAAGGCAACCAAGCAGAAGCTCCCCTGTGGCTGTCCCGGCACAAATTCCAAGGTCATAAAGAGAGAACCGGCACCCATCTTCGCAAAGCCCACAGCTATAACAAGCCAGCTTTCCCAGTGGCCGTGTCAGATAAAGCTTGTCCCTGTGAATGCACCCTATTTTGACGGAGCAAACCTGCTTATAGCTGCCGACTGCACAGCCTTTGCATACGGAAACTTCCACAACGATTTTATCAGAAATCATATTACTCTCATCGGCTGTCCCAAGCTTGACGAAGGGGATTATGCCGAAAAGCTCACCGCAATTATTGCAAACAACGACATAAAGAGTGTCAAAATCGTACGTATGGAAGTCCCCTGCTGCGGCGGCATTGAAAACGCAGTGAAGCGAGCACTTCAGGCGAGCGGAAAGTTCATTCCCTGGCAGGTTGTAACCATCACGACTGACGGAAAAATCCTTGAATAATTAAAAAAACGTGATATAATTAAGGATAGCAAATAAACAGAGGTGTACAAAATGAAAATAACAAATGATATCAGATATGTCGGCGTAAATGACCATAATGTTGACCTTTTCGAGGGTCAGTACATAGTCCCCAACGGCATGGCATATAATTCCTACGTCATCATGGACGAGAAAATTGCCGTAATGGATACCGTTGACGCAAACTTCACCCATGAGTGGCTTGATAATCTTGAAAATGCCCTTGAGGGCAAAAAACCCGACTATCTAGTAGTCCAGCACATGGAGCCGGACCACTCTGCCAACATTGTAAACTTCGTCAAGGCTTACCCTGAGGCAAAGATCGTATCCTCCGCAAAGGCATTCGCCATGATGAAGAACTTCTTCGGTACAGAGTTTGAGGATAGAAGAATCGTTGTAGGCGAGGGAGATACCCTTAACCTGGGCAAGCACGTTCTCACATTTGTCACCGCTCCCATGGTTCACTGGCCCGAGGTTATCGTGACCTACGACAGCACCGACAAGGTTCTGTTCTCCGCTGACGGATTTGGCAAGTTCGGTGCACTGGACGTTGAAGAGGACTGGGCCTGCGAGGCTCGCCGCTACTACATCGGCATCGTCGGAAAGTACGGCGCACAGGTTCAGGCTCTGCTGAAAAAGGCCGCAGGTCTTGATATTGAGATAATCTGCCCCCTGCACGGTCCCGTTCTCACCGAGAATCTGGGCTACTATCTCAATCTCTATAATACATGGTCCTCCTACCAGCCCGAAGAAGAGGGCATCGTGATTGCATATACCTCTGTTTATGGAAATACTAAAAAGGCAGTTATGCTCCTGGCTGAAAAGCTCAAGGCAATGGGCTGTCCCAAGGTTGTTGTAAACGACCTTGCAAGATGCGACATGGCAGAGGCTGTTGAGGATGCATTCCGCTACAGTAAGCTTGTACTTGCAACCACCACTTATAATGCGGATATCTTCCCCTTTATGCGCCAGTTTATAGACCACCTCACCGAGCGCAACTACAGCAACCGCACAGTCGCTCTAATTGAAAACGGAAGTTGGGCACCCATGGCTGCAAAGGTTATGCGAGGAATGCTTGAAAAGAGCAAAAATCTTACTTTTACCGATACCACAGTTAAGATTCTTTCCGCTCTCAATGATGAAAGCAGCGCACAGCTTGACTCTCTTGCTGAGGAGCTTTGCAGAGAGTATCTTGCACAGCAGGATTCCACCGCAAACAAGAATGACCTTTCCGCTCTGTTCAATATCGGCTACGGTCTGTATGTTGTAACCAGCAACGACGGCAAGAAGGACAACGGTCTTATCGTCAATACTGTTACTCAGGTAACCAACACCCCCAACAGAATCGCAGTTACCATCAACAAGGAAAACTACTCTCACCACATCATCAAGCAGACGGGAATCATGAACATCAACTGCCTGACTGAGGATGCACCTTTCAAGGTGTTTGAGGCATTCGGATTCGTGAGCGGCAGAAATGTTGATAAGTTTGCCGATTGTGAGCCTCTCCGCTCGGATAACGGTCTTGCATTCCTGCCCAGATATATCAACTCTTTCATGTCTCTCAAGGTTGAGCAGTATGTTGACCTCGGCACTCACGGTATGTTCATCTGCTCGGTAACCGAGGCAAGAGTCATCTCCGATAGAGAAACCATGACCTACACCTACTATCAGAACAACGTAAAACCCAAGCCCGAGACTGAGGGCAAGAAGGGTTATGTCTGCAAGATATGCGGATATGTCTACGAGGGCGATACGCTGCCCGAAGATTTCGTATGTCCCCTCTGCAAGCACGGTGCATCCGATTTTGAGGAGATAAAATAAAAATTAACGGAGGTAACTTCTATGTGTGAAAACAGATTTTACGTTTGTGAGCATTGCGGAAATATCGTTGGTATGATCCACGATGCGGGCGTGCCTCTTATGTGCTGCGGTCAGAAAATGAAGCAGCTTGAGCCGGGTACAGTGGAAGCAAGTATCGAAAAGCATATCCCCGTAGTCACCGTTGACGGCGACAAGGTAAAGGTAGTCGTAGGCTCAGTTCTGCACCCCATGAGTCAGGAGCACAGCATTACATGGGTATATCTCCAGACCGACCGCGGCGGTCAGCGCAAGTGTTTGCCTGTTGACGGTGCACCTGAGATCATCTTCGCACTGGCTGATGAAAAGCCCGTTGCAGTTTATGCTTACTGCAACCTCCACGGACTGTGGAAAGCTGAAATATAAATAAATTCAAGGAGGAAACAACAATGAAAAAATATGTATGCGACGTATGCGGCTGGGAATATGATGAGGCTCTCGGCGATCCTGACAACGGCATCGCTCCCGGCACAAAGTTTGAAGATCTTCCCGAGGATTTTGTATGCCCTCTCTGCGGAGTAGGCAAGGATATGTTCTCCGAGGCTTGATTTTATAAGCAGGAAAAAGCACACGGCTTTCGCCGTGTCCTTTTTGTGTCCGAAGCCTCCCTCTGACGAGGGCGGCTTTGAAGGGGTTCTTTGACAGTCTGAAGCGACAGGAAACTGCCGCTCTTTTCATATGGAAAATCAGTAAATATTATGATACAATACAAGCAAAGGAGTGATTTTATGGAAATGGTACTTCTTACCGCTCTCGGAGTCGGCGGAGCTACAATAATCGGCGCCGTTATCGGCTTTGTTTTCAAAAACATATCCCATAAATTCTCGGATATAGTCCTGTCCTTTGCGGCAGGAGTCATGCTCTCGGCGGCAGTGCTGGGACTTATCCTGCCCTCTCTTGAATACGGCGGAAAATTCGGGCTTATATACACCATTGCAGGCATATTTGCAGGTGCGTTGTGCCTCAATCTCATCGATAAGCTTGTACCCCATCTTCACAAAATGGTAGGCGCTGACACAGAGGAACACAAAAACTCAAATTTAAGCAAAGTCCTTCTGTTTGTCACCGCAATAGCAATACACAATCTTCCCGAGGGCATCGCCGCAGGTGTTGGCTTCGGCTCGGGAGATACCTCTCAGGCGCTTATAATCGCAGGCGGCATAGCCTTGCAGAATATCCCCGAGGGTATGGTCATAATCGGACCTATGCTCGCCGCAGGGGTAACTCCCCGAAAAACATTCATCTGCGCCATGATAACAGGCCTTGTTGAGGTTGTCGGTACGCTCATAGGCTACTTTGCCGTAAGCCTTGCATCGGCAATTCTGCCCTTTGCCCTTGCCTTTGCCGGCGGCACAATGCTTTATGTAATAAGCGACGAAATGATACCCGAAACCCATGCTCACGGCAGTGAACGTGGCGCTACCTATGCGCTTTTAGTGGGTTTCTGCGTGATGCTCATAACAGATGTTCTTTTAGGATAAACAAAAGACTTCCGAAAAAAGTTTTTCGGAAGTCTAATTTTTTACTTGACAAAGGATACTATGTGTCGTATAGTATTGTGCGAAAGGAGGTATTGGATGGATATACAGCTCAAACGAGGACTCCTTGAAGTATGTGTGCTGGCGGCAATCAAAGACACCGAATCCTACGGCTACAAGATAATCAAGGACATAAGCCCTTATGTGGAGATTTCAGAATCCACTCTTTACCCTATACTGCGCAGACTTGAAGGTGCAGAAATGCTGACGGTCTATTCTGCTGAGCACAACGGCAGACTGCGGAAATATTATCGGATTACTCCCGCAGGACTCAATAGGCTTGAGGAATTCAAAGAAGAATGGCGTGAGATAATGTCCATTTACGAGTTTATTACGAGGGAGGAAAAAACAAATGAACAAACAGGAATTTCTGTCTGCACTGAGTGATAAGCTCAGCGGGCTTTCTGAAGAAGACAAGAAAAAATCCATTGAATACTACAGCGAAATGATAGACGACAGGGTAGAGGACGGTCTGTCTGAGGATGAAGCTGTTGAGGCACTCGGCTCGGTTGATGAGATATCCTCACGCATTCTTCTCGACACACCGCTGCCAAAGCTCGTAAAAGCAAAGGTAAAGCCTAAAAGAACCCTCCGTGTCTGGGAGATTATCCTCCTTGTCCTGGGATCACCTCTGTGGCTGAGTCTGCTGATTGCAGCTCTTGCTGTTGTCCTTGCAGTTTACATTGTCATCTGGACGGTGGCACTTGTTCTTTATGTCGTGGTGCTTTCACTGGGAGTCAGTGCGATTGCCTGCTTCATCGGTGCTTTTGCCACATTCTGCTCAGGTCATATACCCGAAGGAATACTCTGCATCGGCGCTGCACTTATCTGTGCCGCTCTCGCAATACTGTTCTTCTGCGGTACGTTCTACGTGGTAAAGGGACTTGTTGCCCTCAGCAAACTGATTCTTCGAGGAATCAAGCACTGCTTAATCGGAAAGGAAAATGCAAAATGAAAAAAATTGCTTTAATTGCTGTAATAATTCTTGCAGTCGGTCTTGTCATTACCGTCGTCGGTCTTGCTCTTCTGAAGTTCAACGTGATATCAATCGACACGCTTGACACCTTCACCACCACCTACAGCGAGTCTGATGCCTTTACAGATATCGAAGTAAAAGGCTCCGGCAGCGAGGTTATTCTCATCCCTTCTGAGGATGGCGAATGCAGGATAGTATGTACAGAAGCGGAAAACATCACCCACACCGTCAGAGTTACCGACGGCACTCTGTACATTGAAAAGCACGACAATCGCAAATGGAACGAGCGTATCGGCATTTTCGTGGAGGATATGGTCATCGAGGTCTATCTTCCCGAAAGCGAATACAGCAATCTTAAAATCAAAAACAGCAGCGGAGGTATAAAAGTCAGAGAGGGCTTTACTTTCAAGGAAACCGACATAGAAAACACCAGCGGCTCTGTTGATTTCCGCTCCTGTGCAGGCAGTCTTGACATCAATGTTACCAGCGGCAGCATAAGACTTCAGGATGTTTCCGCCTCTGAAATCAGCCTCGAAACAACCAGCGGAAGCATCAAGGCAGAAAAAATCAGTGCAGCCACCGCCTTCGATGTTCATTCAACCAGCGGAAGCATCAAGATTGAGCGTGCAGTTTGCGGCGATATTGATATGTCTGCCTCCAGCGGCTCTGTAAATCTTACCGATGCAGAATGCAAAAATGTCACTGCAGAGTGTTCAAGCGGCTCCGTAAAACTCACCGATGTCGTTGCAGCAGGCGTAATGAAGGTCAAAACCTCCAGCGGCTCTGTAAAGCTCAACAACAGCGATGCTTCTGAAATTGAAATAAAAACTTCCAGCGGCTCTGTAAACGGCACACTGCTGACCGGCAAGATGTTCGAAACCCACACCTCCAGCGGCTCTGTAAAGGTTCCTGCTTCGGAGGCAGGCAGCGGCACCTGCTCCATAAATACAAGCAGCGGCAGCATCAAGATTTCAATAGGCACCAAAGAATAACTGCTGAAAACATATAATAAGCACCCCAAAAGTGTCTGACTTCCGGGGTGCTTATCAATTTGTAAAATATTTTCCGTCAGCCAACTATGCCGGGGACCTCATAGCGAATACGCATTTTGGGTTCTTCCTCAAGAGTTGTGCGGTAGTTGTATGCCCAGTCCTCATTTCCGTCCTCAACGTTGACCCCCTCAGCGGGAGGAGCGAAAACCTTCATTGTAAGGGTACAGGGACCATCAAGGGGTTTATCGAAGAATGCAGACATCATATCGATTGTCTTTGTTTCAGGAGCCTTATAGAACCAGCGGCCGTTAAGTTCAACCATCAGACCGATCTTCTGTTCAACGGT
Source organism: Acutalibacteraceae bacterium (assembly GCA_045604155.1). Lineage (GTDB taxonomy): Bacteria > Bacillota > Clostridia > Oscillospirales > Acutalibacteraceae > JAISGQ01. Next base: position 51,885 of record JAZUNN010000030.1, read on the forward strand.
CATTTCGCAGAATTCGGGATTGCCCTCGAAGTCGATGGAAATTGCAATTCCTTCTGCATCCTCACTGCCTCCCCAACGCATTGCTGCGGGGAAGGATACATCCTCACCCTCGGTCATTTCGGGCATGAAGTAGGGATCGTGAAGCACTTCGTCACGGTACTGCTTCAGCATGGGCTGCTCGATGCCGACGCCCTTATTGTTGGGGTCTTCTATCTCAAGTCCCAGTCTGCCTCTGTCACGGAACTGATACATACTGATTGCCTTGAACCAGTCGATTTTGTTATCTCTCCAGTGATGTGCAAAGCGGACAACGGAATCACCCTGCATACGTGGTCCTGTTACGTCACCGTCGGTGTTGAACTCAGCGGTGGTCATGGGCTTTGCTTCTCCTGCCAGCTCGCAGGCACGCTTGAATACGGCTTCGTACTTTGCAACATTTTCGCTGACGGATTCCGCCTTGTATGAGCCGCCGCCGCATTCTGCAACGTCATAGGGCCAGCCGTAGTGGAGAGAAAGATAGCAGTCACAGCTCCATATATCAGCCGCCTTGTAACAATCCTTGAAAGCCTCCTCCTGCTCGACCTTGCCGTCCTTTGTAGCCCAGCCGCCGCAGAAAATGGTCTTTACATTGGGAGCTTCCTCTTTGATTATGTTTGCAAAACGTACAAAGAATGCGCCTACCTCAGGATAGGTAAATCTCTTGTTGTGGGTAAACCACTGTCCGCAGCATTCGTGATTGATTCTTATCATCATCTGACCGAAGGGTCTGAGCTGTCTTGCTACTTCACGGAGCTCCTCATCGGAAAGAGAGCAGTCAACGGTAAGGGTGAGGATAACATCCTGACCGTGACATCGGATATCACGCATCTGCTCAAAGGGCTGACCGTCTGCACCGTAGGGGAAATAGTCATCGTAGGGGTAATCCCACTGAAAAGTAACATTCATATCCCTGCAGGCTTCGGAAATACGTGCAGGCCACTGCTCATCGTGGGGATAGTAGGTATACATTATATTGACCGCACGGTGAGGACGACCCAGCTTATGCAGGATATAGTCCTGATTTACGTATTCGGCACGCTCACTTCCGTCACCGAGGTCAAGTGCGCAGGGGGCTTTTCCCATGTAAAGCTTTTTCATGGATTCAAACTCCTTTTTTACATATAAAAGAATAATTCCAGTTTCGCAGAGTTGTTTTATAACTCCTTTTATCATTGTACTTAAAATTTCCTTTCAAGTCAATTCAAATAATCAAATTATGTGTTACAAATAGTTACGAAAGTCCCGATACCATTGATTTTATTTCATAAAGATTTATAATTGTCTCGAAGAGTTATGGCTGAAAGAAGGAAAAATCTTGAATATTTTCGAGAAGATTATATATGTGCTTCAGGCGGAAATGACCACCCCCTCAATGTATGGCTGGTTCCACATCATGTGGCTTTTCATAACCGCAGCCGCAGTTTTTCTCCTTTGCCGATTCGGGAAAAATGCAGAAGGAAAAAATCTTGACAGAATACTTCGTGTTTTCGCTCTTATCTGCATTACACTTGAAATCTATAAACAGCTTGTCTTTTCTTTCAATTACGAAGCAGGCTGCGTCACCTGGGATTTTGAATGGTACGCATTCCCCTTCCAGTTCTGCTCAACACCTATGTACATCGCCCTTATTGCCGGTTTCCTCAAAGAAGGCAAGCTCAAGAACGCACTTCTTACATATCTCGGCACCTTCGGGCTTCTTGCAGGTATCCTTGTAATGGCACTTCCTACAAATGTATTTATCGGCATGATCGGAATAAATATCCAGACTATGGTTCATCACGGCGGTCAGCTTGCAATAGGACTCTATCTGCTTCTCTGCCGAAAATTTTCTTTCTCCCGTTCCTCTATTATCTCTGCATCTCTTGTTTTTATAGTCATGCTTGCCTTTGCTTCTGCCATGAATGTAACTGCAGAGCTTACAAATCTTAAGGAAAGCTTCAATATGTTCTATATCCGATACGGAAAGAATCCGTCTCTTCCCGTATACGATTCCCTTTACCCTGAAATTCTTCCCTATCCCGTATTTCTTCTCCTTTACATCATCCCCTTTGTGGGTGTTTCCTGGGGAATATTTGAATTACGCAGAGCCTTCGACAAAAAGTAAAACGTTTTCCGTGAGCACCATTTCCCGGCACTCACGGAAAATTTTTTATTTATTTTAAATTATGTGAGCAAAAACAGATTTCTTATGTGTTTTATTTCTGAAAGGAGGTCAGAAGATGAACGGCACAATGAGTGAAAAAGTGTATCTGGAATACTGCATCAACACCTATTCCTCGTCCATGATGCGTGCAGCATACAGCATCCTTGGAAACCGCAGTGAGGCAGAGGATGCAGTGCAGGACACATTCATAAAGCTCTACACCCAGAAGCCCGATTTCGCAAACCCTGAGCACGAAAAGGCATGGCTTCTCAGAGTCGTCATCAATCAGGCAAAAAACCAGCTTCGCCGCACACGCAGAGTATGTGATTTTGAAGAGAGTATAATCGGGATAGTATTTGAAAACGATAACCAGCGTGCAGTTTACGAAGCGGTCCGCACCCTTGATGAAAAATACCGCATAGTCGTTCATCTCCATTTTTTCGAGGGCTATAAAATAAAGGAAATCTCAGAGCTTTTATCCATACCCTCATCAACCGTCGGCACACGGCTTGAGCGAGCAAAGGCACAGCTGCGCAAACTTCTTGAAAGGGAGGGGATATAATGAACAACAAGGACGATTTTTTTGCTGAGTTTGAAAAGAATTACATTGGTGCAAATGATTGTATAAATATATCTCCCGACTTCGCTGAAAATACAATGAATCTTGTATTCGGGAGAAAAACAAAGAAAACGGTTTCCTTCAAAAAGGTTTTCACTGTCCTTGCCGCTGCCATGCTGATATGTGCTCTGTTTGCAGGCTCGGTAATTGCTGTGGGTGTTGCTGTAGGTGAGCACCTTGCCAGAACAAAATTCAGCAACGATACCCACTACACCTCAAACACCGATAAATATGTGACTACGATCAACCAGTCAAACACCTTTGAGGGTCTTACACTGGTTATGACCGAAGCCGTCCACGAAAACGAAAAGCTCTCAATCAAGTTCGATTTCTATTATGAGGACGGACGTGAGCTCAATGACGACGGTATATCCACCTATAAGGGATCACATCTGACAGTTGACGGACACAACTACCACCATCAGGCCACAGGCTTCTCAGGGTCAAGCGGCACTGTAGGATGGATGACCATGGAATTTGATCTTTCCGACCTCCATCTCGTCGGAATGCATGATTTTGAGGTGTCCATCGATATCCTGTCCATATTCCATCAGAACGGCAAATCGGAAAACATCTACGGTCCCTGGAATTACTCCTTCAGCCTTGATGCAGGCAACCTCCACGATGAAACCTTCATCTTTGATGTTGACCGCACAATCACCCTTTACAACGGCGACACAGTGTATGTTGACCGTATCGTATGCACACCCATAAGTCAGCGGCTTTACTTCACCGCACAGTCCTCTGTCAAACCGCATAATCCCTTCTATTTCGTCTATGCATATGACAGACTTGGACGCTGCGAATTCTCCTTTGACAATATGACCGCAAACAAGGGTGAAAGCATCAACCAGCGACCCGATTATTTCGATTACAATGCAGAAACCCTGACACTGACCTTCTACGTGCGTGACGGCACGGGCAAGGAGCTCGCAGATCCTATTGAGCTTACTGTAGGCAGAATGGAAGAATAAAAAAAGAGCCTGACTTTCGTCAGGCTCTTTTTTTATTCTTCTGTGATTTCTTCAGTGTCAGACTCAGACACATCGCTTCCCGATACATCTGTTTCAGACATATCGGTACCTGATACATCATCGTCATCCTCCTCCAGAGCGGAGAAGTCAATATACTCATCCATGGAATATGCCACGCCGTCAACATAGGTCTTGTATGTGAATGGGTAGTAGTAAAGGACATAGTCACCGTTTTCAAAGCGGCGGAAAATTGTTACCTTGTAAGCCATTTTCTGCTTTCCGCTTCCGGTGGTTGCATCGAAGGGATAGACAGAAACTCTCTTTGTGCCGTCAGCCTCTGTATCGTTGGTTTCAATCAGCTTCACAGGCCAGAAGTTATTGTCGTACTTTTCGTACATCTTGCGAACAGAATAGAAATCCTCGTTGTTTTCAAAGGAATATCTTCCGTTGTAGGCTTCGGTATAGACAAGAGCGGCAATAAGAAGAACACCGCAGATTACAAGCTTTACAGGTGTTGTGCGCAGGAATCTACGCCACTTGATCTTGGGAATAAGCATGAAGAAAAGGAAGCCGATTGCAACAAGCACAATGATTATCATTATGTTTGCAATATTTTCCATGCCCATGCTTATAAAGATTATGCCGTCAAAAATCATTGCAGGGAATTCAAAGAATGCCAGAATGATTTCCGCAAAGATAAGCAGATACAAACCCAGCATACAGAATCTTGCCAGCTTGACTCTGTGGCTGTCTGCATAATACAGCAATATAGAGCCTCCCATGAATACAAGGGAGAAAATAATAACAAGAAGTCCGAAGGTACTCACATCGAACGCCCCCTTTTATTATGTCAGCAGATCACAAGCTCCAGTCCGTAGGCTATTGCATAATTCTTGATGCAGCCGGGAACAGAGGAGCGCAGGGAAGATGAGCTTGCATAGTAACGAAGCTCGCCTGTATCGTCATTTTCGTTGTATATGCCGATACATACCTTTCCGTCAGATGAGCAGAGGACCATGCATCTGCCCTCATATTTAAGCTCGTACTGATATTTTATCATGCCGGTTTCCTTGTCAACCATGATTCCGGCTCCGTTTTTATCGGTCTGATATTCAGAGCTGCTCTGGGAAACACCCATTTTGCTTCCCTCGCTGAGAATCTTCTTGCAAAGAGAATAATCATCGCCGCTCATAATATCGGAAAGCTTTGACCTTGTGGCGGAAGCATTGATAATGTTTCCGTCATAATCGGATTCAGGCTCGTCCGTATAAGTGGGCTCGCCGCTTATATACTTGCCGTTTGCAGCCTTCAGCCCTGAAAGGGTCACGCTTTTGCTGCCGCATTCAAATTTCAGAACATTTCCGTCATAGGTCCACTCTGCGGTGTTTTCGCTGACAAACTCAGCATAGCCTGCATAATTTGTGTCAGGCAGGGAAAGAGAAAATTCAAATCCCTCGCTGTCCTGACCTGAAACCTTCAGCTTTGCAGCCTTGGCAGACTCCACATTGGTGCGGTTATAGCTGCCGTCAAGACCTGTTACTGTAACGGTGAAGGAAGGTTCACTCTCAACAGGAGTGCTTTCAACAGGCTCTTCTTTCTCGTTATCCTCTGTTTCAGTTACTTCTGAAACAGTGTCGTCATAGTCCTGACCGTAGTCCTCACCCGAAGCTCCCATACTCTCAGAGCTTCCTGTTTCCTGCACATTATCCTTTTTGTCCATCGCTCTTACAAGAACAATGATAAGTGCAACACCGATAATTATTACAAGCAGTGCGCCCAGGGACTTCAGGTCAAAGCCGTTGTCTGCACTGCTGCTTTTTCTTTTCTTTCTGGATGCCATAATAACCTCCGATTCAGTGCTTGCTGTAAATGCCACGCTCTATTGCGCATTTCAGAATAAGCACCTGTGACTTTGAGTCGGTAATTTCACCGTTGAGAACAAGCTCCGCCGCCTTTTCAAGTGGTATGAACTCCACATTCAGAAATTCGTCCTCGTCAAGCTGCTGCGCCCCTGCGCCGTCGATATCGCAGGCATAGAGATGTATTATCTCGCTTACGTAGCCCGGTGTGGGATAAAGACAACCCATGCTTTTCCAGTTGAAGCCCTCCGCACCGACTTCCTCTTTAAGCTCTCTGCGGATCGCCTCGTCAGGCTCTTCACCCTTTTCAAGCTTTCCTGCGGGCAGCTCTGTAACCACCTGGCCGTAGGCATAGCGATACTGACGCACAAAAGCGATTTCACCCTTCGGATTTATTGCTGCAACGCACACTCCGCCGTGATGGTCAACAATTTCTCTTGTGGATTCCGACCCATTTGGCAGACTTACCCTGTCCACATGGACGGAGAAAATGCGTCCGTCATATATATCCTTTCTTGAAACCTGCGTTTCCTTCAATCTGTCCTCCGGATATATCATGTCCGCACCTCCTTATTCCTGCCCTTTATAATATCACAATTTCGTAGTTATGTAAAGCACAATCAGCCAATAAGCTCCTCAGAATATAATTTGTAATCATATCCGTTGCTTTCGGCATAGTCCTGACCCATTGTGCCCGGGTAAACTGTGAGCACAAAGTCCTCTGCACAGCCCAGGAATGTGTTGTGAGAAGCATTTTCAAAGCTTTCGGGAAGAACAACTGTCTTCAGCATACTGCAGTTTGCAAATGACATGACACCGATTGTGCGAATATTACGTGAAAGCTCCACGTTTATAAGTCTTGAGCAGCCCAGAAAAGCCTCGTCCTCTATGCAGCTGATGCCACTGCCCATCGTGACGCTTATAAGGCTGAGATTTTCGCAAAAAGCACCCTTTCCGATAACCTCAACAGTCTTTCCTTCAACAGAATCAGGAATATTCACCGCACTGTCCTTTCCGTTGTAGTCAATAAGCACAAGTGCACCGTTGCGCATCTCAAACTCAAAATCTCCCTGACGTATTACTCCGTCATCATTCTGGGATGCAGCAGACTTTTCTTTGTATTTTTCAGGATTTTCCCTTTTATCCACCACTTTCAGCGCCCAGAACATTGACCCAATTCCAAGCACAGCACCGATTATGAGAAATATTCTGACCCTCTTTGCCTGCTCAATTATTTTCACCGTCTGCCGGCTTATAAACTTACTTTTTGAAGTTTTATTTTCCATCTACTCGTTCTCCTTTTAACCGCAAATAGTTATCTTTTATTTTAACCCACCCCTCCCGTTGAAACAATATAGCCATATACACAAAATTAAACGATTAAATTTGGTAACATCGACAAAAAGAGAAATCATCATAAGAAAAACTCGTTATATTTTAGGCTTTTTTATTTAATAAGTTTATGATAAAATCATTACGTAATTAAACTGAATTATTTATCCGCTGTTTTTCGAAAGAGGGGATTTGAACATATGAAAAACCTGAAATTCCGAACATTTCTTTTATACGGCTCTATTATTCTTGCGCTGCTTATAATGCGTCAGCTTTTAATATATGATGTGGAGCATTCGCCTGCAAACAATGTTGACACTTCTCTTGATTCCACCACCGGAAGCATTTCCGAAAGCGACTATTATGTATCCCTTAAATCCCGTGAGGGTGAGGGCTGGTGGTTGGCTCTTGACCCGAAAAAACCCAATGAAATGTTCTTTGGTATCTGCTACGATGCCGATGTCTACAATAACTCAAAACACTCCGTTGACAACTGGTCTGTTTCCTTCCCCGTCCCTGAAGACGGCACCATTACCGAGCTGTGGAATGCGGAATGGAAGATTGAGGACGGAATTCTCACCGTTTCGGGTCTTTCCTACAATAAAGACATAGAAAAGGGTACAAAGGAAACCTTCGGATTTGTTCTTTATACTCCTCAGCCTGTTGATGAATTCACCCAGTTCAGCTTCAAAGCCACAAAAATCAGAGTAGTAACGGAGGAAATCACATACTGGATTATCCTGCTGGCAATCTTTACGGTTTTCGTCGTTATGATAACCAATATAATCGCCTCTGTCAGGTACAGACGTATCCGTGCAAGATACCGTATGTGGCGCTCTGTTACCGAGCAGTCCATGCTCACTATCGCAAAGACCATCGACGCAAAGGATGAATACACCTCCGGTCACTCCTACCGTGTTGCGGTCATTTCAAGGCTTCTTGCCCAAAAAGCAGGTCTTTCCCGCTCGGAGCAGGAAAACATATTCTATATGGGTCTGCTTCACGACATCGGCAAGATAGGAATCCCCGACAATATTCTCAATAAAAACGGTCGCCTCAACGATGAAGAATGGGATCAGGTAAAACTTCATCCTGCAATCGGCGGCGATATTCTCAAGGACATAACCGCTATTCCCGATATCGAGTGCGGCGCACGTTATCACCACGAAAAATGGGACGGCACAGGCTACGGCGAAGGCAAGAAGGGTGAAGAAATTCCCCTTGTTGCAAGAATCATCTGCGTTGCAGATGCCTACGACGCCATGTCTACCAAGAGATGCTACAGAGATGAATTTGATTCTGAGTATATAATAAATGAACTGACAAGATGTGCAGGCACTCAGTTTGACCCCAAACTTGTTCCTTATATGATCGAGCTTATAAAGAACAGCGAAATCAAATTCGACGGCATCGAAAATCTGAAATAAGCATAAACCACCCCATCAAAACTGATGGGGTGGTATTTTCTTACTTTCCCGAAACGCTGATATCGGTGAACATTACCTCAGGAGCACCCATTTTTGCTCCTGCACCGAATTCGACCTTGTCGGAAACCGCCGCAGCCTTCTTTATAAGGCTGTAGAAGTTGTCGGCGATGGTAAAGTTTTTCACGTGCTTTGTCTTTTTTCCGTTTTCAACAAGATAGCCCGCAGCTTCAAGGGAAAAGTCACCGCTCTGGACATTTGCCCCTGCGTGCATACCCTTAAGCTCTGTGATAAATATGCCGTTATCAAGCTTTCGGAGAAGTTCCTCGGAGGTGTACTCACCTGCTTCGATGTACATTCCGACAGGAGAAATATTCTTTGCCGAGGATGCATTTCCCGTGGTTTCTTTTCCGAAAAGCTTTGCGTACATTCTGTTGTAAAGAAGAGTTTTAAGTACACCCTTTTCAATTACATTCTTCTTATATACCGCCACACCCTCTGCATCAAAGGGACATCTGCCGAATTTATCGGGATGGAATGGGTCATCGGTAATTGTCAGTACATCGCTTGCAACCTTTTCACCTTCCTTGCCTGCAAGGAGAGTGGTTTTGAGATATGCACTGCGTGCAGAGAAAACAGGCGAGAAAACGGAAAGCAGCGAGCGCATTGTGGGCTTGTCGATTATGATATCGTACTTTCCCGAATCCACCGACTCTGCACCCAGCTTTGAAAGTGCGGTGTTTACAGCCTCTGCGGCTATCTCGTCTGCAGTCTTTTTCTTCATTTCGGAAATCTCATAGTCCTCCTGACCTTCCTCGCCCGCCTTGACAGCAGCCACAACGCCGTGGATAAGAATGGAGGTTTCATAGGAAAGATCGAGTCCTGCCGAGCTGATATATGCCCTTTCCTCGCTCATTCCGCTCGTGAAGGACTGTGTGCCGTCAACCACCTTGTCAGAAAGAGAATAGACCTTCCTCTGAAGCTCCAGGGTGTGAGCCATAAGCTCCTCAGCAGAGGGGATTTCTGTCTTTTCTTCCTCGATTACGGTGTAATTTTGCGAGCCCTCAAAAAGAGGCACTTCGTCGGGGTCGTCAACAACCTCGGCATTGGCGCAGGCTCTGTATACCAGCTCTGCTGCAGCCTCGGGGGTGACAAGCTCGCTTTCGGCGTAGCCGCTTCTGCCGTTTTTGACGCATCTTACAAGAATTGAGCCCGTGCGGGTATATGAAACAGAGGAAATTTCGTCCTTCAGTGCCTCAGCACCTGCGCTGACCCCTGATTCTATCTTTATTTCATAGCCTTCGGCACCTGCTGCCTCGGCAGCCTTTGCCACAGCATTTTTTATTTCAGTGTTGTTCATATTGCACCTCCACTATGCCTGTCCGCCTACGGTGATATCGGAAACTCTGATAAGTGGCTGACCTACATCTGTAGGCACCGAGCCGCTGGAAGAGCCGCACATACCCTGAGCGGTTTCCAGATTCTGACCTGCCATATCTATCTTCTGAAGCACCTCGCTGCCTGTACCGATAAGGCTTGCACCTCGGACAGCCTCGCATATCTTGCCGTTTCTGATTATATATCCCTCGTTGACAGCAAAGTTGAATGCTCCCGTGAAGGGGTTTACCGAGCCGCCGCCCATGGCTGCGCAGTAAATTCCGTTGTCGATGGATGCGATAATATCCTCGTTCTTATCGGGTCCGTTGTCGATAAATGTGTTTGTCATACGTGAAGTAGGCTCGTATGCGTAGCTCTCACGCCTTGCGCTGGCGGTGTGAGGCATACCCATTCTTCGTGAGCCCAGTCGGTCAATCATATAGGATGTAAGGATTCCGTCCTTTATAAGCACTCTTCTCTGCATGGGATTTCCTTCGTCATCAATGTTGCAGGAGCCCCATGCATTTGGAATAGTGCCGTCGTCAATAGCGGTAACCTTGGGATTTGCAATCTGCTGACCCATCTTTCCTGCCATCTGTGACATACCGATTGCCACACTTGTGGCTTCAAGAGAGTGTCCGCAGGCTTCGTGGAAGATAACTCCGCCGAAGCCGTTTTCAATGGCAACGGTCATTTTTCCCGAAGGGCAGGGCACCGCATTGAGGTTTACCATTGCCTGCCTTGCGGCCTTTTCGCCGATGGATTCGGGAGTAACCTCATCAAAGAATTCAAGACCCATGCTCCGTCCGGGGGAGCTGGAGCCGGACTGATTCTGAGTGCCGTCGGACGCAACCGCCTGCACGCTCATGCGTGTGCGCACCTGACGGTCGCCGGTGTAAAGTCCCTCACTGTTTGCAACAATAAACTGCTTGTCGTGGCAGACAAAATTGCCCGAAACCTGAAGAATTTTACTGTCGTGGGCATATGCAGTGCCGCAGGCAGCACGGAGCATATCCGCACGAAGAGATGCAGGCACATCGGAGGGCAGACGCTTTACGGGAAGAATATTGCCGTTTATTCTCTCGACAAGGCAGAAATCAGGGATTTTATCCGCACTTTTTCCTACCGCCTGAGCCGCACGGAGTGCGCACTCACGAAGCCCGCTTTCGGACAGGTCTGTGGTGCAGGCAAAGAAAGTATTTGTGCCGAGGAATGCACGGATTCCCACACCGCTGATAACGGTGTCCGACACGTTTTCGATCTTTTTGTTGCTGTAGGTAATTATGTCCTTTTTGGAGTGCTCTGCGAACACCTCAACAAAGTCAGCGCCGCCACGAAGTACAATAGCGATAAGCTCTGACAGAATTTTCTTGTCTATCATCATATTTTTCCTTTCAGAATGAAATGGTGGTATGCTCATTAAAAGCATACCACCGTTTAAGATAAAAGAAAAGTGAAAATCGCCTGACTTTTCACAAATTTTACAATATGAAAACCGATTGATTTTATCGGGTCAGATATATTTTTCGTACTTCACTTGAGGAGAAGGCTTTTTAATAATCGCATATATTATCCGCAGCGAAAAACACCGACATTTCAGAAATGTCGGTGTTTTTTTATAAGAACCGTCCCCATTCATATTGTTGCCGCCAAAGCAGCTCCAGCCTCTTGTACAAGGTGTGTCACTGCATCTGCAAAGCAGAAGTTAGAGCTTCAAGAACTTGTACGTTCCGCCGACCGTCATGTTTAATGGGCGTCTTATAACAAAATTATTTCTCCAATGTATAGACTATACATTCATATGCCACTCTGGGCATAATTATATCATTTTTTCTAATAAAATCAATACCTGAGAGAAAAAATATCTAAACTATATATTGGAGGTCTATTATGGCAAGACAGCTTTTTCTTGTAAAGGGTAATATATGCGGAGATCGTGTCCGTCTTGGTCGTGCATTACAGGACCCTCCTATGAAACAAGACGACCTCGCACGTGAGATTCAACTTATGGGAATGGACATCACTCCTACCATCATCTCAAGAATTGAACAGAACAAGCGCCATGTATGCGATGCTGAACTTCGTATGCTGGCAAAGGCTCTGCACGTATCCATGGACTGGCTGTGCGGCGACAGTGATGAGATCGATCTGAAAAATCACCGCAGGTAATAATCTTTCCAAATCGTAAATATATGCTTGTAAAAATCATATCTGTCCGATATGCTTAATCAAGCTATATTCAAGCGAAAGGAAAATAAAACATGAGTATAATAAACTTTGTCTGCAGTGATACAAAGAAAGAAGACCTGAAAAACAGCGTTTGGGAGCTTATCCGTGAGCACTACCTCAGCACCGTATTCCCCAACTCAAACTGCAAATTCACCTACGAGGGCAAGGACGTCTACCGTCCCCGCATGGAGGAGCTTATGCAAAACGGTCTGTGCACCATTGAGGAAACAGGCGACGGTATAACCGTTGAGTTTGATTCCACCGAGGACGCAGGCGATTCCATTGCAGAATCAGTTTACGGCACTGATATGGGCTATTCCGATCAGGGTCTTACCTATCTTTTCCCGCTGTTCAAGAAGATTGCGGAGAAGTTCTCTGACATCTGCTTCGATGCAGACACCGAATGTATTGATAAGTGGGCAGAATCATATAACCACTTCGCCTATGACGGAAGTGTGCTGACAGTTGACGGCATCGACGTAAAGAAATACGATCTCGTCATGGCTAATATGTCCTTCGATCCCGACCCTGAGAAGATAGCCGAAGCAACTGGACTTTCTCCCGATGAGGTTGCAGAGATCATGGAGACATTCTGCTCATAAACATACCAACCGTAGGGGACGGCGATTTCGACGTCCCGTTTTGCGTTCCTGTTAAATCCAATCCCAACCGTAGGGGGCGATGCCCACATCGTCCCGTGAAAACCCAAATATTACGCAAATACGAAACGGACGACCAATGTGAGAACGCTTGCGTTCTCAACGTCCCCTACGATGATAAATCCAAATTCCACCGTAGGGGAGGGCCTCTGCGCCCTCCCGTTTTGCGTTTCCGTTAAATCACGGACAGCCGCAGAGGGCTGTCCCTACAGTAATAAAATCCCATTACCCTCAACACAAAAACACCCCTGAGCGAAAGCTCAGGGGTGTAATGCTTTATTTCGTAATCTTAATAAGAAATAATCTTACTTAAGGCCCTCAGAAACTGCAACAGCGCAAGCAACGGTAGCACCGACCATGGGGTTGTTACCCATACAAACCCTACATTTCAATTCATCCCAATTTGTATGAATATGCTTCAAAAAGTACCGTGATAAGCCAATTTTTCTAAATGGTTAAAATGAATCTGATTCAATTTGTATCTATTCGTTTTAATCTGTCATTGTGAAAATGTGGTTTTGTTGTGGCATTTTCCACACGATTATAATGTGTGCCGCTCGGTCGTTTAACCATACCGCTACACTGTTTAAAATAAATCAATATCCAGTGTTATTAAATAGCTTATTAACGGCGGCTCTTCCTGTTTCTCTTGATAGATTACCAAGATGCACATATACCTCCTTCGTTATTTTGCTATCGCTGTGACCTAACCGCTCGGATATATATTTCTCACTTAGCCCCTCTTCATAAAGTATCGAAGCATGGGTGTGCCGCAAATCGTGAAAAGAAAAATTCTCAAATATCATTTTGCGAATAACCGTTGAGGTGTGCTGCATAGTACGGCTTGTTATGTACGTTCCATCATTGCGCACGCATACAAAATTTATGAGACTACCGATACCGTCACTGTTTATTGGATTTTCGGGGACGTTGGTTGTAGGTGTGTAACCTCCAAGGTTAATAGGATACATGGTGTAGTAATTTGAATAATGTGCACCGTAGTATGTTCTCATCGTATCTTGACGTTCTTTTTCTCTTTTCAATAAATCGGTCATATTGTCGCTTATCTCAATTACCCGAACAGAGTTGTATTTCGGATTGGTAAAATACCAGTAACCATTGCCGCACTCTGCTTTTCCGTTAGAAAATAACTTGTCCGTCCTTGCTCGGGTCTCGTCCTGTTTCCACTGGACTTGTCTATTAACTGTTATGGTTTTGTTATCAAAATCAATATCTTCCCAAACCAAAGCAAAAGCCTCTCCAATACGCAAACCACATTCATAACCTAACCTGAGCGGTATATGACTTGGGTGTGTTTCTGGAAAGCGAGTAAGCATTTCGGCGATTTTTTCAGAGGGTATACATACTCTTTCCATTATTCTTGTAGGCGTTTTTGGAGTTCTGTTTTTGGGTATCTTTATTCTGACCGCAGGAGAGGACACCAAGTAATGACGGTCTACAGCGTAGTTGAAGCATTTTGATAATATCCCGATGATTGAAGATAACGTATTTTGTGAGTAGCCTCTATCGTACATATCCAGTACAAAAGCCTGTAAATGCTCTTTTTTGATTGTTCTCAGTCTATAGCCGCCCAGTGCAGGCTTTATATGATTGTTAATTTTTTTCTGATAGTTTGAGATAGTTGTATGCTTTAGGTCAACTTTGCAATCATCATTTATCCATATGTCCAAGTAGTCCGAAAACGATATATCAGAGGGCTCAATAATTGTGCCGAAATTTTCGTATTGCTGTAGTGCAGTGTTGCCCGCTCGTTTTGCTTCTGCCTTTGTTTTGAATCCGCTTTTGGAGTGCCATGTCCTTTTATTATTGATTGGTGCAACTTCAAAACGGTACTCGTAGCTCTTCTGACCGTTTTTAAGCGTATGACTTCTTATACTCACATTCTTCATTTATCAATCTACCGTCCCTGTCGTGTTCTTTATGAAAATTATAAATCATGTAAATATTGCTGAATACTTCAATTTAAGACGGTCTGAACCTTACGGATATTATTCATATCCTTAAAACTGCACCCTATATACTCGGAGACAAATCGGTCAATCTCATAACTGGGAACTTTTAGCCCCCCTAAATCAAGAGCCGAAAGATGCCCATTGTTTATTAACTGATATACTTTATTTTTTCCAATGCCTAATAGCTTGCTTGTTTCTGTAACATTATATAGCTTTTTCTCTTCTTTTATCATAAATCGTTCTCCCTAATTTCATCTTTCTTTCATGTTCTCTTTTTATCTCATAACTCCCCAAATTACTGAATCTTTGAAAAATAATATTCAAAAAACAGCATATCCATTTAAAATAAACCCGAATAACACGGAGAGATTGCAGGCTTAAAAGCCGTATTTTTAACTGCTGAATACCGCATGAGACCGTACTTTAGTGCGCTAAAACATTAAAATTGACAACTTATATTAGAAATAATTATTTACTTGCAGATTGTTCCACTATGTACCCTTTTCTCCTGTCTTACCGCACTTTGTTTATCTGCAACTCAATTATCCAAATGTCTGAAATATATCCTCAGACATTTTCGATAGGTAATTCTGTGCGTATTAGGCGTGTTTTACTTTCTATTGAAGAATGCGTATTTGTTTTCATTTCTTAACTCCTTTACATTCATTTTTTATATTTTCCTTTTTAAG
>JAZUNN010000031.1:0-45419 GCA_045604155.1 Acutalibacteraceae bacterium
AATCAACAATTATAATCTCATTTGGGATACATTCCAATATGCAGATGACGATGTGTTGATATGTAGCGAGATCGTCGGATACAGCCGGCAAAGTTTGGAAGAGTTAAAGGCATCTGTTATTGAGGGCGAAATCAACATAGACAAGCTAATGTCGGGAGAAGAGGTCATTCTCCGTGTTCCCGCATACAAAATAACGGAACAAGATTTCGGTGGAACGATACTAAGAGGAATTATCCCTGCAGAGTATGACGATCCGGATGCAATCAATATGACACAGTTTAAGGTCGGTGATGAAATCACACTTTCGGGATTGCTTACGGACGATCCGTTAAACGGCGGCGTCGCAGAATCGGATATATCTTTGTTTTACCGAAAGGATGTAACGGTAAAAATCGGAGCTATTATCCGCAGTACCGATGGTAAACTCATTTCAAGCAGAGCCGGAGCAGCTTGTTCGGTTCTGACTGCAAATGAAGTATTGGACGAGATGGGAATCCCCGCCGCTTACAGCGTGGTTAGCATTTATACCGATGTTGGTGCAAACAACACACTAATTGCGAAAGAACTGCAAGTATTGGGACTTGATTACCCCAATATGACATTTGAGAATTGGTCAAGTGATGTTAGGACGTATAAGATCTACAACCTGCTTGTGGCTATTTTCGCTGTAACATTTATGGTCATACTAACAGTAGTAACCTTTACGATGCTTCTGATTCAGCTTGTTATTAAGACAAGATTAAGCCTTTCGACATATACGCTTTATCGAGTCAATGGCTTGAGTTTCCGAAAACTGATAGCATCCTTGCTCCTGCAGTTAGTAGCGGCCTTCTCCATCGGTGCTATATTATCCGTGCCAATGACATGGGTGATAATTAAAAAGAGCTTCAATATTTTAGGCGCAATAACGCATTACTTTACGCAAAGCGATTATCTGTTTGTTGTACTAAGCGTGTTTGTGCTTATGATTGTTTCGTTTATTCCAAGTTTAGTCATACTGTATAAGCGGAAAAACAATATTCTTTTAGACTAATTATTTACAATCAATGTTGTTTTTGATCCGGGCAATAATTACTGATTGGTTTTTCTTCGATATTTTATGTTAGAGAGATAAGCAAAGGCGGCAGCAAGGAGAAGATTCTCCGTGTTGTCGCCTTTGGCATATATAATCAAAATAAATTCGCTTTTTACTTGCCAAATAGCACCACGCTTTTTATATTAACTCCGCATTCTTGAAAACAGAAAGGTGGAGTTTATGGAAGGAAAAAGACAAAGGCAACGACGCAAGCAATTCAATGTGGGGTTTGCGTCAGGCAGAGCAAAAATAGAACAAATGAAAGGGCGTGATAAGACTATGCTACAAAAGAAAACTGAATATTGGCAGGAGGTGAAAGGCGAATGACAGCGGTAATTTACGCAAGATATTCCTCGGACAGTCAGCGTGAGGAAAGTATTGACGGTCAGCTTCGTGAATGTATGGCGTTTGCGGAAAGACAAGGTATTTCCGTGATTGATACCTACATCGACAGAGCGCTGTCAGCGAAAACAGATAATCGACCGCAATTCCAGAAAATGATTAAAGACAGCTCCAAGAAAAAGTTTGATATAATCATTGTTTGGAAATTAGATCGTTTTGCAAGAAATCGCTATGATTCGGCACGTTACAAAAATGCATTGAAAAAGAATGATGTCAAAGTGATCTCGGCAACCGAAAATATATCTGCCGGTTCGGAGGGTATATTGCTTGAATCGGTACTGGAAGGTATGGCGGAATACTACTCTGCTGAGCTTGCAGAGAAGGTAACGAGAGGTCTTACAGAAAATGCATTAAAGTGCAAATTCAATGGCGGTACGGTTCCTATTGGTTATGTCATTAACAAGGAGCAGTTGTTTGAGATTGATCCGTTAAAAGCTCCTTGGGTACTTGAAGCGTTTAAGTTATACGACAAAGGTAAGACCATTAAAGAGATCGTAAACTTATTGAATGCAAAGGGACTGACTACTTCTCTAGGTTCTGAAATTTCCATCAACATTGTAACGACTATGCTAAAAAACAGGCGTTACATCGGTGAATATAAGTTTCAAGAGATCATTCACGAGAATGGTATACCTCAAATTGTTCCAAAAGATTTGTTCAACAAGGTGCAGGAACAGTTACAGAAAAACAAAAAAGCCGCCGCAAGACACAAGGCCGAGGACGACTATCTGCTGACTACCAAGTTGTACTGTGGCAAGTGCGGTGTCTACATGACGGGTGAAAGTGGTACGGGCAGGAATGGCACAGTACATCGGTACTATAAGTGCAACAATGCAAAGTACAAGCACTCCTGTGATAAAAAGACTGTTAAGAAGGAATGGATTGAAGATATTGTTGTTCGCTACACCAAGGAGTTGCTGTTACAGGACGATGTAATCGAAGATATTGCAAACATCGTACTCCGTGTAGCCAGCACCGAAAATACATCTGTAATCCTTCTGAAAAAGCAGTTGAACGAAATCGAAAGAGCAATAGCCAATCTAATGAATGCTATCGAACAGGGAATCATAACGACTACTACCAAACAGCGTATGATCGAACTGGAAACAACCAAAGAAGAATTAGAATTAAAGATTATTAAAGAAGAACTGAAACGCCCTCCTCTTACAAAAGAGGGACTGATCTTCTGGCTGCAGAGATTTCGCAGCTTAGATACGACGAAAAAAGAACACAAGCAGAGACTCATTGACAGCTTCGTGAATGCAGTGTATGTATATGACGATAAGCTGGTTCTGACTTTTAACTACAGCGAAGCAAACACTACCGTTACTCTTGATGAGGTAAATGGTTCGATTATAGAATGCTCTGGCGCACCAAAAAAGCACGATGGTTTTGATACAAAACCATCGTTCTTTTTCTATATTGGTTGATATTTACACAGCTATATAATATAATCTATTCGACAAACTTGAATTTGACGGAGGGCAATCATGCGTATTGAACACATTGCAATGTATGTCAATGACTTAGATGCAGCCAGAGATTTCTTTATCAGATATTTCAATGCAAAATCCAACGAGGGGTATCATAATAAAACAACGGATTTCCGTTCGTTCTTTTTGAGTTTTGATGATGGTACTCGTCTAGAAATTATGAACAAGCCGATAATGCAGGATAGTGAAAAGGCACTGGCACGTACGGGCTATGTGCATATTGCTTTCAGCCTTGGTAGTAAAGCAGCTGTTGATACACTGACAGAACTATTGAATCACGATGGCTATGATGTTATCAGCGGACCCAGAACAACAGGCGACGGATATTATGAGAGTTGCATCATCGGCATTGAAGGGAATCAAATTGAAATAACGGTATGACAAATTCTAATTTGACAAACAGATCAGCATAGTTTCAGTCCTAAAAGAGAGTTTCACTTCCCGCATAATAGTTTCATTTTTGAGTGAAACCTTTTGAAACCATATGAAACCGTATCATTATTATCAAACTAATTCATAAAATAACCGTAATCTTGATACAAGATTATGGTTATTCTTTTATGTTATAATACCGAAAAAGATGTAGTTTTTCGTTGTATTAATTAAAATGTCACAAAACAATGACTTTTTGGTCGAAGCAGCTTTATTGATCTATTATTTAGAAGCAGACTGTACTATAATAAATTCAAGGAAAAGAGGTGCAGTTGAATGGAAGATCGGAACTGGAGATTTGGAGTTGCAGCAAATATAGCTGAAGTTCATATCGGTGAGAACGGGGAAATATATTGCGGAACAAAACCATTCACAGCGGGAACGAAGGTATATCTGGCCGGTAAGAACTGGGATGCAGATTGTGAAGATATTTGTGTTATAGGCCGCAACAGATTCGGACGGACAGTGTTGGAAAATATATCTGTTGAATGCCTGAAAAATATCAGAACACAACGGATATTCAGACCGCAGGTGTTAGAAATAATAGATTATCTTGAAGTGTTTGACGGATGGATATGGTGGAAAAGAACATCAGAAGACAGGAAAGAAACGAAGCTGTTTGTTGAAGAGTGGAAAAACAGGCAGGAAAAGTAAATATACTAATTAAAATATAATATTATCAATTTAAGAACGAAGCTTTGGCAGAACAGCATAGCTTCGTTCTTTTTTCATGCATAAAGCATGAAGAAAACATACAGAGGTATCTGCGCCTTGAAATTAATAAAACACAAACAATTCTGAAAACATTCAAAAACATCAAGCGTCTAAAATGCAGACATCAGGTGAGAGAAAACATCGAAATAAAGAAATAAGGAGATTATAAAATGGCAACGTCAAAAATCATAAAAGCAGTAAGAAAGACAGCAGAAGTCGTAACCGAAGGTTATCAGAAAATTGAAAACGGAGTAGTTAACGGATACAAGAAAATTGAAAACGGTGTGGTCGGAGGATTTACAAAAATTACAGATAAGTTTGTTGATACCTTCCTGACCAAAGACGGGGAAAGTGTGGAAGAAGCAAAACAGCGTCTTGCCGCTGAGCAGGCTGCAAGGGAAGCGGCATCAAAAGCTGTGGCAGAAAAACGTGCAGCAGAGCAGAAGACCCGAATGGAAATCAGTGTGGCAGGCATAGAGAAAATTCAGGCAGGCAACAGAGAAATAATAGAACATCATCAGGCTTTTTCGAGGGCAATAGTGGAGGCGAATCTCAAAGCAAGTCTTAACGCAGGAAGACGATACTGATCAGCAAAAATATCCAATGGATTTCATGGAGGAAAAGAGTTGGAGAAGGAAAGAACTTTTATATACAGTTACTGTGCATCGGCAAACTGTGAAGTACAGGCAATAAGGGAAAAATATCTTTCCAAAGAAGAAAGTAAACTCGATGAGCTCAAACGGCTTGACAGGGAAGTGCAGGATGCAGGAATGACATTGGCGCTGATAATTGGAATCGCAGGCAGCATGATTTTTTGTCTGGGATTGTGTATGTCACTGGAGATTATCGGCGGCGGAATGATTTTGGGAATCTGGCTCGGCATAGTCGGCATAGCAGCAATGACAGCAGCATACCCGGTTGGCAGCAAAAAACAAAGCAAAGTAAAAGCAGAGCTTGCTCCCAGAATCCTGCAGCTTACAGAAGATCTGATGAGTGAAAACACTCAAAAACAGTAAAAATAACAATTCTCAAACAAAATATAATCAAAACCCAAACATCGCATCAATATGATTAAATCATAAACTGACAAATAAACAAATCATACAAAAGAAAAGGAGATAAAAGATTATGGGAATCAAGGCATTTTTCAAGAAGGCATTCGGTGACATGAAGGAAAGCACAAAACAGCAGCACGAGGTTGACAAGGCAAACTTTGCCGCAGCAAAGGCAGAAGCCAGAGCAAACTTTGAGGCAAACAGAGGCAGCAATACCTTCAAAAAGGCAAAAGCAGACGCTAAGAAAAACTGGGATGATGCACACATGAGTCCTGCGGAGCGTCAGGCAAAGATGCAGGCAGAGCGTGAAGCTCAGATTGCTGAAGCAAATGAGCGCAAGGCAGCAGCTGAAGCACGCATAGAAGATTTGAAGAAGTAGTTCGGTTTATCAATTACTCAGAAGCGGAGCCGCACTATTGCAGCTCCGCTTTTTGCTGCTGGAGCAAAAAAGAAAAATCTCGATTAACAAAACTTAAACATTTCAGAAATCTTTCCACAACATGAGGAATATATACTGCGCATCAGAAAGCAGAAAAAGGAGATGCATAAAGTGAATGCTATTGAAATAAGAAACCTGTCAAAGAGCTTTCGCGGGATGTATGCGGTGGATCATCTCAATATGACAGTGCCTGCAGGAGCAATTTACGGCTTTATAGGCGAAAACGGATCGGGCAAGTCAACAACAGAAAAGCTTATCTGCGGTCATCTTGTACCAAACGGCGGAGAAATAAAACTTTTCGGCAGAGATTACACAGACCCGGGTGTAAGAGTCAGAGTAGGTGCGCTGATTGAAAATGCAGGCTGTTTCCCCGGCTCCAGTGTGTATCAGAATCTGATGATGCAGGCTATCAATCTCAATCTCAGAAATCCTGATGAGGAGATCGGACGTGTGCTGAAAATCGTCCGAATGGAGGATTCTGCAAATATAAAATTCAAAAGCTGTTCTCTTGGCATGAAGCAGAGAATCGGAATAGCAATGGCTCTGCTGGGTGATCCTGCGCTGCTTATTCTCGATGAGCCTATCAACGGACTTGACACCGACGGAATGAGAATAATGCGTGAGATACTTGTTGATATAACAAAGAAGTACGGATGCACTGTTCTTATTTCCTCTCATCTTCTCGGCGAGCTCGAGAAGATCGCAACCCACTACGGAATAATCCGTCAGGGTAAGATGGTAATGGAAATGTCAGCAGAAGAGCTGGAAGGCAGAGCAAGAGTATTTGTTTCCCTGAAAACAAAGGATATGAAAGGTGCAAAGGCTGTCCTCAAAAAGAAGTTTACCGATGTACGCACCGAGGATGAATACATACGTGTCTATGATGTGGATGATACAGAATCCATTGTTGAATATCTTATAAAGAACGATCATGTGGTCAGTGAGATCAAAAAGAACAAGATCGGTCTTGAGGAATACTATATCGAGCTGATGAGCAAAAAGGAGGAGAAATAAATGGGAAACACTCACAAACTGAAATTTGAATCCCCGACCTTTACTCAGAGAATAAAAAGTATGCTGGGTGTGGATTTTTACCGTCTGTTTCATACTCCCATGTTCTATATCTTCCTTGCCATTGCTGCAATAATACCTGCAATGGTGTCTGCAATGACAATGATGCCCGATCAGAACGGCAACACCATGGAGCCGCTGTACTCAAATGTATGGCAGATAATTGCCGCATCAGAGCCTTTGTATGTTATCAGAAGCATAGCTGATTATGCCAACATGAATATGGTATTTATATTCGGCGGTATAATGGTTTCCATATTTATCGGTCACGACTACAAGAGCGGATACGTAAAGCAGCTTTTCACCACTCATGCAAAAAAAGAAGATTATATGATCTCAAAATCCATTACCTGTGCTTTTGCGATGACCTGTATGTGCGTCACATACTTTATCGGCGGTACTGTCGGCGGTCTGCTTGTGGGATACGAAACAACCGTAAATGCCGGTTCACTTATCATCGCTATTCTCGGCAAAATGATTATGAGTCTTGGCTGGGCAAGCCTTTACACCTTCCTTAACATAATTTTCAGAAGATATTTCGGTATATCAATCGCTTCAAGCTTCTTCTTCGGTACAGGCATACTTATTATCGGCGTGGCATCAGTTGTTGAAAATCTGTCACTCCCTGCATCGTTCCTGAATATCTTCCTTTACGGTTCATCAGTAAATGCCTGCCTTGCAAGCAATTTCGGAACACTTCTGATCTGCATTGCAGTGTCTGTTTTCTGGGCGGTTGTCTATAATTTCCTTGGAACAAAAATCCTTTCAGGGTGCGATGTATATTAAGAGAGGGTGAATGAAATGAATGCTGTTGAAATAAGAAATCTTACTAAGAATTTTGGAGAAAAGCAGGCTCTCGGCGGTCTTGACATGACAGTTCCCGAAGGTGCGATTTACGGCTTTATAGGTGAAAACGGCTCGGGCAAATCCACAACAGAAAAAATAATCTGCGGACTTATCCATCAGAGCAGCGGCACCGTAAAGCTCTTTGGAAAAGATCATACCGATGCTGATATAAGATCGAGAATGGGCGTGCTTATTGAAGCTCCCGGATGCTTTCCGAATTATAGTGTATGGAATAACATGAAACTGCAGGCGGCAAACCTTGGAATGAAGAATGCCGACGAGGAAATAATCAAGGTGCTTAAAATGGTGCGCATGGAGGGTGCAGCATCAAATAAATACAAAAACTGTTCTCTCGGAATGAAGCAGAGAATCGGTATAGCCATGGCGCTTCTGGGCAATCCAAATCTTCTTGTGCTGGATGAGCCAATAAACGGACTGGATGCAGACGGTATGCGTATTATGAGAGATGTTCTGTGTGATCTTGCTGAAAATCACGGTGTTACAATAATTATTTCTTCTCACATTCTCGGCGAACTTGAAAAGATTGCCACTCATTACGGTATTGTGAGGAATGGCAGAATGATAAAGGAAATGACCGCAGAGGAGCTTGATGCAAGCTGCCGTACATATACTGCGCTTCAGAGCAGAGAAATGAGCAAAGCAAAGAACCTTCTTTCCTGCAGATATTCCCGGGTTGAAGAGGACGAAGCAGGTTATATACGTGTATACGACAATGTACTGCCCGAAGATATTGTTACTTATCTCTACGACAATGGTATTTATGTAAGCGAAATAAAGACCGATAAGATCGGACTTGAGGAATATTACATTGACCTTATGAAGGAGGGACGCTGACATGGCAGCGAAGCTTGAATCAAACAACTTTAAAAAGCGGCTTGAAAGTATGCTGACAGTAGACTTTCGCAGAATGTTTACCATGCCGCTGTTCTACATTGTCGTGGGATGCTGTTTTGTGATGCCCATTCTCATACTGGTAATGGTTACCATGATGGACGGCACTGTTTCGGTTGATCCTCAGACCGGTGCGGAAACAGTAATGGAAGGCTTTGACAATGTGTGGCAGATAATAGGTTCTGTCAGCGCAGGGCAGATGACATCGGTCGATATGAATGCTGACGGGGCAGCCGCAGGTATGGGCATGGATCTGGTTTCCATGTGCAATATCAATATGCTTTACTTCTTTATTGCTGTTCTTGTATGCGTTTTTGTGTCCGATGATTTCAGAAGCGGTTATGCAAAGAATCTGTTTGCCGTACGTTCAAAGAAAACCGATTATGTGATTTCAAAGACTGTGGTTTGTTTTGTTGGCGGCGCAGCAATGATTCTGGCATTCTTTGTCGGCTCAATGCTTGGCGGAGCTATTGCAGGACTGCCTTTTACAATGGAAGGCTTCAATGCAGGAAACATTATCATGTGTCTGCTTTCAAAAATGGTTCTGGTATCGTGTTTTGTTCCCATTTATCTTGTTATGAGCGTTGCAGCAAAACAGAAGACCTGGCTGTCGCTGTGTCTGTCATTCATGGTCGGAATGTTCATGTTCATGATGATTCCCATGGTGACACCGCTCAATTCAACCCTGATGAATGTTATTCTCTGCCTTGCAGGAGGTGCAATATTCAGCTTCGGACTGGGTGCCGTAAGCAATCAGGTACTTAAAAAGACAAGCCTTGTATAAAAAATGCGGCGGGGAAGAAAATCCCTGCCGTGTTTTTATGAAAAAAACAAAACGTAAACAAAACTTTAACATTTATATGTTATGATACCGCTGTAATAAGTAAACTGCGGAGGTGCGGTATGTTCAAGATACTGGTAGTTGAAGACGACAGCGAGCTGAACAGAACAGTGTGCTCATTTCTAAATCACAGCGGATATGAAGCTGTAGGATGCCTGAACGCCAATGAGGCATATGATGCACTTTACGGTAATATGTTTGATCTGATAGTATCGGATATAATGATGCCCGGTACAGATGGGTTTGAGTTTGCAAAAAGTGTCAGAGAGCTTAATGATGATATTCCCATACTTTTCATGACAGCCCGTGATGATATAGCCTCAAAACAGAGGGGATATCGCATAGGCGTTGATGATTATATGGTAAAGCCCATTGATCTTGATGAGTTGTTTCTGCGTATAGGTGCACTGTTGCGAAGGGCAAAGATAGCATCAAGCAGAAAGCTTGAAATCGGTAGCTTTATTATGGATGCTGATGAGCATACCGCTTATCTTGACGGTGAAGAAATATCCATGACCAACCGTGAATTCAGCATACTTTATAAGCTGCTTTCATATCCAAAAAAGACCTTTACAAGAACACAGCTTATGGATGAATTCTGGGATGCAGACACAGAAACTGCACCTCGAGCGGTTGACGTCTACATGACAAAGCTGCGTTCAAAGCTTGCGTCCTGCAGCGATTTTGAAATCGTAACAGTTCATGGCCTTGGATATAAGGCGGTGATAAAATGAAAAACGGGAATAAATACAGCAAGATACTTCTTGCAATAAATCATTATCTCGTATTCTTCCTTCTGGTTGCATTTGTTATCACCTGCTGCACCATGCTGTTTGTATCTGTACTTACAAAAACGCTTGGAGTTACACTTGATGAAAAGAATCTTGGGTCTGCTGCAAAACTGACATTTGCAAATGTTGTTTTTCTCAGCGCAATATTCACTTTTATAGATGGTATCCGCAGAAAACTTACAGTGGACAAACCTGTTGAACAGATAAGGCAGGCGGCACAGAAAATAACAGAAGGGGATTTCAGTGCCCGAGTACCTCATGCACGGTCAATAGCTGATCTGAGCTACAAATTCAATGATATTGCTGACAGCTTCAATAAAATGGCAGAGGAGCTTGGCAGCGTGGAAACACTCAGAACAGATTTCATTGCCAATGTATCCCATGAAATGAAAACTCCCCTTGCCGTTATGCGTAATTACGGAACATTGCTTCAGGAACCTGATTTATCAGATGAAAAACGCATCGAGTACGCCAGAGGAGTATCAGACGGTGCCAGAAGAATGGCTGATATGATGACAAACATTTTAAAGCTCAACCGTCTTGAGAACCAGCAGATATTTCCTCAGAAAACGGAGTTCGATCTTGGCGAGCAGCTTTGCGAATGTCTGCTGCAATACGAAAATGTCTGGGGAAAAGCTGAAATGGAAATTGAAACAGATATTGCCCAGGACGTCAGAGTAAAAGCTGATGCTGAGCTTCTTGGACTTGTGTGGAACAATCTGTTTTCAAATGCATTCAAGTTTACTGAAGCGGGAGGAAAGGTGTCGGTATCTCTCAGAGCAGACGATCAGTATGCGGTTGTCAGAGTGGAAGATACAGGCTGCGGTATGACACCCGAGGTGGGTGCCCATATTTTTGAAAAATTCTACCAGGGCGATACATCTCATTCCATGCAGGGAAATGGTCTTGGACTCGCTCTTGTAAAACGTGTGGTTGATATCATGCAGGGGGAAATCGGTGTTGAAAGTGTTTTTGGCAAAGGAACAACCTTTACCGTAAAGATTCGGAGATTGTGATATGGACCTGAAAAAGCTTTGCAGAAAAATTCTTTTTCCGCCTGTATGGGTAATTGCAGTTTTATCTGTTGTATGCGCTGCGGCTCTTATATTCTTATTTGTAAAAGGATATGAAATGTCCATTGCCGCTTATATTATTTACGCAGTGTCATTTTACACTCTTTCCGTTTCGGTTATTTTCTTTTCTCTTGTACTTCCGAAACAGTACAGAAGTATGAAACAGAAGCTGTATGATAATCCCATCGGAAATCGTTACATGACAGATGCTGTCTTTCGCACTCATATATCCCTTTACACTTCCCTTTGCATAAATCTTTTATATGCGGCAATAAACATTATCTCTTTTGTGCTGTACGGTTCGATGTGGTTTATATGCCTTGCAGTATATTACATTATTCTTGCGGTCATGCGCTTTTTGCTTGTAAGATATGCAAGACTCAATAACATAGGCGAAAACCGATACGGCGAGTTGAAACGCACTGTCCTGTGTTCATGTATTCTTATGACGGTGAACATTGCTTTGTCAGGTGCTGTTCTTATGATACTTTATCAGAATAAAGGCTATGAATATCACGGAATGCTGATTTATGTTATGGCAGCATATACATTCTACATAACAACCTATGCAATTATAAACCTTATCAAATACCGCAGGTACAACAGTCCCGTAATGCTGATGACAAAAGTCATTGCCATGTCATCGGCCCTTGTATCAATGCTTTCGCTTGAAACAGCAATGCTTTCGAAGTTCGGACAGAATATGAAGAGTGAAAACAGATGGCTTATGATAGTTCTGACAGGTGCGGGAGTCAGCATTATCATAGTTGCAATGTCTGCATATATGATAATAAGATCAGTGACCGAAATGAAAACAATTAAGGAGAAATAAAATGGAAAACAAGGAAAAGGATACTTTTGTATATTCCTATTCTGCAAAGCAGCAGGAGGAAATAAAAAATATACGAAAGAAATATCTTCCGCCAGAGGAAGATAAGATGGAACAGCTTCGCAGGCTGGACGCAAGTGTTACAACACCGGGCACGGTGATTTCTCTTGTGATCGGTGTTATCGGCACGTTGATTATGGGAGTCGGTATGTGCTGCTGCATGGTGTGGGCAGGTGCATGGTTTGTGCCCGGAATCATAATAGGCCTTGCAGGCATCGCTGTTCTTGCTGCGGCATATCCCGTTTATACAAAGATAACCGAAAAACAGAAGAAAAAGCTGGCACCGGAAATTCTTCGTCTTACAGAAGAACTTATGAAATAATAAAAAGGCTGTTCGCAAATTGCGGACAGCCTTTGCTGTTAATATGACAGCTCTGCCATGAGCAGCTTGAAAATCAGGTGATTGATTAACGTGTCTGAAAAGTATAGAATATAAATAATAAAAATTTCTCAATTCATGTCACATTCCGATTTTTGGGAAGGAACAGTAAAACAGAAGCGAAAGGAGGCTCGGCAAAATGAAACAGGTCAGAGATGAATTTATTCTTCGGCTGATGAAAAAAGACAGTCAGGCGGGCATGGATATTCTGATAGAAACCTATGGAAATCTGGTTGCCTTTATCATCCGCAGAAAGATATCTTCAGTTTGCAGTGAATCAGATGTTGAGGAGTGCGCAGCCGATACATTTGTTGATCTTTACAACGGGCTCGACAGAATTGACCTTAAAAAAGGCAGTCTGAAAAGCTACATATCCGTGATTGCAAGACGCCGTGCCGCCGACAGATTCAGTGCTGCCGTAAGGGAGCTGGATCGAATGACAGATGCAGATGAGCAAAGCTTCGATATAATTCCCGATGATGCACCCGGTCCTGAAGAAACTGTAATGACGGAGGAAACAGGAGCACACCTGCTTGACGAGGTGAAAAAACTGGGAGATCCTGACAGTGAGATATTGTTTCGCAGGTATTATCTCGAACAGCCGCTGGAGGAAATTGCAGAGGCACTGGGTATGAAACGTCCTGCGGTCAGCAAAAGAATCTCAAGAGCTCTTGATAAACTGAGGCTTAGTCTGGAGGGAGTTATATGACATCTGACAAGAAAATTATCAATGAATTGAGAAAGGCCTATGATATGATGCTGCCGGAACAGATGGATGAGTATATGGATAACATTGAAGCAGAGCCCATTTCTGATGAAAGCAGACAGAGGATCAGGGAAATGGTAAACATCAGAATGAAGAAGACAGATGCAAATAAGAAAAGCACAGCAAAGACAAATATAAGAAGATGGATTGCAGCGGCAGCTGTGTTTGCGGTTGTGGCTGCTTCGGTTACAGCGTTCAGCTCAAAGACCGTAAGAGCGGCAGTGGCAAGGCTGTTCGGTTTTGCGCCGGGAATCGGTGTTGTTGAAACCGAAGATGATCTTTATGTCATGGAGGGGAGAGGCACCTTTTCCGAAGATGAACAGATCAGTATTGAAATAAAAGATGCAGTAATTATCAATGGCGAGCTTGAACTGAGATACACTCTGACACTCAAGAATATTACCGATAAAGATCTTGAGGAAAACCTAAACACTGTTGACAAGCTTTATGAAAAACGTGGTTATGACGTATATTTTACCAAAGTCAATGAAAAAAAAGTCCCGATTTCCGATACGGTGTTTGAAGGAAAAGAGATTGTTCCCTGCAAAACCTTTGTAACTGAAACTGAATCCCTCGAAAGTGTAAGACAGATATGTGTAAGCCAGCGATACGAGGTGATGGATTATCAGCTTGAGGAAGTGCCTGAGGGAATTCTTACTGTCGGCGGTTTGAGTGTTCCGTTCAGAATGAAAAAAGCAGATATATACAGCTCGGAGGAGAGCATTGGAGAAGTGGCGGAGATAGACGGAATCAAAGTGCTGTGTGTCCCTACAAGAGAAGATAATGTGCTCTCGGTTGACTATTACCTTTGCGATAAGGGAGAATATGATGCTGTGTCAGGCTTCTTCGGCTATGGCAACAGACTTGATGTTCTTACCGTAAACGACAATGTTGTTGATGGGTTTATCGATGAAGGGTATATATTCTGGTCCGATGACAGTATGTATATGGGCAGCCGCATCAGTTATGATCTTGGCGATGTGTCAGGCAATACCGATGACATTGTAATCAGTTCCTGCGGAATATATGCTGAAAAAGCATATGATGAAAAGGGCATATTCTTCGACAGGGCACCGTCTGAAAAACAGGAAATCAATGAAGTTATTGAGTTCGATGAAGTGAAATTTGAAGTTGCGGAGATAAGCTGTGTTTACCTGAAGGAAGAAGACGGCTATGAAGAAATGAGCAACGGATATCTGACCCTCAGATATAAGGCGGAAAGCGGTGGAAACAAGCATTTCGCAGGACTTTCAGGGGTCGGCATCAACGGTGAAATAATCGAAGGGTATTATGTTGAGGACTATGACGGTGAGTACAAGACGATGCACATCCCTCTGAATGTTGGATACGATGAAGTTCGCAGCATAGATTTTATGGGTGCAAGATTCATGATTGAAGGTATGATGGAATTTAATCTGTAATTATTAAAAGGTCTGATCTCATGGTCAGACCTTTTTTGCCGCTGCTTACAATAAAATTATATTGAATTTATGCCGTGAGAGTGATAGAATTTTATAAGTTCATGAACAGGAGAGACAGAAATATGAAATTTGAAATCGATAAAAATTTTCTGATAGACTGCTTTAAGGAAATCGTTGAAACTCCAAGTCCTACGGGATACTATGTAAAGCTCAACCCGGTGCTTGAACGTTATGCTTCAATGTTCGGCAAGACTGTAACATATGATAACAAGAGCACAGCATATATAACCCTTGACGGTGAGGATAACTCCAAAACTGTACTTATCGGTGCTCATGCAGACACCATCGGAATGGTAGTTCGCAGCATTGACAAGGATGGAATGATCCGTGTACGCCGTCTGGGAGGAGTCAACTTTGCAGGACTTGAAGGTGAAACCGTCACAATCCATACACGAAGCGGCAGGGATTACACAGGTCTTATGGTCTGCCAGTCCCATTCGGTTCATGTTTTTGACGATGCAAGAACTCTTGAACGCAATGAAAGCACAATGATGATAATTCTTGATCAGAAGATAAAAAGCGACAAGGATGTCCGTGAGCTTGGTATCCGTCACGGCGACTTTATCTCTGTAGAGCCTCGTTTCCAGTATACTGAAAACGGATATATCAAGTCCCGTTTCATCGATGACAAGGCTGCAGTTGCCTGCTGTTTTGCGATGCTTAAATATCTGCAGGAAAACAACCTCAAGCCTAAATACAGAACTGTTCTTGCATTTCCTTACGGAGAGGAAATAGGCTTCGGCGGTACTTACATCCCCGAGGGCGTATCCGAATATATTGCAGTTGATATCGGTCTTATAGGCCCCGATTACGATGCCGATGAATACGGCGTCAGCATATGCGCAAAGGATGCTGCTGCACCTTATGATTATGAGCTGACAAACCGCCTTATCGACTATGCCCAAAAGGCTGAGTGTGATTATTATGTAGAGGTATTCTACAACTACGGCACCGATGCAAATGCCGCTGTTCGAGCAGGCAACAATATCCGGGCGGCTGCATTCGGCATGGCTGTTTACGGCAGTCATAATATGGAGCGTACTCATATTGAAGGCTTGAACAATACAATGAATCTGCTCCTTGCATATGTTCTTGATATCTGATTTTGAAGCGGTCAGTTTTCTGACCGCTTTTTGTTTTGCTGCAAGGCTGAAAAAATAAATTTGCTGTTACTGTTGACAAATGTGGTTTATCGTGATAAACTGCAGATGGTTTATTGCAATAGACTAAAGACTGAAGGAGTGCATTGATATGGTTGAAAAGCTGTTTGATGCTGAAATGAAGTTTGTAAAGATTGTATGGGACAACGAACCTGTGACATCACGCAGGCTGGTGGAATTATGCGAAGAAAATCTTGGCTGGAAAAAATCCACAACCTATACTGTTCTGCGCAAGCTTTGCGAAAGAGGAATACTGCAGAATGAAAATTCCGTTGTAACATCCATTGCGACACGAAACGAGGTTCAGCAGTACGAAAGCAAGGCTGTAATGGAGCGTGCTTTTGATGATTCACTGCCTCAGTTTATCGCAGCCTTCATGCACGGTAAGAAGCTTTCTGAAAAGGATGCTGCAGAGCTGAAAAATCTTATTGATCAGTTCACCGCAGAAAAGGAATAACTTTATCGGATAAGTTTTCTTAGTGTATACAGGAGGGAATGAAAATGGAAAAAGTTTTGGATTTCCTTATGATGAACAGCATATACATGGCGGTTGTCATGGCGATTGTCATGATAATTCGCCTGCTTATGCGCCGTGCACCCAAAGTATTTTCCTATATGCTCTGGGCGGTGGTGTTTTTCAGGCTGCTCTGTCCGATGTCCCTGAGCTCTGAAATAAGCATCGTGCCTGATTTAAACAGTTATTTAGACAGAAGTGATTCATACAGTGAGCAGGCTGATGCACTTGCAGTGCACACGGCTGAAATATCATTTGCAGAGGAAATAGCTGATGAATCTGCAGTGGATTTTGAAGCAAGTGAGCATATTGCAGAGAGCCATGTACAAAATGAGCAGATTTCTTCGGATGCTGTTCGTGCAGAAAGTGGCTTTGGCACTGAAAAAACTGCTTTTATTGTATGGATGTGCGGCTGTGCAGCGGCTGTTTTCTGGCATGCTTTTTCATGGGGGAAGATGAAGAAAAAGATCAGCACAGCAACGCTTGTTGAAGGAAACGTATACGAAAGCGACCGTATAGGCAGTGCATTTGTAAGCGGAATTATCAAGCCGAAAATTTACGTGCCCTGCTGGCTTGAAAGCGACAGATATCAGTGTATCGTTTGTCACGAGCGCTGCCATATCCGCCGTGGTGATAATATAATCAAGCCCATTGCAAGCCTTATATGCTGTGTGTACTGGTTCAATCCCCTTGTATGGACAGCAATGTATTTTATGTGCCGTGATATGGAGCAGTCCTGCGATGAAGCGGTTGTTTCTTCCATGGGCAGCAAAATAAAGGGCGACTACAGCAGAATGCTGCTGGATTTCAGCCTTTCTGCACCCATGGCATTCGATCCTGCATTCGGTGCGAACAATGCCAAAAAGCGCATAAAGAACGTGCTCAGCTACAGAAAACCCGGAAAGTTCGTTGTTATACTGTCGGTAATTGCAGTTATCCTTGCTTCGGCTGCCTGCACGGGCAGCAACGGAATCAGCAAGCCGGATAATCAGCAGAAAATCGAAGCTGTATCTGAAACAGAGATTTCGGACATTGACGAAGCTGAAATCAATGATGATGCCGCAGAAAGCAAAGAGGAAATCGATTACATTATTCCCGAACTTGGCGAACCCAAAATCATACTGACAACAGATCTCGAAATCGGTGAGTGCATATCATTTTCTCATAGGTCCGATGGAATGATTTATTTTGATATGGGCGACGGAAAGATTGTACCATATTATGCAGGCTGTGTTGTAAAGGGAAAGGTTATAAAGATTTACTGCACCGGAGAAATAGAATGGGCGCATATATATCGCTCAAAGGTAACTTCTCTTGATGTTAGCAACTGTCCTCTTCTTGAAAGCCTGTACTGCAATGATAATGAACTCACAGAGCTGGATCTCAGCGGCAATGCAGCACTTGTTGAACTTGAGTGCGGTCATAACAGACTTGCTTCTCTTGATCTGAGCAATAATCCCATGCTCAGGAGCGTTGGCTGCAGCAACAATGAACTTACAGAGCTTGATCTTGGCAATAATAAACTGATTGAAGATGTTTATTGCAACAATAACAGAATTACTTCAGTTGATGTAAGTAAGTGTGAAAAACTCAGACAGCTTTCGTGCTACGTAAATATGATAGGTGAGCTGGATATAAGCAATAATCCAATGCTGACAGATCTTTACTGCAACGATAACAGATTTACACGACTGGATATTTCAAACAACCCTGCTCTGGAAAATCTGGAGTATGATATGCATAAGGTCGTAATTGACGACAAGTAAAATGAGTATATTTGATTGAGTGAGGAGAAACGGAAATGAAAAAGAGATTAGCTGTAATTATACTTGCCCTGGCAGCTGTATTTATGATTCTTGCAGCCTGCGGAGCAGATAAGGAAGAAAGCTCAGAAAATAATGTATCGGCAACTGAAGTAACAGTAACCGATACAGCAGACGAAGAAAAAACTGAGGATGAAGGCACAGGAATCAAGAAAATCACTCTCAGCGGAAATGCAGAAGATACCTTTATAGCCGAAGAGGACTGCTATACCGAAGGTGAGAACGTTGTGCTCTATTTCACAAAGGGCCTGACTGTCAGAGGCGATATGCTGGACGTTACCGAATATATAATGGAAGGTCTTGAGGGAACTACAGGTCTTAACTTTGAGTACAACAGCAAATATAACGATTATATCGAGTTCCGAGGCGAATATCTTACAGAGGATTTTTCAAATGTCAACGTTGGCGCAGAAAAGATCAATGTTATCATTGCATATGACCCCGAAGGCGGTGCATATGCCTGCGCTTATGAAAACGGCGCAGTGCTTGATGCCTCTGACTATGACTTCGAGCTTACAGGTTATCAGACTATTTATCACGAGCTTGCACACGTTATCCATCTGAGAAACGCTGCAGACATCAGCAGCGCCATGGATGAGGGCTATGCCGAATACTTCTCCCATCTTGCCCTCAAGTATCATAAGCTGCCCTCGTGGACTCATATCCAGTATTTTGACCCCTATGATTATGACCAGACTCCCATAACTCAGGGCAGGGAAGGCTTCAATTCAAAATTCCCCACAAAGAATGACAACTACCACTACGGCTTCAGGTTCGTAATGTTCCTCGAGGACACCTACGGCGAGGGTATATTCATGAAGATAGCGAAGGAAGCCGAGGTTCAGAAGTACGATGCCTCCTATGATTACTATTTCGAGGAAGAAAGCATAAAAGAGGATACCGATCAGCTTGCAGAGATCATTATTTCTCAGACAAGCGAGGACGTATTCGAACGCTTTGTAAAGTGGAATGAGACAGAATTCAGAAATAAGTATCAGGAATACAAGGACTATATGAATTCCATAGGTCAGGTAATCAACTGGTAAGTTTTGGAATGAGTATATGAATCAGGATAGAATATGAAAAATGCACGCACATTTTGTGCGTGCATTTTTCCTTATCATTCCCACAGACCGAAAATAAACTCCACATGGTTTATTTCCGTGATGCAACAGAAATCTGTGTGTTTCCTATTGCAAACAGAGTGTAACATATTGTATTATTATCTTTGGAAGGGTTTCACGATAAGATAAAAATTATTGTGAAATGAAAAACAGATCGTGAAAAACGATGTTATAATATTCATAACAGAGGTGATCTTATGTTTGAACTGACTATTGCTTTAATACTGTTTTTTGCAGCATTGATCTTCGTTGAAACTGAAAAAATGGATGTTTTCGGAAAGTTTGCATTCTGTACAACAGGCGGAGAGAATGCAAAAATTGCAGAGCCCGAAGAAGATAAAGGTAATATCCTTTATGCAAAGAATGAAGGAACAGTGCATCTTTTCGGCGATGATAATCCAAAGGTCAGGAATCTGTTCGGCAATGAAACGGAATATCTTTATTATGATCCCCATGAGCAGGCTCAGAATTACGAGCAGAGAGGCAATTACGGTCATCAGATGGATTGTGCTGTAATGAGGATTACCATAACCGGCGACAATGGCAGTCCTGAATACTTTGTGGATGTAATGAGCAGCGATTTCCCCGTAACCATCGGCAGAGGCAAATGCGATGTACCGGGAAAAAACATTGTTGTGGAAGAACTTAGTGTATCGGCACAGCACGTGAGAATTGGTGTTAAAAACGGCATTATGTATGTGTGCGACTGTCATTCCACCTGTGGTACGGTAATAAACGGTAAAAACGGAGATGCAACCGTGCTCAAAAGCAGTACGCAGAATCTTGCCGCAGATATATTTTCAAACAACTTTGAGCTGGTTCTCGGAAGACTTCGTGCAAAGGTTACTCTGTTTGAAACCGCACGGTCTTTTGTCAAGACGGGCTGCAGAATTGTAGTTCGTGCGGATTACAGAGGCAGAACAGTTCAGAGAGCTGAATTTGCGGATAATTTTACAATAGGACGACAGAACACCAATGTAGCGGTTCTTGATGCAAGAATGAGCCGTGTTCATGCTGTTGTAAGACTTACGGCCGACGGAAGATTTGTCCTGTATGACAACAAATCGATGAATGGTGTAATAGAAGCAGCAACAAGAAAACCGATTATTGAATATCCTCTGCAGCCGGGCACATCACTTATTATGGGTGACACGGTGTTTACAGTTGAAAATATAATCAGAGGTGTCTGACGCCTGAACAGATAAACGGACAGATGGTGAACGGAATTGAGAAATTATGAATTACTCAGCAAGGAATTATACGGCACTGCTCCATTTGGCGATGAATGGACAGTAGGTGCACCGGTTTCAAAGAGCCTTTTGACAGCTGCGTTTGAGTTTCGCAATATTCGGGAAGAAAGGCCTTTGCGGCGACTGCTTGCAATCAACATTGATGAGTCGGATAATACAAATTCTGCAGAAAGTGTATATTCTGCAATTTTCAATCTTCAGGGAGTAATTCCTTGTATCCGAAGCACCATAATAAACAGTGCACCCGGCAGAATTCTTCTGCTTGATACTCTTATGCCATCGGAAAACTGTGAAAGAAAACTTACATTTTACGAAACGGTCAAAATGGGATTTGATATATCTCTTTCACTGACAAGTCTTCAGCAGAAAGAGATTATTCACAGAAATATCAAACCGAGAAATATTGCAATGATAAACGGGACATGGGTGCTGGACGGTTTTGAAATGGCTGAGTTTATCAGGAATACCGTTTCACACCGAGAACGTATCGGCACAAAAATGTACATGGCTCCCGAAGCTGTTTTCGGAAGATATGACAATACCACAGACCTGTATGCACTTGCCATGGCAATGTATATTCAGCTTAATAACGGACGCCCGCCTTTTATGGGGCGTTATGATGAGCTGTTTGACACAGCGTTGGATAAAGCGATTTCAAGACGGCTCAGCGGAGAGGAAATACCTCCGCTTATGTATGCGGACAGGACAATAGACGGGATTATCAGACGTGCATTGTCGCCGAATCCTGCAATGAGATACTCGAGAGCTGCAGAGATGAACAGTGAAATCAACAGATATCTTACAACTGTGAAAAAGAGCAGTATGATGAAATGCGAAAAGGCAATGAGCATTGCCGATTCAATTATGCAGGACAATCTTTTTTCATCAATGTGGGATATTGGCGACTGCCTCGGAGTTGGTACCTACGGAACGGTATACCGTGCAAGATCGAAAGCGGATAACCGTGAGTACGCAGTAAAGGTTGTGAGAATACCATCAGACGATGAGGAAATGAAAAAACTGTCGTCACTGAGCACAGAGCAGAAAATGCAGTATTGCTCTCAGGCCATTGCAAGAGCAACATCAGAAGCTCTTATATATATGCAGATGCACGATTGCAGCAGGGTTCTGAGAATGTATGATTACGGACGTGTCAGGACAATGAATACTGCAGGAGCTGAATTTTTCTGGATGCAGACAGAATTGCTTTCGCCGATACCTGCAAGAATTGCAGATGAGCGAGCGGCTGCGGCAATAGGTGTAGATGTGTGCGAAGCGCTGGCACAGATTCATTCAAAGGGAATGACCCACAGGGATATTAAACCCGAGAACATACTGTGGGCAGGGCAGGAAGGCTATAAACTCAGCGATTTCGGCGTTGCACGAATGATGAGAGACAAGGTTGAAGCAACTGTTGTTGGATCACGTTCATATATGGCGCCTGAGGTCCTGTCAGGTCTTATAGAAAACAAGCAGAAAAAAGCATATAACAATTCTGTTGACATTTTCTCTCTGGGAATGACTTTGTACACACTTCTGAACAATGACAGAGAGCCATTTCTTCCGGCAGATCCGATGCCCGTTACCGAAACAGACAAAGCGATGGCAGAACAGCGAAGATTAAAGGGTGAACCGCTGCCGCTGCCTGCACATTGCGGACCTCGGCTTGGAGCAATTATTGCACGGGCCTGCAATGCAGACCCGACAAAGCGTTTCCGTTCTGCGGATGATATGAGAGAAGCACTCCTCAATTTCCTTGAATCATAATAAAAACCATCAGTATCTTCTGATACTGATGGTTTTTTCTATGTGGTAAGCCTTTCGATGGCACGGGACAGATAAAGAGAAAATGCATCGCTCAGTTCACCCATCATTGCATCACGGCTGAAAAGGAAATAGGAATAAAGAATAATAAAATCAAACCTTCTGCGTGGATTGATTGCAGCCATGGAGCAGTCTTCAAGAGTGGCGTTGAGCAATCTGAAGAATTCATTGAAGCTTCGTATATCGGTAAAATCATCGGTGGGAATGATATCAACCTGATCGGGATTGAATATTGCACCGCAATTCTGAGCCAGAAGACAGAGAAGTACAATGGTGCGGTTTACAGGACGTAATCCCGAAATACATTCATTGGCAATGCCTGAAGCATACAGAATATCAGCAAGACTCAGATTATCAGAGCGCAGATCATCGAGTGCAGAAATATCGCAGTCCAGATTTTCAAAAGCTGAAATAATACGCCGTGCATCGTCCTTTCTGATCTTTGAATGTCTTTTCTCACTGTGAACACTGATTGAAAGATCATCTTCATATGCGGAAATGAAATCTTTCAGAACGCATTTTGCAGTGTAGTATTCGTCACTGTCATGGGTGCGGCATGACTGAGCATAGGAAAGTATGTCCTCTTCGGTGCGTGCAAGGTCTGTCTGATTACGGGCTTCTGCAGTGAACATCCAGCTGTCATCACTTTTTATTTCTACAGTTCCGATTTTTTCAATGAGAGAAAGTGCATATCTGTAGTTTGCGGCTCCGTCGTAATCTTCATCTGCCGATAACTCGTGTCCTAAAGGGTATTTGAGACAGAAATAATGGATTGCTTCCTCGGCATCGCTCAGGTGAAGAGGATTCTGGGCACAATCAAGGGAAAGAAAACGGTTTGCATTCTTATATTTCGCCTCAGGTGAATCTGTGCCAACAGTACGAAGACCAAGAGCATAGCAAAGTTTAATATATGTTTCACGGTCTGTGGGCTGTTTGTCGGTAAGCCAGTTTGATACATTGCGTTTTGCCGCATTGCGTGCTTTTACAGGATCGCCTTCGGTACATTCGGCAAGGAAAGTGATGATGCGGTCCTTGCATCGGCATGGCCTGCAGATTGGTTTGTTGACGCAGGTGCTCCAGAGAAAATCTACGGCAGAAATAACACCTGAATCGGCGGCAGGGAATTTGCTCCACGCATCACGCAGCGCTTCAGGCAGGGAACTACTGAATTCCTGTGCACCGCCCGATATGTATTTTTCTGCAAGAGGGCAGAGGGATACTGAGTGCAAAACACGCCAGAAGCGTTCTGCAAAGGAATCGGGACGCATTCCGTTTTTGCTTATTACGGATCTGACCTGAAAAGGGTCTGAATATTCGCCGTTGTCAAGTCCATGAATTATCTGAATTGTACTTTTGCTGTTCAAATAAATCGCTCCAATAATATATAATAATACAATTATAGCATCACATATCGCTTTTGTACATAGTGTGATTATAATTTACAGAAGTGGGAATAATTGTATAGGGATCTATTGACAAATACAGGCTTATCATGTATCATATACATGAGGTTAGCAGAAGCTAACCGATTTTAAGAACTCACGGTTAGCTGCGGCTAACTATGCGAGGTGATTATATGAAAGAAGAAATGGTTGTAAGACATTGTTCACCTACACTTGCAGGATTAAAGACAGGGAATATGTTTACATGTCCCTTTGAAAACAAAGAAGACGTGCAGAATGAAATGAGAAAACTCAATGAACGTCTGACAAAGAAGGGGATACGTGTACAGCCGCTGAGGTATACAGATAACAGAGCGCTTATATATGTTTTCAGGCCGTCAAAGCTGATTCGTGATCTTCAGAACAGCACCGCCTGCAGACTGCTCAGAGAAAGAGGATACTGCTGTGAAAATCCTGAAAAGTGCGTTGCACATCTCAGACGCAGATTGAAGGAAAGTGACGATTTTCCTCATGAAATCGGGCTGTTCCTCGGCTATCCTCCCGAAGATGTAAGCGGGTTTATTGAAAATAAGGCAGACGGATATAAAACTGTAGGCTGCTGGAAGGTTTACGGAGATGAGAATGAAGCAAAAAAGCAGTTTGCAAGATTCGATAAGTGTACGAAGGTATACTGTGAGCACTGGGCTATGGGAAAGCCGCTGGAAAGACTGACTGTAAGCGCATAGGTAAAAACTTTATTGACACGGGGCTTTTTTGCCTCGTGTCTTGTTTTTTTTCTATTATTATGGTAATATTAAATTTGAGGTGTATTCCATGAATGCGGCTACGAAAAACCGACAGAGCTTTGAAAAAATCTGCGAAATGGTATACCGTGCGTTTGGTGAAAGCATCAGTTTGGATGATGTGTATGAACCTGACGGAGGGTTCTGCAATGCAGTTTACATAATTAAGCTCAAAGACAGGGAAGTTGTTCTGAAAACAGCACCATCTGACACAGCAAGGCTTATGAAGTGCGAAAAGGATATGATGGTAACCGAGGTTGAAATCATGCGTCTTGTGAAAGAAAAAACCTCTGTGCCCGTTCCTAAAATTCTATATGTGGATTTATCCTGTGAAATCTGCTCATCGCCTTACTTTTTCATGGAAAAGGTAAGCGGTCGTCCTCTTTCGGAAATACGCAGTGACCTGAGTGAAAGCTGTAATGAAGAGATAAGAAAAAAGCTTGGAAAATACAGCAGAGAACTTCATGGAATAAAAGGGAAAAGCTTTGGTCTGCATCCTGAAAGCTGTCGGAAATTCAGTACATGGCGTGATGCGTTGCTTTACATAATTCGTGGCGTCCTGGATGACGGAATAAGCAACGGAACAGATCTTCGCTGCATATCCTACGAAGATTTATGGGAAATGACAGTGAAATACAGTGCTCCGCTTCTTGAAGTAAAAATACCAAGCCTTATTCACTGGGATATGTGGGATGG
Source organism: Acutalibacteraceae bacterium (assembly GCA_045604155.1). Classification (GTDB taxonomy): domain Bacteria; phylum Bacillota; class Clostridia; order Oscillospirales; family Acutalibacteraceae; genus JAISGQ01. The sequence goes on from JAZUNN010000031.1 coordinate 25,236, forward strand.
AAATATTTTCATTGAAAATGGTGAGATAACCGGCATTATAGACTGGGAAAGAGCGATGTGGGCGGACAACCTTGCAGAGCATGATTTTTCCTCTTTCGAGCATCAGAAAGAAGCCTATATGCAGGGTTACGGCATGACAGCTTGTACCGTAAATGAAGAAATTCGCATGATGTACGGAAAACTGTACAGAATGCTTGTAATGATAATAGAATGTAAATTCCGTGAGTATGATAATGACTGGCAGTACAACTGGGTAACCGGTGAGCTTGCCAAATGGACAGAACAGTTCAGAAAGCTGAACGGAGCGGAATAAGGGAGAATAAATAATGGCTAAATTTACCCTTGAGGAAATAAAAAAACAGACAAAATCAGTTGAGAAGAAATATATTATCGGTGCATTGCTGCTTCTGCTTGTATTTCTGACTCTTTTCATCACCACCTGCAATGCAGGAGGAAAGGAAGAGGAAGCAGTGGATGCGGTCGTCAAGCCTGCATGGGATACCTCAGTGAGAATCAACGAGGTAATGACTGACAACAGCACCGTGGCACCGGGTGCAAACGGCAGATATTATGACTGGATCGAGCTTTTTAATGCCAGTGATTCAGTATTTGATCTTTCGGGTTTTTATCTCAGTGATAATCCTGACAAGCTTGATAAATTCCTTATTGAAGATCTCAAAATTGAACCGGGTGAGTATGTCCTGGTTTATATGTCACGTCTGACAGGCAAGGATGAAAACGGAATTCTGCATACCAATTTTGCTCTTTCGTCTTTGGGAGAAACAATTTATCTTTCCGACAGCATGAGCAATATCATGAACATGATAACCGTACCTGCCGGAGGAAGTAATGTTTCCTACGGAGTTCTTGACAATAAGCTTGTGTGGATGTCAACACCCACACCGGGAGGTCCTAATTCAGGTTCAGGCTCTGATGATCTTGACAGCCTTGAATATGAAGTGGTGTCTGTAAGAATCAACGAATATATGACACGAAACAAATCCATAATCTATGATTGCGAAGGCGATTATAACGATTGGATTGAACTTTACAACAACACTGAGGAAACCGTTGACCTGACAGGATATACAATGACGGACAACCCTGAAAATATTGATAAATGGAGCTTTCCTGAGGGGACGGTTATTAAACCGGGAGAGTATCTGCTTGTGTTCTGTTCAGGTAAGGACAAGATTGATGAAAGCGGATATATTCATTCAGGTTTCAGACTTGGGGGAGAGGACACGGAAATAATGATCTTCTCTTCTCAGGACAGGCTTGCCGCAAAGGAGACCCTTGTGTTTATTCCTGAAAATTCATCCTATGGATATGTAAGCGACAGTGATATGAAACTGTACTTCTCAATGCCTACACCCGGCAGGGAAAATGATACACTTGCAGTAAGCTATACAGCCGAACAGCTTAAAAAGATGCAGGGGATATTTGATTGAGTTGTTCGGTTAAAAACAGATACAATATTTTGTTGACATTTTCGGATCATACTGTTATAATATTTTCGTTGCGTTTCGGGTGAATCCCGTTACAGCATATATCTTCTTACCCCGGAAAAAGGGGTCATATGTCCAGAAGGAGGTGCAAAAAATGGCAAAAGCAAAGTACGAGTCCATTCTCGTCGTATCCTGCAAGCTCGACGAAGAAGGCATCGAGGCAGTTGTCAAGAAGTTCCAGGATCTTATCGAAGCAAACGGTGAGATGAACGAGGTGACTGTCTGGGGCAAGCGTGAACTCGCTTACGAGATTCAGAAGCAGAGAACTGGTTACTATGTAATCTTCAACTTCACTTCTGAGCCCGAATTCCCCGCAGAGCTCGATCGTATCTACAAGATCACCGATGGTGTTCTTCGTTCCATGATCGTCAACATCGAGGAATAAGGAGGAAAATGTATGCTTAATACTGTTATTCTTATGGGCAGGCTTACAGCTGACCCCGAAGTGAGAACAACATCCTCCGGCGTTTCGGTCGCTCGTTTTTCTCTCGCTGTTGAAAGAGATTTTCAGGCAAACGGTGCTGAGAGAGTAACCGATTTTATTGATATAGTTGCATGGCGTCAGAGAGCTGAGTTTGTCGGGAAGTATTTCCACAAAGGTCAGCAGGTAGCAGTAAAAGGCTCCATTCAGACCGGCAGCTATACAGATAAGGATGGAAATAAGCGCAGAACATGGGAAGTAGTAGCAGACAATGTCTACTTCGCAGAAGGAAAGCGTGATTCCTATTCTTCCGAGAACACAGGCTACAGCAATAACAATTACAGCAACAACACTGTAAATGAGCAGCCTGCTTCATTCTCCAACGGCGCATCTGAGGATTTTACTCCTATTGTAGATGATGATCTGCCGTTCTAAACTTAAAATTATCTTATTATAATCATATGAAAGGAGTTCTGTGAAATGGCTGACAGACCCGAGAGACCTGACCGCCGCGGCGGCCGCAAAGGTCGTAAAAAGTTCTGTGCATTCTGCATGGACGGTATCACCAACATCGATTACAAGGACGTAGCAAAGCTCCGCAAGTACATGTCCGAGAGAGCTAAGATCGTTCCCAGAAGAGTAACCGGTACCTGCGCACATCATCAGAGACAGCTTACCACTGCTATCAAGCGCGCAAGACACGTTGCACTTCTTCCTTACACCAACGACTAATACTTTTAAAGCCTCCGCTTTCAGCGGAGGCTTTTTGTGTATATGGCTTTTATTGCTCAAAATCAAAGGGACAGCCATCAAAAACTTCAGCTCCGAAGTAACCGATGTAATCAATACCGTTGGCTTCTTTAAGATTTGAGCATTTATAGAAAGCTCTGTCATAAAGTTTACAAAGTGTAAGAGGGAATTCAATCTCATAAAGCGACTTGCAGCCGGAAAAACAATAAGCACCTATTGAGGTTATACTGTTGCCCAGATCGATATTTCTAAGCATGGAACAGCCGCTGAAGGTGCCTTCCTCAAGAGAGGTAATACCACCGGAAACTTTAACAGACTGTAGTCTGACACAGTTTTCAAAGGCGTGTGCGCCGACATATCTGAGCTTTTCGGGCATAGTAACACTTGTGATGGATGCACAACCGCTGAATGCAGAGTCGTCTATCTTTATCAGTGTTTCGGGAAAAGTAACATTTGAGAGGTTTGTGCAGTCGGCAAAGGCATATTCTCTTATTCTTGTCACAGTGTCGGGAATGAGAACTGTATCTATGCCGCTGCAGCCGCAAAAGGCCGATTCTCCGATGGTCATAACAGGTACACCGTTGTAATCTCCGGGAATATACAGGGTGCCGATGTAGCTGCGCATACAGTACCGTACAATAGCTGTACCGTCCTCTATTTCGATGTAAAGAGGAGCTTCGGAGGATACGAGGTGAGAATATTTTTCATCAATGGATATAATACTGACATCGGATTCAATGTGTTCTGTGTTTTTGTCATCTATAGTTATATCTATACTGCAGGCGCAGAAAAATATGGTACATAGTACCGTGATTACGGTAAGTACGGCGAATTTAGGCTTTTTATAATTCACAATATTCGCTATCCTTTTCTTTGTATTGTTCTCAGAGAAGGTGGGGGCAGGATAAGATCTTCTGACATTAAGTGTGATCAGTGCTTCACAGTATTCAGCTGTGCTGTGTCGGTCGAGTTTACCTATAACTGTCTCGTCACAGGATTGCTCCATATCCCTGCACATCAACTCAAAACACAGCCATATCAAAGGGTTGAACCAATGGATCATCAAAGTAATGTATGCGGTGAGCTTAATTAAATGATCAAACCGACGCAGATGTGCTTTCTCATGACTGATTATAAGTTCTTTTTGCTTTTTGTGCAGCCCTGAGGGAATATATATCTTTGGATAAATAACACCAAATACAAAGGCATTACTTATCCTATCACTTTCGTATATTCCACGCTGGATCGGGAGCGCAGTGTTAATATGCCGTTTTAATGCGATGTATGAGTATATGCCCCATAAGGCGACAAAGGAAAGTCCTATAAGCCAGTTTGCTGACAAAAGTGTTAAATAATCAGGGCGTTTTTCTTTTTCGTAAGCGACATGAGTCTCGGATATGGAAGGAATTATCATGTTTTCTGCTGTTGTTTCTTTTGTATCTGTTTCCGGTATTTCAAATGCGTCTGCTTGCGCTGCTTTATCGGAGATATTATGCGGTGTATGAACTGTAACCGGAACGGATATGCTGAGGGGGCAAAGCAGTCTGAAAAAGACGATACTCCACAGCATGTAGGAAAAAACTTTTGGTTGATTTTTCAGACACAACCGCACGATTATTACTATAACTGCGGCAATGCTTGCCCACAAACTCATTTCAAGTACAGAACCGAATAACTCAGACATATTTATCCCTCCTTGTATCGGTCGATTATCTCCCTTAATTCGTTGAGTTCCTTTTCGGAGAGAGGTTTGCTGTCGAGGAATGCTGTTAAAAATCTCGGCAATGAGCCTTCAAAACGGTCATTTACAACTGTTTCGCTCTCAAAGCGTTCAACCTGCTCTTTTTTGACCAGTGCGCTTACTATTGTATTTTTGTTCTCAAGAAATCCACGCTCACTAAGTCTTTTGATTTGGGTGTATGTAGTAGACTTCTTCCATCCGAACTGCTCCTCGCAAAGCTTAGTAAGCTCCGGAGACGGAATAGGCTCACGCTCCCAGATGAGAGTCATCAGACGAAATTCAGCTTCAAACAGTTTATATGTTTCCATAAATTATTCTCCTTTGGTCTAATAAGTTAGATTGCGTTTATAGTCTAACGTGTTAGATTGAGTGTGTCAATATAAAAAACGTGAATTTACGGAATGTACACAAACTGATTGATGTTTTTAAAATAAATATCAAAAAATTAAATTTACCCATTGACATTGCGAGAAAACATGCTATAATATCTTTTGTTGACAAGAGATGCGGAATTAGCTCATCTGGTAGAGCGCCACCTTGCCAAGGTGGAGGTAGCGAGTTCGAGCCTCGTATTCCGCTCCAGAAACCTGACACTTCGGTGTCAGGTTTTTCTTTTTATCATTCAAAAAATAAAAGCTCCCGATGTCGGGCAAAAACATCGGGAGCGAACAGAAAAAGTTATAAAATTAAAATTTCACAGGGATTGAGGATATTACTTATTTGTTCTTCTTGTCGTTTTCAAGAAGCTTGCGGATTCTGTGGTTTGCATTGAGGAGGGGAGAGATAGACTCGTCGTGATTGAGGGTGTGCATAAGCTTTGCGATAAACTTGGAAATGTCTGCACACTCAAACCAGGGTTCGTTAAGGATTTCCTCGGGAATGTAGGAGCCGTTGGTGCAGTATACACCGGTGAGCTTGCCTTCGTCGTAGTACTTTCTGAATTTTGCAACACCTGCGGTGAAGAAACCGAAGGTTGCAGCAACGAAGATCTTGTCGACGTTTCTTGTCTGGAGGTTCTCGATGATATCAAGAACAGACTCGCCGGAAGCGATCATATCGTCAACGATGAGAGCACTCATACCGGTGAGGTCACGACCGATATATTCGTGCTGAACGATAGGATTCTTACCGTTGACAACTCTGGAATGATCACGGCGCTTATAGAACATACCGACATCAAGCTCAAGAACGTTTGCATAGTAGATAGCTCTGTCCATAGCTCCTGTATCAGGGCTGATAACAATAAGGTTGTCCTTGTTGAAGACATTACCTTCCTTCTTGAGGAGAGCCTTGAGGATGTTGTATGTGGGATAGATGTTTTCAAAAGAAGTGTTGGGGATTGCGTTCTGGATGTTGGGGTCGTGAGCATCAAAAGTGATGATTGTGGAAACACCCAGTCTTTCAAGCTCCTGAAGTGCCATTGCGCAGTCGAGGGATTCTCTGCCCTTACGTCTGTGCTGACGGGAAGCGTAGAGAAGAGGCATAACAACAGTGATACGGTTTGCCTTGCCGCCGATAGCGGAAAGTGTACGCTTGATATCCTGCATATGCTCATCAGGGCTCATGTGATTTTCATATCCGAACATGGGATATGTGCAGCTGTAGTTGCCGATATCTGCAAGGATGTAGATATCCTTACCACGAACAGATTCCTTGATCTTGATCTTGCCTTCGCCGTTCTGGAAACGGGGCTGTTCGATATCGATGAGGTAACTGACCTCTTTCGGATTTTCTCCGCGGAGATTGCAGAGATAAGTGTTTACAGCTTCTGCGTGGGCTGCACAGCTTTTAAGCGCAATGATGCCTATTGGGCCGTGCTCGAAATTACTGACTACCTTGGACATTAATAATCCTTCCTTTCAGCATCTGGTTTTTAACGTCTGTGTACTTCACCGGTGGAGAAACACACAGCTAAACCTGCGTGATAATTATATCACAGGGGCAAATTCTGTTCAACATTAAACGTCAATTTAACAGAAGATTAGCCAAAAGAATAAAAATCTAACATTTTTGTGAATTTTCATTTGTCACTAAGTATAATGAGGTAAGCAACAGCAAACTGAAAAGTGCATATTATAATAACAGACCTTGCTTAAAGAAATTAATTAAGCAAGGTTGTTTTATAATTAAATTTGATTTGGAGGAGAACTGATGAATCTCAGTATCGGCAGCAGAGGAGTACGAGTTGAAATGCTTCAGCTTGCACTTAAGAGAGCAGGCGTTTATGAAGGAAACACAGACGGTATATTTGGTGTTAAGACGAGAAATGCAGTGATTGAATTTCAGCGAAGCAGAGGGCTTGTGCCTGATGGAATAGCGGGTATGGGTACCATGACAGCGCTTGAGCAGTATCTGAAAGGCTATACCGTTCATACAATAGCTCAGGGAGATACGTTGTACAGAATTGCAAGGCGTCACAGGTCAGATGTAAATGCAATAATCACTGCAAATCCGGGTATTGACCCTATGGCTCTGAGAATAGGAGAAAGAATAACAGTACCGCTGGGATTTGATGTCACAGCAACCGATATTCGCTGGACGTCGGAGCTTGTGAGATATACTGCAGAAGGACTTAATGCAAGGTATCCGTTTATTACTCTTTCAGATATAGGAAAAAGTGTAATGGGGAAGCCGATATATACTTTGAAAATGGGAAATGGACCTGTTCGTGTATACTACAGCGCAGCAATACACGCAAATGAATGGATAACAACACCTGTTCTTTTCAGGTTTCTGGAAGAATATGCGCAAAGCTATTCAAGAGGCGGCAGAATATATGATGTCCCTGCACGGATGCTGTTTTCAAGATGCACACTGTACATCACCCCAATGGTAAACCCTGACGGAGCAGACCTTGTTACAGGATTTCTCAGCAGCGGGAATTATTACCTTCAGGCTCGGAATATTGCACTGCGATATCCCAATATTCCGTTCCCGAAGGGATGGAAAGCGAACATAGCGGGAAGAGATCTGAATCTGCAGTTTCCAGCGGAATGGGAAAGGGCAAGAGAAATAAAGTATTCTCAAGGGTTTAAATCTCCTGCACCAAGAGATTTTGTTGGCTATGCACCGTTGACAGAGCCCGAAGCCCAGGCAATTTTTGATTTCACCCAGAATATTGCTCCTGAGCTGATTCTTGCATATCATACTCAGGGAGAGATAATCTACTGGAAATTTTCAGGTTTCGAGCCTCCGAGATCTCTTGAGATAGGTGAGAAGATGAGTGACGCATCGGGATATCTGCTGGAAATAACTCCCGAAAGCTCAGGCTATGCAGGATATAAGGACTGGTTCATTCAGGATTTCAACCGACCGGGCTATACAATAGAGTGCGGAGTGGGAGTCAATCCTCTGCCGATTACGCAGTTTGAGAAGATTTATTCTGACAATCTGGGGATTTTGGTTATCGGAATGATGGAGGCGTAAAAACAGCACCACCGATTTTTCGGTGGTGCTGTTTTTATTCATTGACCATTTTCTGACGCTTCTGAGCAGCCAGTAATTTATTTCGCAGATCTTCGTCTATTTCGATGTACATAAGCTCTATCTGAAACTGACGGATGGTTTCCGCCAGAACAGATAAACCACATAAATTGGTTAGTTCGTCCATGTCACAGACGACAATAATTTTTCGGTACTGCTTATCGGTTACCTTCTCATAGACCAGCATTTTCAGAATATCGTTTGATATCTTATTGTTCTGAGCTTTTTTGGGTTTGCCGATGTGAGAAAATATCTCGCCGATAATATTATGCTCTTCAGAGAAAAAATCGGGCTGTATATATGTATATGAGTTATCCGCAAGATAAAGCTTGTGGTTTTTCTTCAGAGTAAAACCGAGCTTCTGTTCAACCAAAGAAACAATATGTTCTTCGGCCTGTGTCTGTTCCGTAGAATCGGATTTGTGCGTATTCTGCATTATGTACTCCTGTCTTTTATTTCAGATCCAGAACCTTCTGAGCAGCTAAAAGGATACCCACCTTTGCGGAATGGTAATTAAGACCGCCCTGCATCCATACAGCAAAAGGCTCACGCAGAGGAGCATCGGCAGAAAGCTCGATGGAAGCACCGAGAGTAAATGCGCCTGCAGCCATGATTACCTGGCTGTCATAGCCCGGCATATCCCAGGGCTCGGGAGCTGCATTTGCATCGACAGGTGAACCGCTCTGAATACCTCTGCAGAAAGCGATGAGAGGCTCCGGTGAGCCCATGATAACAGACTGGATAATATCATGTCTTGACTCAAGAGAAGAGGGAGAACAGGTGTATCCAAGCTTCTCGAAAAGACCTGCGCAGAATACAGCAGTCTTGAGTGCTTCGCCTGTTACATGGGGAGCATTGAAGAAGCCCATGAACAGAGCACGGTTGTTGCCGAGAGTACAGCCGACCTCCTTGCCAGTGCCGGGAGTTGTCAGGCGATAGGAGCACATCTCAACATACTTTTCCTTGCCTGCTATGTAACCGCCGGTGGGAGCAATTCCGCCGCCGGGATTTTTTATAAGAGAACCGACTATGATATCAACATTATTAAGAGGCTCTGCTGTTTCAACAAACTCGCCGTAGCAGTTGTCGACAACAACGAGAACATCCTCACGCACACTTTTTGCAATTTTTCCGATTTCCTCTATCTGAGCAACAGAGAGAGAAGGGCGGAGGGTATAGCCTCTTGAGCGCTGAATGTATACCATCTTGACATCGGGAGTTATCTGAGAGGGAATTGCCTCAAGATCAACATTTCCGTCAACAAGATCAATCTGTCTGTAATTTACACCGAACTCAGCAAGAGAGCCGTTTGAAGGACGAATGCCTATAACACCCTGAAGTGTGTCATAGGGAATGCCTGTAACGCAGAGCATTGTGTCGTTTGGTCTGAGCAAACCGAAAAGTGCAACGGTAAGAGCATGAGTTCCGCTTACAAAATTGTGACGTATGAGGGCATCCTCAGTGCCGAATGTATCAGCAACAACTCTGTCGAGCACATCTCTGCCTCTGTCGCCGTAGCCGTAGCCTGTGGATGCGGCAAACATGCTCTCTGTAACATAGTTGCCGATAAATGCAGAAAGAACCTTCTGCTGGTTGTACTGTGTGGTCTTATCGATTTCGGCGAAACGGTCTGAAAGACTTTCTTCAACTTCCGCTGCCATTGCGATAAGCTCTTCTGAAATTCCGAATTTTCTAAGCATCTTATTCTCCTTTGATTCCTTCTGCTATGAGAGCGTGAAGCTTTTCGGGAAGCTCACGTATCTCAGTTCTTGACATTTCCGAAATATCTATAGGCTCAAGATAATCTATTCTGATATTTGCCTTGCGCAGACGACCGCTTCCTCTGCGCATAACATCGCAGGCATTGTGCAGTCTTACGGGGATTATGGGGACACGTGTCTTTTCCGCAATCTTGAAAGCACCTGATTTGAATTCACCCGGTTCATTTCCAAAGCTTCTTGTGCCTTCGGGGAATATGATCATGGATTTACCCTCTTTTACAATCTCTGCAGCTTCCTTTAGGCTCTGCACAGAGCTTCTCGCATCTTCACGGTCGATGAAAACGCAGTCAAAAACTTTCAGCCACGGTGCAACAATGGGAATTTTCTGTACTTCCTTTTTGCAGAGAACAGGGCAGATAAAGCCCATGGGCTTGAATATGAAAACAGGGTCGGGATAACTCTGGTGGTTGCTGACATAGATGGCAGCCTGGTCACGGAGTATATTTTCCTCACCTGTGACAGTGAATGTGACACCGAGAATTTTCGGTATTTTTATCATGGCACGGTCAAACTGTCTGTTGAGGAATTTTATATATCCTTCGTCACCCTTTTTCTTAAGCTTTTTTGCACGTCTTAAATCGGGAATGGTAGAAATAAAAAACCATATGATTCTGATGTATGCAATAAATGTATGCATGCAGCACCTCCTGAAAACGCTGTAAGAAGAATTATAAATTATTTGATATTCAATATCAAGATTAAAGTGCATTGAAAAAGCTCCCCGAAGGGGGAGCTTTTATCAGATTTCCTCAAAGCTGTAACCGCATATTTCCTTGACAAAATCACTCTTCAGATGATTGTAGAAATAGTAATCCATGGGATATTTACGACTGTCCTTGACATAGTAATATCCAACCTCACCATTTTCGTATTCATAATTATTGAATTTATAGGAGAAAACATAGGTGCTGCCGTCGATACCTTCAAAATGATAATGATCGACAGTTCCATAGACAGGATAGCCATGAGTGTAAAGCATTTCATAAAGACATCCGAAAGACATTCCGTACCCGAAGCGGCTCAATGAAACATCGAATGAGGTTGTACCGCCGCCTTCAGGATATATGAATTCAAATGTGCGGCCATGCTTTTCGACTGCTTCGCAAAGCTCCTCATATGAAAATTCATCAAGGTCAAGACGATAATCAGCTGCGTAAAGGGCATATTCTGTAAGAAGTGTTTCCTCAAAATCGTCAAGAGATGCCGAGCAGCCTGTGTTTTCGATGACATCAGTTTCCTTTACAGATGCAAGAATATCATCGTATTTGACAGTGAATCTGACAAAATCGTCGATGTCATTTGCAATCATGAATTTGCTTATTTCTTCTGCCTGATCAATTACATCAGAGAGGTCATCTCTGTCAGAAAAATCGGCAGTAAGATAGTAATCATATGTTACGGGCTCGGTGTATCTGGGGACAAAGTCAGTGGTATTATTCAGCAGATATTCATCAAAGTAATATTTGCCGTAAATATAGCCGTAGGTGGTTTCGATGGAATGGGTGACGGACTCCGCACCCCAGTATTCGTGACTTATAATTTCAAACTTCATATCGGGTCTGTCTTTAAGATATGCAGTCCATACACGATCGGTGTAGCCTTCGTCAGAAGAAGGACGCTCGATATAATCCTTGCTGATTACAACATTCTTACCGATGTTTTTATTTGCCCACGAAGAAATGTCGCTTTCGCTGAAATGCTGTACCTTGCAGGAAGGGAGAAGGAAAAGAATAAGCACAACTGAAAGCAGGATACATATTGTTTTTATACTTTTTTTCATTTTTATCTCCTTATTTCCTGAAGCCGTTGAACCATGCACGGTCTTCAAAAGGTTTTTTATTTGGAGAAAGGACTTCATCTTCTGCAATACCCACGGGAAGAACACACACAAGATCATAATCCTCGGGAACACCAAGGCGGTCAGCAAGCTTTCTGCCTATGTTGTCCACATCGGTAATATGTCCCTCATACCAGCAGCTCTCATAGCCCAGTGACTTGATTGCAAGGAGCATATTTTCAATGGCTGCGGAATAATCGTGTATGTAATATGTTCTGTCCCTGTATGCAATGATTTTCCGGGTCAGAACGCATATGAAAGCAGGCGCACTTTCTGCAATGGGAGGATCGATAAGTGCCTTAAGGTCAGAAAGGAGAGTGGGGTCATCAACTGCAATAAGGCTGGTGGTCTGTTTGTTGCAGCCTGAGGGTGCATCAAGACCTGCCTGCATTATTTTCTGAAGATCTTCCCTCGGCACGGGCGTATCCTTGTACCTGCCTCTGTAGCTGTGGCGTGCGCTTATAATATTCAGAATATCAGACATGATTATTACCTCATTCGTAATCCTTATAGCAATCGACCCATTTGCCGCCGTTTTCACGGTGAAGCTCCTCGGTTAAATGGAACCAGCGCATGGTATCATTGCGCTCAGGATAGAATTCAAAGAATTCACCGTTATAGAAGGTGTAGAAACGAGTGATATCGGTGCACATTCCGTAAGTAGGAACAGAGCTTGTGGGTAATCTGAAAGTGAATGGCTGTCCGTCGTTTGTTCCTTCAAAAACAAGTCCGTTACGTGAAAGTGTAAGAGTACCTTCGCCTGTAACTATAGATGTTGCCTGATTTTTAAGCAGTTTGTACTTTGGCAAGGTGCCCAGTTTTACGTGTTCAGAGAAGACAAAATCGGGATTTCTGACCTCCTCACGTGCCTTTTCACGTTCAAGCTTGTACCAGTGATGGATAGTCTGAGGAATAACACAGCTTTCGTCAAGGGGAATGAGATCGTAATATTCATTGACCTTAGCACCGTTGCCGCATTCGGAGCATCTTATAATATTCCATTCGGAAACCATGGTGTGCATCCTGCCGCATTTAGGGCAGAGGTAGAGCATATCGGAGAGATTCTTTGCCATTTCACCCTTGCCGTTGTATCTGACTCTTGCATCAATGTTCCAGAGATAATCGTCGTGATACAGAGCTTCATTCATCCTGTCCTGAATCTCGTCAGCTGTCATGGATGCAAGATCTTCGGGGGTAAAGAGTTTATCAACCGTTATTTCAACCTTACCGGGACGTTCATCAAGACAGTGCTTGGTGTTGGTCATATATCCGCCTTTGATCTTGGTGTAATAAACGGTTACACCGAGGTTTTTCAGCAGTTTTCCGCCGCCGAGGGCACAGGGCTGATTTCCTCCTGAAATGGAGCTCATACCCTCGGGCATGAAGCAGACATTGCCGCCGGAATTAATAATGCGCTTGATTTCCTTTATTGCATGGACGTCGGGAGTGAAGTTGCGCTTGGGGATAGCCTGACCTATAGAAAGGATTCCCTTTAAGTGGGAACGGAAAAATTCGTTGTATCCCACAACGTAATTGATTCTGCGTGGCAGACAGGCGGGAGCGGTATAAAGATAGTCAACACGGGATGCGTGATTGCTTACAAGAACAAAAGGCTTCTTATCCTTGCCTGGCTTTACATTATATATGAATTTAATACCCAGCTTCTTTCTGCACATCATGTAGTATATTCTGATGATGGGTCTGTAAAGAAGTGAAGGCGGTTTTTTGAAATGTTTTCTTTCAAGCTTTTCCTGCAATGTGAGTTTTTTAGCCATAATTTTACACACTCCAATAATATTCTATATCAGATAATATTCTTTTTAAGGCGTGGTGTCAAGATACAGCATTGTAATGAATAACCGCATTGTGGTATAATAAACGTGCAGTTTTTGAAAGGAGCACTGGGGAATGAATGACAGATTATCGGCACATATTTGTCAGTTTTTGCGACACAGACCTGAGAAAATCGGTCTTGAAATGGATATTCACGGCTGGGTGAGCACAGAGCAGCTTATCAGGGGGATAAACGAAGAAGGAAAATATAAACTGGATATTCATACTCTTGAAGAAATCGTTGCAAATGATGAAAAAGGACGATATCGTTTCAGCGATGATAAAACAATGATAAAGGCATGTCAGGGACATTCTGTGCCCTGGGTGATACCCGAAATGGAATACAGAAAACCACCCGAATTTCTCTATCACGGTACCACTTGCGAAGCCCTTGGATTGATAAAAGAAAGCGGAGCTGTACTTAAAATGAAACGCCATGCTGTACATATGCAGGAAGATATGAAAAAGGCGTGGCTGTCTGCCAGCCGATGGAGAAGAGGTACACCTGTTGTGCTGAAAATTGCCGCAGGGAAATTGTATGAGGATGGAGCGGTTTTCGGCATAACGGAGAATGATGTCTGGTGTACGGAAAAAGTACCGACGAAATATATAACAGAAGAAATTTATACAATATAATTAAAACAGCTCCCTTAAGGGAGCTGTTTTAATTATCTGCTACATATTTCCTGAGATATAATAAGGGTCATCAAAAGCACCCTGATACATTTTTACAGGGAATTTATCGCTGATATTATATGAGTGATATTCAGACTGGGAAACGTTGAGCTCGACGGACTCGCCACCTATATCAAGCATGAGTTTATAGCGGGTGGGTCTGCGATAACCTGAGTCGATTTCCATTTCCTCGATAACAGCCATATATTCCTCAGGCTCAGAGGTGTCGAATGCGTAATTGAGATTGCAGGCTGTGCTCCATACAAGACAGAATGTGAAGAAAAAGGCAATAACAGAATAACCGATTATCTCTGGAATACTGTTCCATCTGAAAGCAATAGCAAAAAATACGGCAGCTACTAATCCGAGAATCAATGGTATCTGCCAGAAATGAATACCGCCGGGATTGTTTATAAATCTGTAGTCCTCCAGCGACATGAATACTGCAAGACCAAACCAGGCAGTCGAGAGATAGATGACAGTGTATATCTTATTGTAAGTAAGAAACAGATACAGCATGTATACAATGAAAATCCAAAGAATGACCGTGTCAATAAACAGCAGAGTCCGATTTGAAGAAACAATCAGCGGGAGCCATATTGCAAGCAGAATAAGGCTTGTGATAATCCGTCCTGCAGGAGTGGGCTTTTCTTTTGCAAACCAGACAAAATAAACAACAGCACCCGAAATCAGGAGTCTGATAATAAGAGTGAAAATAAGACTGTCACGAAAAGGCTGCAGAGCGGGAGAATTAAAAAGGAATATCAGACCTATGGCGCCTGCAACGGAAAGCAACAACAGCAGTATGGCAACAGGCTTTGAAAACGGCTTATTATTCTTTTTCAAAATAACATCCCCTTGTCGGAAAGATAATTTCTGCTTAATATCCCCATGATTCCTTTTTTCTCTTTAAATAATAATTCCGTTGCAGTGGTCTATTTCATGCTGTATTATCTGGGCTGTCCAGCCTGTAAAGGTCTTGACCCTCACGGCAAAATCACTGTTCTGATACTGTACTTTTATGGATTTGAAGCGCTTTGTCGGTCGCTTGCCTGCAAGAGAAAGACAGCCTTCCTCGCATCTGTAAGGGTCGGCGGATTTTATTATCTCGGGATTGTACATCACCATGTAAACGCCGTCGCAGTCAAAGACTATAATGCGCTTTAAAACGCCTATCATATTGGCAGCCATGCCAACGCACTCATCCTTGTGTGCGTTGAGAGTGTCCAGCAGGTCCTGACCCACAGGAATGTCTTCAGCTGTTGCTTTTTCTGATTTTCTGCCAAGAAAAAGCGGGTCTTTCATAATTTCACGAACCATAAATTCACCTGTTTTTAAGTAATTCAAGAATTTCTTCGTCGGCAGGACAAAAGTCGTAATTATCTATCTCCGAAACGGTTATCCATTTAAGATCGTTATGTTCAAGAAGCTTTGGTTCACCTTCTGTGATTTCGGAATTGAACAGAGTCAGATGTACCGTCAGATCGGGATAAACATGGGTAAGCTCGGTGAAAACATCTTGCACGGACACAGTGATGTCAAGCTCCTCACGGCATTCACGAATAAGTGCATCAGCCTTTGATTCACCTGCTTCAACCTTTCCGCCGACAAACTCCCACAGAAGTCCACGTGCTTTGTGACCGGGGCGCTGACATATCATGAATCTGTCATTCTGCCAGATAAGTGCTGCAACGACTTCAACCATTGAGATACTCCTTTTCAAACTGTGCAAGAACCTTTATGTATTCATCGTTTTCGATAACATAGGCAAGACCGTGACCTGCTCCGGGAACGGTGTGGAGCATTTTGGGAGCGGTGCAGGCCTCATAGCAGGCGACGCTCATTTCGCAGGGGACAAAAGCATCGTCCTCGCCGTGGACAAAGATGATGGGAACAGGGCTTTTCTTTACAGCTTCAATGGGGCTTGCAGCCTCAAGATTGAAACCGCCGAATATTCTTGCACCAAGCCTGAGGAAGGGATAAAGGAGATTTGCAGGCAGCTTCATTTCCTTTATAACCTTTTTGAGAATTTCCTTTGCAGAGGAATAGCCGCAGTCTTCAAGGATGCCGATAACATTTTTGGGAAGATCAAGCTCACTTGCCAGCATTACGGTAGCACCGCCCATGGAAATGCCTGTCAGCATTATTCTGCAGTCGGGACCGAACTTTCTGATTGCGTAATCAACCCATGCAAGAGCATCATAACGTTCCTTGATGCCGAAAGTGATAGTGTGTCCGTCACTTCTGCCGCTGGCTCTCTGGTCAACGAGAATTACATTGTGACCGACTTCAAATGCACGCTGGATACCGCCGCACATATCACGCTCAGAGGTACCACGATAGCCGTGAATCATTATTTCAACAATGCTGTTTTCGTCAACACCGTGGAAATACTTGCCTCTTAATGTAAGACCGTCAAAGGATTTGATCTCTATGTCCTCGTGGCTGTGAGCACGCATTTTCTTGATCCACTCAATCATTCTGTCACGGTGAGGTTCGTAAATCTCACCGTCGGGAGTGGGATATTCGTCTTCGCCTACAGGCTTGCGCTTTGGAGAATAGAATGCCATGTAATAGCAGATGAATGCTGTGATAAAAACAAGCAGAGCAACTGCTGCAAGCACAATAAGAACAATAATCAATGCTTTCATAATATCTTCTCCGTTCAGATTTTCTGCAGAATATTATACAACCGAAAAGGTGTTAATTCAATACAGTGAAAAGAGCAAATAAAAAGATATTATGAGAAAGTGCAACAAACCGTTACACTCAGACGTTATTAATAACAGGGAGGGATAAAATGAAAGCTGCAGAAGAAAAAGAGTTCAGAGAAATTTTTGACAGATATTCTCAGATGGTTTACAGAGTGTGTCTTATGTACATGAAAAACAGATATGACGCAGAGGATGCCATGCAGTCGGTATTCATCAAAATAATTGAAAAACAGCCACGATTTGAAAACGAGCATCAGGAAAAGGCATGGATAGTAATTACCGCATCCAACATATGCAAAAGTCTTCTGCGGCGACACAGCAGAAAGGATATTTCAATAGATGAGCTTACAGCAGATATACCGTCTGCAAAAGAAGAAAACGGTGAAATTCTTTCGATCATAATGAATCTTCCTCAAAATCACAAAAGTTCCATATATCTATATTATTACGAGGGCTATTCCTGCTCGGAGATAGCTCAGATGCTTAAAACAAAGGAGTCAACGGTCAGATCATATCTGCGCAGAGGCCGTGAGAAACTTAAAGATTATTTAGGAGGTAATACTGATGAAAAATGAAAAGATCATAACTGCTTTTGATTCTGTCACACTGTCTGAAAAAGATTCTCGGGAAATCTACGAAAAAATACTTTCAAAAACAGAACAGAAGCCAAAACATACTGTTTCAAGGCGTTTCGTGGCTGTGCTTGCTGCAGTTCTTGTTATGGCTCTTGCCGCAGGAACAGTTTTTGCAGAGGTTATTATTCCGATGCTGACAACAGTAAAAGTTGAAAAGACAACAGTCACAATGGACGGTGAAATCATTACTGAAACGGTAGAGTATGAAGTCTATGATGTGCCGCCTGAGCCTGAATATGATTATGACTGGCTTGTTGAAAACTGCTCTTTTACAAAGCTGACAATGGAAAGCGATGCACCTTATTGTGTAGGACTTTACGGTCTGAGTACGAGTGTAGACGGTGATTATGAAAAGCTTGAAAGTCTTATTCCCGATGATGGTGTGTTGAAGCTGCCCGGGTATATGCCCGAGGGCTTTGAATTAAAAAGCTCGTCTATAGCTCTGTATGTAACAGAGGAGGATGCACTGGGTGCAGAAAAGGCAGTGGAAACCTTTGTTTCCGATGGTCATATGTATCAGTGCTATCAGCTTCCCGACAGCGTTACGGACAATATCAGATATGCAGGAGCGACATTTGTTAACAGCGATGGAGATGAAATAAGCTTCTTCGGTGATATTTGCGAGGTGGTTGCAAGCGGTATCGGTGCAGAAGCTGATGTAAAGGTGGAGTTTACTGAGATCGAAGGTTTTGAAAAGGTTATATGCCTTTCTGACAGTAAAAAAAATTACTGTATGGCATACCGTCATATTGAGCCGATAAAGTATGTAAGTGAGTTTAATATAGGCAATGAGGAAAGAGCAGAAATGTATGGGGTAGAATTGCTTGACATGGGAAGCGGAGAATTTTGTGTGGAGTCATACAGCGTGGATTCCGAAACCGTCAGCATGGACGAACTTCTGAAGATACTTGAAAGCTTTGCATAAGTTATTTTCATTGGGAGCAGATAAAATGCCACAAAGAGCATACACTCCTTGACTTTGAATATCTGCTGTGATATAATTTTTTCGATATTGAGGGCATTGTGTAGATTTTGGTTTACATAATGCAAGCAAAGAAATTAAACCGAATGGAGATAATCATCATGGAAAGAATCAAGACTCTTAACACTCGCAATATGTGTGAAAGCGCTAAGAAGGGCGGCTGCGGTGAGTGCCAGACTTCCTGCCAGTCTGCTTGCAAGACCAGCTGCGGCGTTGCAAATCAGAAGTGCGAGAACAACGAGAAGAAGAACTAATCAGATCATCGCAATGCAGAAAGGTGCCGCCTGATAAGGCGGTGCCTTTTATGTTTTTTGGTAACGGAGGCACCACAATGGTTCATCAGTATAAACTCAACGGCTACAATATTGTTCTGGACAGCTGCTCGGGCTCAATTCATGTTGTGGATGAGGTGGCTTATGACATTATCGCACTTTACAAGGAAAAAAGTGCAGATGAGATAGTTTCCCTGATGCTTTCAAAGTACGCAGACAGGGAAGATGTCACAAAAGAAGATCTTTATGACTGTATCGAGGACGTGAAAAGCCTTGAAGAAGCAGGAAAGCTGTACACTCCCGACACCTTTGCAGACATGGCAGGTACCTTCAAAAACCGTTCAGGCAATGTAATAAAGGCACTTTGTCTTCATGTTGCTCATACCTGCAATCTCAACTGTTCCTATTGCTTTGCAAGTCAGGGAAAGTATCATGGAGACAGGGCGCTTATGAGTTTTGAGGTTGGCAAGCAGGCTCATGATTTTCTGATGGATAATTCAGGCACAAGAACAAATCTTGAAGTCGATTTCTTCGGCGGCGAGCCTCTTATGAACTGGGATGTTGTAAAGCAGCTTGTTGAGTACGCAAGAAGTGTCGAGAAGGAGAGAGGAAAGAATTTCCGCTTTACCCTTACAACCAACGGAATGCTCATTGACGATGAGGTGATCGAATTTTCCAATAAGGAAATGAGCAATGTTGTTCTTTCTCTTGACGGCAGAAAAGAGATACACGACAGACTCAGAGTGGACTATGCAGGCAAGGGCAGCTATGACACTATAGTTCCGAAGTTCAAGAAGTTTGTTGAGGCACGAGGCAATCAGGGCTATTATATGCGAGGAACATTTACCCATGCAAACCCTGATTTTACAAAGGACGTATTCCACATGGCAGACCTGGGCTTTACCGAGCTGAGTATGGAGCCTGTAGTCTGTGCACCCGGTGACCCTGCCGAGCTTAATGAAAAAGATCTTGAAATTGTCAAGGAACAGTACGAAATCCTTGCAAAGGATATGATAAGACGCCGCCGTGACGGCAAGCCAATTACATTCTATCACTATATGCTCGATCTTACCGAAGGCCCCTGCATATACAAGAGAATCTCAGGATGCGGATCAGGTACAGAATATATGGCGGTTACTCCCTGGGGTGATCTTTATCCCTGTCATCAGTTTGTAGGCGAAGAAAAGCATAAGCTTGGAAATGTCTGGGACGGTGTTACAAATAACGAGCTGAGAGAGGAATTCAGAAGCTGCAATGCATATGCAAGACCTGAATGCGCCGATTGCTGGGCAAAGCTTTATTGTTCAGGCGGCTGTGCAGCGAATGCATATCATGCAACAGGTACAATAAGAGGCATCTATAAGCCGGGCTGTGAGCTGTTCAAGAAGCGCATCGAATGTGCCATCATGATGCAGGTAGCTGCGCAGGACGACTGAACAGCAAAGTTTTAGTCCACCTTTTTCAAAAGGTGGCGGAATCCAAAGGCTGAGCCTTTGGGCGCTCCTCGCAAAGAGGGAAATCCTCTTTTGCAGACAAAGCACAGGAAGATAGG
>JAZUNN010000032.1:0-15712 GCA_045604155.1 Acutalibacteraceae bacterium
AGCCGAATTGCGGAGTATATCCAGAACCAGTTAAAGGAAGACCAGTTAGGCGAACAGCTATCAATTCCTGGAGTAGATACATTTAAGAAACGCAAGTAAACTTACGCGGCTGGCAGACCGTAATTACGCGTTAACGCGTTCTGCGAGGAATAGAGGGCTTCGCCCGCATGTGAAAAACCCCCGGTTTTACCGGGGGATATTTATTATTATAAAATGATCAGTTTTTATTAATAATTTCTTTACAAATCTATTTTCTTGTGCTAAAATCAATGTGTATATGTATGTCTTGAAAAAATCGTTTTGACATATAACTAAACAGAGCTGTTTGCAATTAATAAAGATTGCAAAGGGGGCACATAATATGGCAGACATCCTTAATGATGAGAATGAAATAGAACGTGTCGCTGAAGGCGAGGACGGTATGCTTATAATTTTTCCTGATGAGAATGATGATGCTCAGGAAGAACATGATGCTGAGAAAACGGATGATGATATCGAAGAATCATTCAGTCTTTCCTTCGGCAAGGTTAATGCTGCCCGAAAAGAAGAAGAGTTCAGCTTTATGCCTTTTCTGAATATTCCGGATGTTGCGGATGAGGAAGAGGAAGAAGAGGATGACGATGGCGAAGGATTCAGTTTATCCTTCGGTAAGGTCTCCGCTGCAAAAAAAGAAAAAGACTATGTTTATCTGCCTTTTCTTAATGTGGATGAAAATGCTGTTGAAGAAACTGAGACAGAAGATGCAGAAGAAGAGGATGATGATTCCGGTATTGATATCGTAGGCGGAGATGAACTTTTTGATCTTACTCCGCTGAAAACAAGGGATACAGGTTCTGTGTCCCGTCAGACTTCAAAGTCAAGAGAACCAGAAAAAAACACCAAAACAATCAATTCAAATAAAAAACAGCCGCCCAAAAAAGGAAAAATAGGTCAGCAGCAGAAAAAGAAAGCTCCGCAGAAAAATGCTGCACCTCAGAAACCAAATAAAGTTCAGCAGATCCTTGCACAGATGGATCCTGATATCATTGCATCTGTTTCCTCTGATCCCAGACAGATGATGATGCTTGAGGAAACCATCAGGAGTGAACTTATCAAGCAGGCTGCCCATAATGCTGTTGCGAGAGAATTAAGTTCTGATGTTGTTGAAATTGAAGAAGCTACAAAGAAAAGACAGCAGCCTGTAAACAAGAAGAACAATGCGGGTCGTCAGAGACCACAGCATCAGCAGCAAAGTTCCCTTGAATTTACAAAATCAAGGGTTCCGCAAAAGAAGAATAAGCCTATTTCGATTGTTGATACAAGCACAATATCTGAATTTGGCGTTGAAACTCCTGCGGCTGCTCCTGTTGTACCGCCTGTTCCTCAGGCATCACAACCTGTAGCTCAGAATGTTGTACAGCAGACCAGTACTCAGGTGCCTTCGCAGCCGACAATACAGCAGATGCCGAATATTTCATCTGCTGCAACGGTTATAACTCAACCGGTTATTGTACAGACACCGCCTGCGGCTGCTCAGACTCAGCAGCAGACACAATCAACTGCTTCCAATACATCATCAACGTCTGCTGCACCGAGAAAGGCTTATACACCTACTTCTCCTGCTGCAATCAGAGCAGCAATGAAGTCAGGTGCCCTCAGCTTTGATTCACCTTCGTCTTCATCAAATAATTCTGACAGCAGTCCTGATTCTTCTCCCAGTTCTGTACAGAAACGTAAGCGAATGGAAATTCAGAAGCAGATAAGTGAGAAAAGAAGTGGCTGTGTAATTGGTGCTATTGCACTTCTTATGGTTATTTTTATTGCTATTATTGCATTGATAAGCGGAGGAGATATCATGACTCAGTGCAATAATAATGAAAAATATATGCAGGCAGAAGAACTTGCACAGCAGGGAAAGTACGAAGAAGCCATAGAAATTCTCAGCGGGATTCAGGATTATTCTCAGACAGGTCAGCTTTTGAATGAATGTTACTATACTCTTGGAAAAGAAGCTCAGGATAAAGGGGATTATGACACTGCAATAGCATATTACGATAAAACCCTTGACTATGATGTTGCAATCAGAAGCAGGCTTGAGCTTCAGATTATGAAGGCGGATGAGTACCGTGCATCTGCAGACAAGAGCAAGAGTGCAGATGAGTATTACAATGCTTATGCATTATATGGTGTAATTCTTAAAGATTATGAATCCAATCCTGATATTGCTGACAGCAATGTAATAAAGGAAATTCAGAACAAGTCCAATTCAACTCAGTTTGAGTATGCTAAGCTCCTGTTTGAAAATGGAAGCTATGATCTTGCAAAGCCCAGTTTTGAAAGCCTGAAGGATGCATCTTATTCTGAAGCTGAAACATGGTATTATAAAACCTGCTTCATGCTTGGATATTCTTACTATAAATCAGGAAATTATCTGTCCGCTGCAGATGAATTAAAGTATTTTGAAAGCGGAAATCACGGACTTGATGACAAATCTTATTATAATGCAGTTGCATGTCTTGCTATTTCAAGATTGTACTCAGGCTCAGATAACGAAACTAATTATAATGATATCCAATATATGCAGAATCTCTTTTCTCTGTTTACAGAAGCATATGAAGGAAAAGCAGACAGTGATTTACTTGAAAAAGTAAAAGAGGCAATGGCTTCAGATGTTTTTGACACAGTCAAACTTATCGGATCATGGAAAAATGACGATGGCAATTACATTATTTATGAGAATGGCAAGATATTTTTCTATATTTCAAATGAAGTATCGGGAAATCTCAGTGAGATAGTCTCAAATAATGTCGTGTGCTCCAAGGGAGAAGTCAGCATAGAGAATAACGGCAAAGAATATATCATTATGAAAGATATTTCATTTGAATCAACTTATCAGATGTCACCACAGACGCTGGTCTTTGTTAATCCGTATGATGGATTGACATATAAAATGTTCAGAAACAGACAGATATAAACTCGCCGAAAGGAGCGATTTTATGAGAGATAAAAAAATGTCTCGCTTGATTGTCCTGGTAATTTCACTTGCAGTATTGCTTTGTTCAGTTCTGATGTTCAGTGGATGCACCGACATTGATACATCCAATTTCACTGTTGATCTTCAGACAAAGATGAATGTTACGGGTGATTTTTACGGCGAGAGAGTAATGACAGTGTCTTTTGACAAATCACTGTTAATGACAGTATTTGAGTCAACAGATGAGTTGGATGCACTTGTAAAAAGTCAGCTGCCTGAATGTATGGAGGGCAAACTGATTGATGACGAAAACGGATCCAGATATTCATTTACTGTAAGATTTTCTTCATACGATGACTATGTTGCAAAAATAGAATCTCTTCTTGGCAGAAAACCGACAGTTGAATTTGAAACATCTGATAAGATTTTCATGAAGGGACTTACTTTCCAGGAAGATTTTGAAAGTAAAGATCTCTTTGCTTTCGTCGATGTGAATGCTATTGTCAATGCTGTTGTAAGCGATGCAGATATCAGCGCAACAGACATTCAGGTCGCAGCTGCATTTATAAAGCAGACCGGTGTTATAGTTACTGTTGATGATAAGGATTATCAGTCCGAAGGCGGAAAGATAGATGTTGCTGAAGGCAAGGCAACAATGATTTCAAAAGTTAGCTTCAAGACCATTCTTAAAGCAAACGGATACTTTGAGAGAACAATTTCCTTCCGCATGATTCCTGATATTGATCAGGATAGCTATACTGATATCTTTGCTTATTTTGAATCGGGAAAGCCAAACGGTGCGGTTGTCAGCGCAACGGATCTTTCTTCTGATGCTTTGATATCTGTTGAATTCAAGGCACGTGATGTTTCTGATCTTTCTTCAAAAACCACACAGGTTCTCGGAGATACATGTACTGCAGTCTTTGGTGATGTAACTGATGCAAGTGTTCCTTTTGCAACACTTGAGGAATTCACTGAAACACTGAGTTTTGCCAAGCTTTGTGTTGATGCACAGATGCCTTTCACATACAATATCGTATCTGAAAGAGGTGCACCTTCGCAGCTTAATGTCGAAATTGATGGTGCTGCAGTTGATTCTCAGCCTACACTTGGTGGTAACACACTCGATTATGGTTCTCAGGCCGCAAATGTTACTCTTGCTACAAGATACCAGAGTATAAGCACTGCAAGCCTTGTGTACTATAATCTCATTGCACGAGGTGATGATAATTTTACCCGTGAGATTTATATTATAATGGCAGACGATACTTCAGACGATGTCCTGAATAATATTAAGGCTTACTATGATATCAAGGGTGCATCAAACACTACCATAAATATTCTGCATGATGGATTCTCTGAAGAATTTACATCTCCCTGTGTTGAAATTAAAATCAATGGTTCGGCAAAAGAAATCACCAGGGCAGAGGATGTTCTGTTTGGCGGTACAACAGAAAGAAAAATTTCGTATGGCAGAGCAGACAGCATTATAAAAGTATCTCCTGATACTACTCTTTCTGATACATATGACATTTCTTCTCTTCTCAGTATGACGAATGTTACTTCCTACTACTATTCTTTTATCTCTGATGATGAACTTCGTAAAGGTACGGTTGAGTCTGCTTCCGGAATTTATTCTGTAAAGAGCAGAGAAAATGAAGATTGTCTTGGATTCATGATGGACGATGGAGCTGCAGTTGTTACATTCATCGGTGGATACACCAATGTGACAGCAATAGTTTTTATTATTCTCCTGATCCTGCTTATTCTTCTTGCATTGCTTCTTGCTGCTGTGCTCATATTCAAATATCTTAAGTCAAAAGATAAAGATGATGAAGAAGAGAAAAAGGAGTCTTTCCCGGTTGTCATAGAGGATGAGCCGGAAGAGGTTCAGGAAATTGAAGAAGTTGTTGAGGAGCCTGTGATTGTTGCGCCTCCGGTAAGAGATCTGACTGAAGTTATCGAGTCGGAAGAAGAAAAGGAAGAAATAGTTATAGAGGTTTATCCTCCGACAACTGTTGAGCCCGATTATTCTGATCTGTTTACTGAAAAAGCGGAAGAGAAAGAACCGGAGGAAGACGAAGGTATAAAGGTATCTGTTAAGCCTATAATACCTGTATATATTAATGATGCTCAGGATGAAAAAGAGCCTGAAACAGAAGCCCCTGTTATTATTCCTGTTGCAGAAGAAATCGAAAGATTTGATGAAAACAACCGTGCAGCGGAAGTTCCTTTTGCAAAATCTCCTTATGAAGAAGAATACAATAAGGAATTTGAAGAGGAAGAAGTTGAGGAATACACGGATTCTGATATGATTGAAGACCTTGAGGCACTTGGCCTTCTTGATGAATATATCGAGAGAACTCACAAGGTTAAAATCAAAGTTAAGAAATACAGAAAAGATAAATAACAAAAAATACCCCGATTAAAATCGGGGTATTTTTGCATTATTCAAAAAGACAAGATATATCATTTTCTGTGAGCTCAGAAGATGGATTAAATTCATCTGAAAGTATGTAGTCAGATATACTTCTCAGAAGCATTGCTGCTTCGGGGGATTCTGTGAGAGTATGTACTTTTGCATTGAGAACAAAGAGTTTACCGGAAGATACTCTGCATTCGAACATCAATCCAAGTTTATGGCATCTTTCAAAATTGTCAATCGTATAAACAATCGGATCAATCTTTGAATATTTTTCACCGTCAAGAATTGTTGTATCACAACTTTCTACAAGGGACCACCATTGAGGCTCAGAATAAAACTCCGTCGGAAAGCTTCTGAACACAGGGTGTTCGTTGTCGATGAGCAAACCAAGAGTGCCTACCGGAATTTCACGTCCCATCCATTCAGAAATTGCTTTGAACATACTGTAGCACCAGAAATCAGAGCAGTAGAAACCTTTTATTCCATTTCGTACATTATTGGGAATAAGAAGAACGTTTTTACCTTCGCTAAGAAGTGCATTTGCTTCTGAGGATGTATGGACGAGATTGACTTCAGGAGAAATTGAATTATCAATATCTGGATATATGAATAAATTATAATTATTTTTCGAGGGATAAGAACTTAACGAAAGAGTGAGTGGAATCTTTCGGGCAGTATTTCCATCGGGGAGTCTGACATCAATTTTTCCTATGGATGTCAGACCATAGGAGTTGTCTGGAATTTCAAATTCACCGCAGGCAAAATCGCCTAAATACCACAAAAGTTTCTGTGATTTTAAAGGTGTGTCAAAGTTAAAATAGCTGATTGAAATATCCGCTGTAAATGTACTGCCATATGTAAGAATATAGCTGTCAAACTGAGCGAGAAGGACGCAGTCGGAACAGAAACTGCGCCAGTTCTCCGCTGAAATAATTGATTTTGAATCCATAAATGCATCAAGCATTCCTACTGTTGCAGTTCCCTGACCGGAAAAATCCTGGATATCTAGAATCTGATATCCTGCAATATTTTCTGAGCGATGAGCAGCTTCAAGTTCTTCTTTATAGCATTGTGCGGATAACATTCCTGATGCACGGAAAAACTGTTCGTTCAGATGATACATACCCTTTTCTTCAAGCCGTTCACCGAATATATCAAAATTATATGCCCTTAATACACCATTGTATTTTTGTGCTTCAGCAAGATGAGGCCAGACAGCATACTGACCGATTTCATGGGTTACGATAGGGATTTTGGGTGACAGACCGTCCTCGGTGTTTACAGCCTTTACTTTTTTTACACCTGTACCGTACTGGATTTCTATTTCGGCACCATCATCGGGTGTGTTTTCTGCAGATACAGAGGATTCAATTATTTTGTCATAGTTGTGTCTTGTGGATGGCTTTTCTGTCTGTACATGACCAAGCGGTGCATCGCACTGACCATATGAACCTCTGATCAGTCTTTGTTTATTAAGTCGTACACCGCACCAGAAATCCTCTTCAGGAAGAATTACAGGGACATGCTGAAAGTTATTTGATCCTTGTGTATAGAGATGACGTTTATCTGCGGATTTATATCCTCTGAGAATTTCTGACAGTCTTTCAGGATTGCCCCAGAGTTCATTTCCGAGTGAAAACATACAGAACGAAGGGTGATTGCCGAATTCACGCATCATTCTGTAGCCTTCTTCAATAAGATATTCCTGCTCGATTTCGTTATATCCTTCTTCGCCTTTTCCTGCAATTGTTCCCCAGAAAGGCAGTTCAGGTTCCATATATATTCCAAGAATATCGGCTGCAGCGAATGCAGCATCAGGAGGACAGCAAGTGTGGAATCTGTAATGGTTGATACCATAAGTTTTAGCAGTTCTCATTACTTTGAGCCAACCGCTCACATCGCACGGTGCAGCACCTGTGCGAGGGAAGATCATTCCATCGTGCTTTCCGCGAAGCATCGTTTTAATATTATTGATAGTAAAATTCTTACCGTCGGTATTGAAAGAACGTAGACCGAAAATAAACTTTTTCTCGCTGAGTTGAGTGCATTCATTACTGAGTAAAAGTGAAATTTCATAGATATTATGATCATATTCACTCCAGAGAAGTGCATCTGATGCAATGAATGAAACAGAATAAGAATTAATACCCTCAGAAATCTTTAACGGAAAATTAAAAGAATGTATTTCATTTTTCATTCTGATATCGCTGGCATCAAGCTGGAACATTTTAACAGATAACTGACAATCTTCTGCTTTTGAACAGTCTATCTCAATATCCATTGATACTTTTTTTGTGTCAATATCAGAGTCGGCAAAAATATTTGTGATAACAGATGTTCCTGCAACGATAAGGGATATATCGCCAAGAATACCGTTCCAGTTTGTCTGGGTGTCGGGGGATGTAAGATGGCCGCCTTTTGTGGGGTAATCCGTATTTGATACAAGCAGCGTAATTTTAAACTTCGGTTCTTTTACAAAGCCAGTTATCTCGTATTTGTGTGATGTAGTCAGACTATTGCATTCACCGACAAAAATATCATTTATCCAAAGCCTGGTCATTCTGGTACGTTCAAGACTTATAAAAAGTCTTTTATCAAGATCTGAGTCGTCTATACTGAATTCTCTTGAATACCATACATACCCTTCAAACGGATATAATTCAGTAAGGAAACCTGTTTCTCTTTTTGTGTTTTTTTCTCCTTTCTTTTCTATTGCAGTAGTAGAGGGGAGAAACATTGAGTCAGTAAACAGAACATTTTCATTTGTGAATTTTTTTTCTGCATCAAGAGCGATTCGCCATTCGCCGAACAAATTGTATTTTCTCATATTTTAACTCCTTTATATAAGTAAAGGTAACCGAAAACGGTTACCTTGAACTTGTTTTGGATATACGTTCAATTACAGCATTTATAGCTGTCTGTGCAGCAGTTGACATTCCGCCGTAAATAACAGCAGTATCGAGAAGTCTGGATGCACGTATCTGAGCTGTGGCATAGCCTGGGAGAGAGAGGAAGAAGTCTGTAATTTCATTTATGAAAGAACTTCCGAGTCTGGTTGTCTGTCCGCCAATAACAAGCAGATCGACATCAAACAGACTTACGAGATTTTTAAGCAGTACAGCAATGCATCGAGCATATTTTGAGAGAATTCCTCTTACCGCTGTATCGCCCATACCATATGCCTTTACAAGATCGTTAAAGACAATTTCAGAACTGTCTGAAACAATGGAACGGAGGATGGTTTCTCTCTCGCTGTCAAGCATAGCGGAACATTCGCTTACCATGCTGTACGTAGATATCTTGTTTTCAAGAAGAAGCTTCATATAGTCGCTCCTTGGAGAGGAGATTGCAACATCCATGTCAGAAAGCAATACACCAAGGTCTCCGGCAAAACCACGTCTGCCTTCATAGAGTTTGCCATCAAGTACAATACCAACACCTATGCCTGCATCGATGTTGACATAGATCATATTTTCAGCATTATCACCACAGCCAAAAACACGTTCACCGCATACTGCAAGGTTGACATCGTTCTTTACAGTGACTGGTACGCCAAACACTTCGTTGAACATATGTACAAGATCAAGCTCTTTGTAACCTTCAATTCGTGCAGACCAATGAATACGGCCGTTCTTCGGGTCTACAACACCGGGTACACCTATACAAATCCCTATAAGAGGACCGCATTTGGCACCAATATCCCTCAGCATACTTTTAAGTGTTACAATTACACCTTCAAGCATATCCCTTGAAATGATTTTTCCACCTTCAACACGGGAATATTTAAGTTTATTTCCATCGAGGTCTGCAATACAGATTCGACCGTCGCTGCTTGAAAAATCAATGACAGCAACACAGCCATGGTGCGAGTTGAACTCAAGCATAATAGGACGGCGTCCTACATCGGTGACAAGTGAGCCGGTTTCAATCAGCAGACCTTTTTCGATGAGATTATCGACATTTTTGGATACACTGGGATTAGACAGAGAAAGAAGTTTTGCAAGATCACTTCTTGACATTTTGCCTTTCTCACGTATTGCTTTTATAATCAATGCCTGGTTTGTTGTTTTTACAAGACTCTGATTACTTCCTTTTACGTCCATATAGCCACCTCCGTGCCTATTCATATTAGCAAATTGGGGTTATTGCGTCAAGCACGTTCAATAATATCTTCATTATCACCGGGGTAAACAAGACCCCATTCGGCACGTATTTTATCGCAGGTGTTCATTTCATCTATGGTCATCTGCAGAGGATAGAGAGGAGATTCCTTTAATCCCTTGTCGAGACACTCCATTACGTGCGCTGCTTCAAATCGAAGACCGTTTTCATGAGGTTCAGAATAGCTTTCAACAAGGTTTCCTCCGACAAAGCAGAATGCACTGAATGCCCAGCAGAAATTTGGAATGAAAATATATCCTTTTTCACCTATGATCAGAGCATGATTTGATTCATAAATAAAATTGGTTGATATATAGGCTTTTTTGCCATTGGGATAGTGGAGAACAGTTGTACTGTCGTTGTCAACTCCGGTTTCAGTGAATTTCACAGAGGTTTCTATAGATTCAGGCTGACCACCCATAAGCCATTGAGCAGCAAAAACAGGATAGACCCCAATATCAAGAAGAGCTCCGCCGCCGAGTTCAGGATTCAAAAGTCGGCCTTCGGGCGAGGTGTCACGCTGCGGAAAAGAAAAAGCAGCCTGAATTTCGCCGATTTCACCGATCAATCCATTGTCGATCCATTCCTTGACTTTAAGTATTGCAGGTAAAAAACGAGTCCATAGACCTTCCATAAGAAAAACATCTTTTTCTCGTGCGAAAGAGATAATCTTTTCAGTGTGACGGGAGTTCAGAGTAAATGCTTTCTCACAAAGAACATTCTTTCCTTTGCTTATTGCATCGTAGGCTGCCTGGGCGTGTTTGCTGTGAGGCGTACCTATATAAATAATATCAACATCACTTTCAGCCATTTTGGAAACATCAGTAAATAGGAGTTTTGCTCCGAATTCTTCAGCAAAAGTGGCAGCATTTTCCTCTGTTCTTGAACAGACAGCATATATTTCTGCATTATCAAGCACCTGAAGTGAGCGGCAGAAACTGCTGCTGATATTTCCTGTTCCAACGATGCCCCATTTATATTTTTTCATATAGATCACATCCGATAACATTTTACATTATTTTACTATTTATCTGTATTTAAATCAAGCAAATATTCACCGAATAAAACAATGAAATATATACTGTAATATAATCTTTTAGGAGTGAATCTGAATGATGTATGTGAAGGCTTCGGAAAACAGAAGAAAAAACATTTTGCTCCGCTTAATGATTATTCTATTAATTTTTATGCTTGTATTTGTTTTGGTTGATTCGGTTGTGGAAGAACTGATACGTGAAAAAGCGATATCTATTTGCAGAAACAGGGCATCGGTGATTCTCAATGATTCAGTTCTTGGAGTTCTTGAGAGTGATGGAGGCGGTTATCAGGATTTTGTGGAAATAATAAGTGATGAAAACAGTGATGTGCGGTATATATCATCTGATGCAGCAAAGATCAATATTTTCAAAAGCATGATTGCAGACAGAATTCTTGAATCGTTTGAATCAGAAGACATGATTTTGTTTGGGGTGCCGATAGGTACTTTGACGGATATTGGTGTATTCTATGAAAAAGGTCCCGAAATAAATTTCAGATTGAAATTATATGGTGATGTTAATACAACTATAGAAAGCAGATTTACATCGGTTGGAATAAATCAGACAAAACACAGTATAATATGCAGAGTTGAAGCTAATATTTCAATTATAACACCCGGATTTATTTTAAACACACCGATAACGGGTGAGTATCTTATTGCAGAAACTGTTGTAATAGGTAATGTTCCGGATTCGTATACAAATGTAAATGGAGATGAGTCTGATATAATCGGAAAAATATTTGATTATGCGGATATAGAGTAATCTGTGCATTTGACAACGGTCTTTACATACTATATAATTCAGATGAATTCATGACTTGTGTGAATGTGTATACGGAGGTGTATGAAGCATGGCAAAAAGAGTTTTTCTGATTGTACTTGACAGCTTTGGGATCGGCGAGTTGCCTGATGCATCCGAATATGGTGATAAGGGCAGCAATACATTGCGTGCAATCGCCTCTTCAGAAAAATTCAATGCTGAAAATCTGCGTTCTCTTGGCCTTTTTAATATAGATGGAGTATCGTGCGGACTTCCGTGCAAAATGCCGCAGGGTGCTTATGCAAGATTATCTGAAAAATCAAAAGGTAAAGACACAACTACAGGTCATTGGGAGATTGCAGGTATTGTTTCCGCTGATCCGTTTCCTGTTTTTCCGGATGGATTTCCTGATGAAATCACAGAGGCCTTTTCGAAAGCTACAGGAAGAGGCATTTTATGCAATAAACCGTACTCAGGCACAAAGGTAATAAATGATTACGGTGATCAGCATGTTAAATCCGGAGATCTTATTGTTTATACATCTGCAGACAGTGTTTTTCAGATAGCGGCACATGAAGATGTTGTTCCGGTTGAAACACTGTATGAATACTGCAGGATTGCAAGAAAGATGCTCACAGGAAAATATGCGGTGGGAAGAGTCATTGCACGTCCGTTTATCGGCAGCTCAGGAAACTATGAAAGAACTGCGAGACGCCATGATTTCAGTGTTGAACCGCCTGAAAAGACTGTACTTGATTATATTTCTGAAGCAGGCAAGGATGTTATTGCTGTCGGAAAGATAAATGACATATTTACAGGCAGTGGTATAACGGAAACATATCCTACAACCAATAACAAAAACGGAATGGAAATTACTTCTGAGATTTTCAAGCGTAATTTTGAAGGACTCTGTTTTGTAAACCTTGTAGATTTTGATATGGTTTACGGGCATAGGAATGATATTGATGGTTATGCTCAGTCAGTATCAGAGTTTGATGCATGGCTTGGTGATTTTATAAAACAGCTTAAAGCTGATGATATGTTGATAATAACTGCAGATCATGGCTGTGATCCATCTACTGAAAGTACCGATCATTCACGAGAATATATTCCTTTGATTGTGTACGGTGAAACAATCAGAACGGTAAATCTTCATACACTTGAAGGCTTTGACTGCATCGCTGGATTTGTTGCAGATTGTCTTGGTGTTGATGCAAATATTGATGTTAAGAAAGTACATGACAAGATAACAATGAAAGTACCGGTGAGCAAGCTTATAAAAAATGCTCTTAAAGCACAGAAGTTTTCTTATGCACCATATTCAGGATTCAATGTAGGTGCAGCGCTACTGACAAAGGACGGAAAGATATATCAGGGCTGCAATATTGAAAATGCAGCATTTGCTCCTACATGCTGCGCAGAACGGGTTGCTGTTTTCAAGGCAGTGAGCGAGGGAAGAAAGGCCTTTGATGCTATCGCAGTAACAGGCGGAAAGTGTGACAAGCAAAATGGCTTTACATCACCTTGCGGTGTGTGCAGACAGGTTCTTCGTGAATTTTCAGATGAAGATATGCTTGTAGTATCCGCCATAGATACTGAGAATTATAAAAAAATGATGCTTTCCATGCTTTTACCGGAAAGCTTTGGAGCAGAAAGCTTCAAATCGGAGGATAAAGAATGAAAAAATATTTTGCGGTTGTGATTGTATTTATAGTATCCATTTTTTGTGTTCTGGTATTTTCGGGATGTTCAGGAGAAGAAATTGATATCGCTCTTGTCACATCTCTTGATACAGATGACATCGGTACAGTTGCTGCAGATTGTATTGAAGGGATAACTGCATATTCAGAAGCAAACAATGTTTCCTATAAAATTTACAAGGGAAATTGTGGAGAAAAAATAAAAGAGGCTGAAGATGACGGTGCAGATGTAATTGTTATTGTGGGTGTTGATGATGAATCAGCAGTATACTCAAATGCGAATGCAAATCCTGACACTAAGTTTATTTGTGTGGATTTTGGAAGCAATTTTGTTGTAAGATCAAACATCTACTGCATTAATGCAATTCACACTCAGGCCGGTGTTTATGCGGGATACAGTGCTGTAAAGGAAGGTAACATTACACTTGGAATACAGGGTGAAAGCACTGCAGAGACATACAATTATATCCGTGGTTTTGTTGAAGGCGCTCAGATTGCGGCTGTAGAAATAGGAGTCAAGAAAAATCCTGTTAATATTTATTACAATGTTTCGGGGACAGATATGATTGATGTTAGAACTGAGTCGTGGATTAATAACGGATGCAAGGTTATTTTCTGTTCTGATGCTACATATTCACTTGCAGCGGAGTGTATAACAGATACAGATATCTGCAGCATAATGACATTCGGTGCTGACAGAACTGAGCACGAAAAAGTAGCTGCATCTGCTCATGGAAATTACAGTGATTTGCTTGAGGAGATTCTGAAAGATGCATTTAACGGTAATTTCAAAGGCGGTCTTATAGATTCCTTTGGAGCAGGTGACGGTGTATCTGCATTTTCTTATAATCCTGGTTTTTTTGATGTTGTCACGGCAAGTGATCTTGATAATATAACAGCGGATTTGTCTGCTTCCGATATTTCTGATTTTTATGTTTATTCCGAACCATCTGACAAGGGATATAATAAGATTGTTCTTTCGCAGAAGGGTATTATATATAATCAGGAAAATCAGTAAATTGTTAATATTATCTTAGTTGACTTCCAATATCAAGACATTTATAATTTATGAATAGTGCTGTATGCACTGCTCATAAGAAGTTCAAGGACGTGATATATGTGAACAGAGGTTCCGCATTTTCAGAATTCATACAGTTGTGTGCAAAACGTGTTATATGGCTTATCGGTATAGTGCTTACAAGTTTCCTGGTCGTATTTGTATATACTGTAATTGTTACTCCTGAGGAATCCATAGTTAAAGCACAGCTTAAGGTTTCGCCGAAAATTACATCTGAAAGTATTACTGCGGCAAGAGATTCACTGGAGCTTGCAAATCTTCTTGTTGAAGATGCGATTTATTCTGTTGAGAACTCCGATACTATCGCAAAGGCGCTTACTTCTGCAAATCTTATTACCACATACAATCCTGAGGATTTCAAAAAAAGAGTCAATGCAGAGGAAGTCGGTAACTCCAGCATAATGGTTACGGTCGCATATGAGGGAAGCTGGCGTGAGGCGGATGTTTTCATGGTTACTTTCCTTGAAACCTGTATTGCGGATATCAATGCTGAATATCTTGCAAAGGGCTATGATTTTGAGATTGATACTTCAGAGTCAGGCCGTACATATGAGGAAACTTCCCGTGTTGCACCGGCATTTCTTAATGGTTTTTATGCAATTCTTATTTCTCTTGGTCTTTTCCTTCTTGTAAATGCCATTCTCTTTGTAACTGACAGGACAATGAGAAGCCATAATAAACTTTACAAAATAACTGATATTCCTACAATTGCGTCCATTCCTTCCACTTCAAGAGTAGGCAGCGGTGAGAAGATGGGGCAGAAGATAGGTAATGCGTATCAGACGCTTCGTTCAGCTGTAAAGTATTCCGAAAAGCGAGTTCGTTCAATCGCTATATGCAGTGCACAGCCTCGTGACGGACGAACATCAGTTGCTATAGGTCTTGCAACTGCACTGGCCGAAACTGATGCAATGGTACTTCTTATTGAGGCGGATATGCGTCGCCCCAGTGTGAGCCCGCAGATGAAGATAGAATCCACCTTCGGACTGGCAGACCTTCTTCTCGGAAAGACAAATCTTGCAGCAACAATATGCAAAACTTCAAACCGAAATCTTTATGTTATAACCGCAGTAAATAATACTAACCTCAACAATGTAAATATTGCAGACCTTCTTGACAGTGTTGTTTTTGATGAACTTATCGAATCTGTACAGAGTCAGTTTGACTATGTAATCATTGATACACCTTCCATTGAGCTTGTTGCAGACGCCACAAGCGTTGCGGGTAAGGTTGATGCATCTATTCTTGTTGCTCAGTACGGAAGAACAAATCTTGATGCATTCAAGTCCACTGCAGATATTCTGAAGGCACTTGGCGGAGAGGTTCTTGGCGTTGTCACAACCAATACTCAGCAGCATACAGGTCTTTTCTCAAATTCTGCAAATTATTACAGAAGCGGAAGAGGCAGTGCAAAGAAGTCAGGTGGAGTTGCATCGTTCTTCGCAAAGAAAAATTAATAAAAACCACTAGTAAACTAGTGGTTTTCTCAGACCCTAGAAGGGTCATTACATGCTGACCCCTCTAAGGGGTACTGATGGTTTGTCATAGCATCACATTTACAGGCAGCCACTAAAAGTGGCTGCTTTCTTTTGCCTT
>JAZUNN010000033.1:0-58291 GCA_045604155.1 Acutalibacteraceae bacterium
TTGAATGTCCTCCTTTTGCTTTTTTGTGTGCAGTTGGCAGACCGCACCTTTATTTTAAGCAAAAGGAGCTTTTATTTCTTCCTCATCTATGTAATTCTTCCCGAACCACGCGTCTAACGCGTGGTTTTACTTATACAATAATAAAGAGCCCGATATGAATCGGGCTCTTTTGTTATGAATTTACTCTGAATCTGTTTGAGCACATAGGACAGTTTATATCTCTTTCGCCTTTGCCCTTCTTTACTCTCATGTATTTTTTGCAGGCAGGACACTTTACATACTTGTGTGTCTTCCTGTCACGGAATCTGAGGAAAGGCATTTTGAAGAACTGAGCTATGGGTTTCCATATTTTAAGGAATGCGTTATTTTCCTTTCTTCGTGCTTCCAGATTCTTCGACAGCATTCTCCACAGCATCAGAATGATTATTGCCACCATAATTATGGAGAAGACAATAAGTCCCGGGAAAATCATTGAAAGCACAAAAAATATTACATATAAAACAAAAAAGAAAATATTAAGCTGATCAAATCCGTTTCTGCCGTAAAAAAATCTCTGTATTCCATTCATCTAAATACACTCCTTTCAGAATGGGAATCTCATTCCTCCGCAGCCTGTGTTCATGAAGTAACAGCAAATCTGGGAAAGGCAGGCCGAGCAGCAGATATTATTGCAGTATGCATTGGGAAGTCCGAAGGACTGGCTCTGCTGACTGTATACTCTTCCGCCCCGCTCGATTACCGCCTGAAGTCTGCGGTATTCCGGATTGTTCGGATTCATGTTCACAGCTGTCTGGGCATGATTTCTTGCTGTAATGGTGTTTCCTGAATAGTAATTTGCTATTGCACTGTAATAATACCATTCATCGTTGCGGTCTGTTATTTCAGAAAGAACATGAAGCGCCTGGGAATATTGTCCTGCATTGATAAAAGCTCTTACTGAGCCAAATTCGGAGTAACCGCTCTGTGATGAGCTTTGTCTGCTGTACCCGCCGAAGCCTCCAAAACCGCCGAAGCCTTCAAATGGGTTATAGCCAGCATATGGATTATATCCGCCCGTACTGCCGCCGCTATAGCTGCCATAGCCCGAATCACCCGATACATCTCCATTTTTCAGGCTATCGTATGCAGCATTTACTTCACGCATTTTCCTGGCTGCTTCTTCATCGCCGGGATTAAGATCAGGGTGGTACTTCTTTGCAAGCTTTCTGTATGCCTTGGTTATTTCCTCTTCGCTTGCCCCTCGCTGTACCCCCAGCACCTTGTACGGATCACTCACCTGCGCTTCTCCTCCTTTCTTTTCGCCTGCTCCCAACGTGTCCACACGCCTGAATATATTATATTCAGGAGCAGTTCCTTATTTGCTTTTATATCAATTTTTTCAAATATTTCTGAACATTCTCCCATGAGCAGTGTCAGTGTCGGCTCAAAATCAGCCGAGGAAAACTGCGCCATGGGATTGTATTTTTTCTTTTTCAGATCATCTCTGAAGTCAAGGCAGGCATCCATGATATATATGAATCTGCCCAGAGCTCTTCCGAATTTTCTGAGAACTTCTGCATTTTCATCCTCATGCCATACAAAAAGCTCGCCCATGAGATCGCCGAAAATTGATGATGGAATATCGGGATTAAGAACACCTGCTTTTTCCGCTTTGGAAAGCCTTTTAAGGCATTCCTTCACCGCTTCGCTCTGTCTTGGGTATTCCGTTTCCACCCTGCGTTTTTTCCTTCTTATCATACGGGCAAAGGCAAGAGAAAACACGTTTCTGTCGTCCGACCAGTTATCAAGAAGATTGTAATACGCCAGAAGCACATTCATTGCTCCTGCGTAGCATGAGGCCTCACTTCTTGTGAAGCTTATTTTTTTTAGTGGATGTGCGGGACATCTTTCCGCCTTCTGTTCTCTCTCAAGAGAATATATTCCCTCAAGAAGCAGAGAAAGGAAGGTCATATCATAGGTCAGGGTCAGTCTGCATATCTGTCCGCACTTGCTGCCTATTGCTTTGCAAAGCCCACAGTAGCATTCCCTGTAGTCCCTTTTCTGTTCCTCAGTCAGCCTGCAGGAGTTCGCAACAACATAGCCAAACAAGTTTACACCCCCATTAAAGGTATTGTATACCAAAAATGGGGGCTTGGCAACTGTTTTATTCGCTTCTGAGTGCTACTACGGGATCCTTCTTTGCTGCAACTTTTGCAGGGATAAGTCCTGCAACAACGGTGAGAATCATGCTTATGATTATAAGTGCAATTCCTCCCACAACGGGCAGCTGTGCCACATTTCCGATGTTTGCAAGGGAATTGATGATAAGGTTAATGGGAATACAAAGCACCACTGTTGCTATTATTCCTATTGCGCCTGCCACAAATCCCACTATGAGGGTTTCGGCATTGAACACTCTGGATATATCCTTCTTGGATGCGCCCATTGCTCTGAGAACACCGATTTCCTTTGTTCTTTCGAGAACAGAGATATAGGTTATGACTCCTATCATGATAGAGGAAACGATGAGAGAAATGGATACGAATGCGATAAGGACATAGGAAATGGTATCTATGATTGTGCTCATTCCAGAAATCATAATTCCGATGTAATCGGTATATGTGATCTTATCTGCATCTGCGACGCTGCTGTTGTAGTCGTCTATTATATCAATAAGAGCTTCCTTGGAGTCGAAATCCTTCGGGTAAATATATATATTGGAGGGTCTGTTTATATCGCTTACTCCGAAAAGATCCATGTTGTTATCATAGGTATTCTTGCGGATTGCTGCGGTCATATACTGAGTGTAGAGTGCTATTTCTTCTTCAGTAAGAGTGGAAATATCTATTCCCATAGAAGATGCATCCATGCCGCCTGAAGGCATCATATTTCCGTAACCACCCATATCTGTGCCGCTCATTGCAGCATATGCGCTCATATCGGTACCGCTCATTACGGGATATGCACCCATTCCTGCATTCTGCTGGGTCGTTGGGTCTTCAAAATCAAATGCCAGACCTGTGAATACATCGATTTCGGGATTTGCAGTCTGCTGCTTTACTATCTCGCTTTCATTTACAGCGGCTACAACATATTCGGTAAGACCGTGAGTATAGCCGATAGCACCGTTGATGGATGTTGAAACTGCACCCTCAGAAGGCATTACGATACCTACGACCTTAATTTCAACACCGTTGTCAACAAGCTTCTTGAGGTAGAGAATGTCTTCAGAATGGTCTTCCCAGATGCCGTCTTTGTTTTCATCGGTATAGTAATCTGTATTGATGACCAGCTTGAAAGTAAGATTGAGAGCCTCGTCATAGGAAAGCTTTACATCAGAAGATGAAAGCTCCTCGCCTGCGGCAGCTCTTGCCATAAGGTTATCAAGTTCGGAAATGTCCTTTATTCCCAGGGTGTAAAGTGCCATTTCATTGATTATGCCATTCTTGCCTGCCACAAGCACAACCTCATTGTATTCTTCCGGCCAGCGGCCTGCTACAACATCATACTGTGAGTCAAGAAGGTCACGATTGTCAATAAGCTCGTCCCATGTCTGCATCATTGCGGACATACTGGACATACCCGACATAACAGACATCGCAGAGCTCATATCTGTGCCGTATACACGGTCCATTATATCGGAGGGATTGAGCTGGGTCACCTTTTCACTTGTATCGGAGGCATAGATATGAAGGTCGGTGGAATAGGTGTATCTGACTGCATTTGCATATTCGGATACTTTGCTGTCTTCACTTTCAATAAATGTTTTGAGTGATTCAAGATTATTGATCTTTACCTGCTGTGTGATGGAGTTGACCATTTCAAGAAGAGAACCGTTTGAATAAATATATCCTTCTTCTCTGTTCTTTCCTTCCTCTGCCTGTCCTGCCATTGATGTAAGCATATTTGTCATGTCAACAACTTCGCTGTCAATCTGTATGGGATAGGTTGAAAGAGTATCTTCCTGCACCTTGTTTATATAAAGCTGGAATCCGTTTGAAACAGACATTATAAGTGCAATGCCGATTATACCTATACTTCCTGCAAAGGCGGTCATGAATGTTCTTGCCTTCTTGGTCATAAGGTTGTTAAGGCTCAGTGTAAGAGCTGTAAAGAAGTTCATTCCGACCTTCTTGCTCTTCCTTGTGCTTTCTTCGACGGTTTCCTCTTCCGTTGCTTCCTCTGCGCACTCCTTGCTGCTGTCATAAGGATCTGAGTCAGATATGATCTCGCCGTCAAGAAGCTTTATAATTCTGGTGGAATATTCCTCTGCAAGCTCCGGGTTATGGGTAACCATTATTACAAGCTTATCCTTTGCAATCTCCTTGAGAAGCTCCATTACCTGGACACTGGTTTCAGAGTCAAGAGCTCCGGTAGGCTCGTCTGCAAGAAGAATTTCGGGGTTGTTTATAAGTGCTCGTGCAATGGCTACACGCTGCATCTGTCCGCCTGAAAGCTGGTTGGGCTTCTTTTTAAGCTGATCTCCAAGTCCTACTTTTTTAAGCACCTCTACAGCACGGCGGCGGCGCTCTGCCTTGGAAACGCCTGAAATTGTAAGTGCAAGCTCAACGTTTGAAAGAACGCTCTGGTGCATAATAAGGTTGTAGCTCTGGAAAACAAAGCCGATGGAATGATTTCTGTATGCATCCCAGTCCTTGTCCTTGAATTTCTTTGTTGATTTGCCGTTGATCTGAAGATCGCCTGAGTTGTAACGGTCAAGACCACCGATGATGTTCAGCATGGTTGTCTTGCCGCAGCCTGAAGGACCAAGAATGGACACAAATTCGTTGGGACGAAATTCCATGCTTACCCCTTTGAGCGCCTCTACCTTCTGATCTCCTGCTTTGTAAACTTTTACAATATCTGTAAGTTTCAGCATCTTTCTTTTCCTTTCTTTATTCCCCTTATGATCAGTTCATAAGTTGTTTTTCTTCTGTTATCGCAGTTTTCAGCTTATCAAGCAGCATCGTAAGCTGCTGCGCATTTTCCTCTCCCATATTCAATATAACATGGTTTATAAAAACAACTGCGTTGTTCTTTATTTCTTCAAAATACTCTTTTCCCTTGTCTGTAAGCTTTACATACACGGCTCTTCGGTCGTTTGGATCTGAGCATCTTGCAAGCATATCCTTTTTCTCGAGTCTGTCAACACATTGAGTAACTGCAGGACGTGAAATACACAGCTTTCTGCTGATTTCACTCAGTTGAACTCTGCCCTGCCCCGTTTCTTTTTCTTCCAGGCTTATCATGTGAAATATCATTATTTCACTGCTGTTTGCCTTGTCGGCAATCATTGCTCCTGCAAGCTTTGCTATAGAAGACATTCCATTAAGCAGACTCTCCGCCACGGGAGTCATTTCCACTTTATCACCCGCTTTTTGTTAACTTTATTAACATTTAATATACTTAACTTTTTATAAAAGTCAATACACTTTTCAGTATCTTGTTAAATAATTCACCAAGCCATAACAATCACTATATCATCGTTTAGTTTTGACAATTATTTTTTATATTATTTGTGCATTATGCAAAATCCCACTGCAGCTTAAACTGCAGTGGGATTTACTTATCTTATGCCTTGGGAGTCTTGCGGATGTAGAGAATGCCGAGGCACTTCGGTCCGCAGTGGCAGGAAATTGTAACACCTGCTCTGGTTACAAGGATTTCATCAAACTTTTTACATTCATTGATCTTTGCCTTTACCTGATCGATTTCCTCATCGGTAAATCCGCCGGAATGAGTGATGAAAATACGCTTGGTTTCGATATCGTCGGTGTCCTTGAGTCTGTCCTCAACATAAGAAAGAACACTGGGCATTCTCTTGCCTCTGTACTTCTTGCCTACGCCCATTGAGCCGCCCTTGACTTCGATGCAGGGACGAAGCTTGAGAAGGTTTGCAC
Source organism: Acutalibacteraceae bacterium (assembly GCA_045604155.1). Taxonomy (GTDB): domain Bacteria; phylum Bacillota; class Clostridia; order Oscillospirales; family Acutalibacteraceae; genus JAISGQ01. The sequence continues at coordinate 5,880 of JAZUNN010000033.1, forward strand.
CGAGAGCTGCAACACCTGAGCAGCGTCCGCCCTTCCACAGATAGTGGAGAGTATCGAGAACGAAGCTTGCATCTACTCTGGGAACAAGGTTTTCAAGATATTCCACGATTTCCTTTGCACTCTTGCCTTCTGCAATCATATCTGCTGCTGCAAGGACCTGCAGTCCTACACCTGTGGAGAGGTTTGCAGAGTCAACACAGTAGACATTTTCAACTTCTTCCATTGCAAGCTTTATAGATGTATAGCCTGCAGACATTGCAGAGCTTACAGCGAATACAATTACAGAATAACCCTGGCTTGTCCACTTTTCAAAAAGTTCCTTGTACTCCTGAGGAGAAGCGGCTGCGGTCTTTGCAAGATCGCCTGTCTTCTCGTGATATGCAAAGCAATCTTCGGGGAATACGGTCTGACCGTCGAGGAGGGTTTCAGTGCCGAGGCTTACGGCATGGGGACGGATTTCTATGTCGTACTTTTCAATAAGTTCAGGAGAAAGATCGACAATACTGTCGGCAATAAGTTTAATTTTTTCAGCCATTTTAAAAATCCTTTCAAAACAAATTATAAGAGTCTGCAACTCAGATAAAGACCTGTGGACAATGCTGTAAACAGCACAATTGGTATTGCTGCGGCAATTCTGATTTTGCTGTCTTTCACCTGATCAAATACTGCTGCAGCATTAACCGCAGAGCAGGCAAGGCACAGGGAAATATAGCGAAAATCCATGGAACAGCCGTTTGGATATCTGATATTGAACCAGATGAAAAACAGTACAGAAACTGCACTTATTGACGCAAGAATAATTCCTTTGGAATCCTTTTTTACAACGGCATATATCGTTGCAAAAATAAAAAAAATTATAATTAAACAGTTGAGAATCAGCAGAGTTACTGCTGCCCATTTCGGGAAATCAAATGAATACTCACCGAAAACCGAGCATTTCACAGTGTATACGGGAATATTGTAATCATCCTCCGGCATACAGTAGGGCGTTTCAAAAAGCTTTCTGACAGGCACTGATATAAATCTGTCAAAAAAGCTTTTATCTCCGCAATAAAGAGGGTGTGTCTTTCCTATCGGCATTACGTATCCCAGCGGCTGATCAAATTTTATCAGATTTCTGACAGGATGCCACATTCCAAGCGGAATACTGACAAAACCAAAGCATAATTCGCTGATGAGGACTTTACTTCTGCTGTTTTTTGGCTTTGCAAGGCAATAAATAAATACAACCGCTATAACCGGTGCTATTGTCACCGCAGACAGCTTTGTCATCATTGCAAGGCCGAGAAATATTCCCATAAAAACCGCATTTCCGATGCTTTGCTCTTTGTAAAAGCGGAGCAGATAAAGCACTGCACACACGGAAAGAAGCAGGCAGAGAATATCATTGTTTATGCTTCCCGAAAATATTATAAGTGATGGGTGAAGCAGAAAAAAAGCGAAAAATAAAATTTTTGTGCTTTGTCGTAATTTAAAAAGATTAAGGATTTTAAAGAATACAACGCCGCACATCAGAGAATAATATGCAGGCAGAAGCTGTAAGGCTTCAAAAACCTGATCTGTTGTGTTTATCACCTTTGACAGCAGCCGTCCGACTGTACCCATTATATACGGGTGAAGCGGCGGATGATAGAAAAGCCCCGTATTTGTTTCAGGCAGCTTTCCTGTTTTCATGATTGTGTAGATATACCCTGCATGTCCCTGAGTTTCAAATACAAACACATCGTGCTGCCGCTCGTTCCAGTCCGTCGCAAGGATATAGCAAACTCTTACCGCAATTCCAAGCAACAATATCAGGACAACAATATGCATTGATTCCAAGCTGTTTTTTGCTTTCTTATATATGCAGAAGGCTATGCAGAGAAAAGTCGGAAGTAGCGTGAATAACACAGCTGCTGTGGAATTTGACGCTGACAAGCCTGAGCCGTAAGTAATGACAAGCGCCGCAAAAAGCCACAGCGGTGCAAGCATCCGCATTGTTCTGCTCCCAATGTATTCAGGATTTTCCTTCATTGGGATTCCCTCCGCTGACATATGATAAAGTACACACTACTTCTTAGTATACACTATCAGATTGTCAAATTCAATGAAAATTTGGTTAAGGTTTGGAGATGATTTACATGATCCCTATCGTTCTTCTTTCCGACAGACCTCAGAACGCGCTGCTTTCTCGGCTCGCATTTGCTCTGGAAAGAAATATTGACGACAGTTTTGTGCTTCGTGAACATATCGGCAAAGGCGAGCTCGCTCTTGAACGGGGAATTCTTGTGATAAAAGATCTCAGAAGTGCTGCTCGCAAGGTAAAATTCGGCAAAGGGGTTGTGGCTGTCATAGAGTCCTCCTGCCGCAGTGCTGTGCATCTTATGGGAAAACACGGCATGAGTGCGGTATGCTGCGGAATGAGTCCGAGGGATACTCTTATTGCGGAAAGTCTTGACAACGGACGTGGGATTCTCAGCCTGCAGAGGTCAATTCCAACTGTTTACGGAGAACGTGAGCCATGTCAGCTTGCTGCTCTTACTGACTCATGCTGTGATTTGTCTTCCCTGCTGCTTACCGCAGGTGTGCTGCTTGCATTGGGGATTGATGAGGAAATGGAGATCAGGATGTGAAAAGAAACAGTTTTTTACTTTATTCCTTTCCATTCATCCATAAACCGAGAAATGTATTCTTTCATATAACATTCCCTTTCTTCTGCTATTTTCTTACCTGAATCTGTATTCATCATGTCTTTCAACCAAAATAGTTTTTCATAAAAATGATTTACTGTCGTTGAGCTTGAATTATTGTACTCATCTCTTCCCATTCCAATCTTAGGTTTTATTTCAGGATTATAAATAATTCTTCCTCTGTTCCCGCCATACGCAAATGCTCTTGCTATACCTATAGCACCTAAAGCATCGAGTCTGTCTGCATCCTGTACGCATTTTCCTTCTATAGTTTTGGGAATAATCGAATCTTTTCCTGCAAATGAAACCTCACTTATTATTTCACATATGTTTTGTATCGTACTTTCATCAACGCCGTTTTCAATCAAAAAAGCTTTTGCTCTCTCCTTATTTGCGTATGTTCCCGGAGAAAGTTTTATGTCATCGACGTCGTGCAGCAATGCTGCAAGCTGCACTATAATTACATTTGCCTCTTCATTTTCTGCAATTATTTTCGCAGTTCTGCACACTCTGTATGTATGAAAGCAATCATGTCCGCTAAAATCATTTTCAAACATCTTTTCAACATATGAATATGCATTTTTAATAATACTCTCATTCATTTTATTCTCCATGTATACATCTCACCCATAGCAAAGCCTCCCCTTAAAGGAGAGGCTTTAAATTATAATTCGACATTCATTTCCTCTGCGCATTTTTTTAGCACTTTGGATGCAACCGAGCCTGCGACCTTACTTCCTCCGCCGCCATGCTCTGCCACAACCACAAAGGCAACAGGGAAATCCTCTCTCTGAGAAAAGCCCACAAACCAGGAATGTGCGCCTTTGCCGTCAACTTCTGCCGTACCTGATTTTGCACAAAGCTCCATCCCTGAAAAACGGCTTTCACCATATTCATTTATGACATTGTACCGCATCATTCCGGAAAGCTTATCCGCTGTTTTTTTGCTCATATACCGTCCTCCGGATTTTCTGTAGTCAACAGAAACCTTTGTCCCCAAAGAGGATCGAACCGAATGAACAATATTGGGATATTCTGCTTCTCCGCCGTTTGCAATTGCTCCCACAAAGGTAAGAAACGATGCGGGATTTACAAGATCATTACCCTGACCTATAGCGCTCCATGCAAGGTCACCTGTGTTTTCGATTGAGATATTGCCCTTTGCTGTTTTCATACCGCTTACAGTTACATCGGAGGTTATAAGTTCATATTTTGCAGAATAGTTTACAAGCCTTTCTTTGCCAATCTTCTGCCCTAACTCTGCATATGCGCAGTTGCATGAACATGACAGAGCTTCTCCAAGTGTCAGTGTTCCGTGGGCTGTCGGGCAGGTAACAACTGTGCCTTCATAAGGTGCTGAGCCTGTGCAGGTAAAGGAATATTCATCTTCTTTGAGTCCTGTTTCAATCAGTGCTGCGGTTGTTACCAGCTTATAGACTGATCCCGGAATATATGTTGCAGAAATGAAGCGATTGATATACACTCCTTCGTATTTTTCACTGTCGAGAGATGCAGGTGGCTTTGCAGGGTCAAATGTCGGTGCACTGACCATGCAGAGTACATCTCCTGTTTTGTAGTTATATACCGCCACCACTCCGTTTTTCCCGTCCAGTGCTTCGTATGCAACGGCATTTACTCCTGCATCTATTGTCAGGGCAAGGGTTGCTCCTTCACCGTCAAGGGAATAAACTCCGTTGACCTCGTTATAGCCTGTCAGAAGGTCTGCAAAAGCTATCTGTGCTCCCGATGCTATATTTCCGCTTTTGTCTCCCACGGCATGAAGTGTGGCTTTTCGCACTACTTCACTTCCGTTGTAGGACGCACTTCCGTCCTCTCCTCTTTCAAGAAGAACTACACCCGATACGTCGGTAACTGTTCCTCTCTTAAGGTTTGCGTTGCTGTAAATATGCTGATTTACGGGAAATGCTATCCATTCTCTGCCGTCCGCACAGAATCTGAACAGATAAATAACCAGACCGAAAATCAGAAACACAGCCACAAAAAGCACTGCCATTGAACGCATTCCGATCTTTTTCATTTGCGTCCACCTGCCTTTTTAACAACTCTTTTCGGTTGTTCCTCTTCCTCTATTTCAACTTTGAAGCGGCGAGGAGATACATTGGCAAAGCTTGCATTCTTGCGGGTATCTGCTGCCTTTACAAAGGCGAGAAGTCCCCACGAACAGATAAGAGATGATCCGCCGTTTGACACAAATGGAAACGTCACTCCCGTCAAGGGAAGGATATCCACCGAGCCGAGGACATTGAGCAGTGTCTGGAATGCAAATACCGTCATTGCCGCGCAGGCGGATATTACATAAAAGCTTGATCGTCCTCTGGATGCCGAGCGCACGGTAAACACAGCGAGTGCTCCTATACCGGAAACAGCAAGGAGCGCTATGATAAGTCCCCATTCTTCGCACAGGATACCGAACACAAGGTCTGTGTCCGCTGCTACTATGGAGGACAGCCATCCGTTTCCTACTCCCACACCAACAAGTCCGCCGCTGGCCGCTGCACTCATGGCTCTTGTCTGCTGGAAGCCTGCTCCGTGAGGATCACTCCATACGTGTCCCCAGGATGCAAATCTCGATGCAATATAAGGCGTGAATTTGAATGCAAGTATTGCGGCAAGTCCCACAGCAGCACAGATAAGTGCAAGGGCTGTAAGGTCGCCGGATCTCATGTATGCTATTACAAGAAATGCTACAAAGAATATTGCTGCTGTGCCGAAGTCTCCCAGCAGCGCAAGCATTCCTATACAGAATGCTGAATATCCGATAAAAATATAAAGATTTTTCTTTGTCATAAGTTTATCCAGTGTGGCTGTGCCAACATAGATAAACGCAACTTTTACGATTTCTGAGGGCTGAATGGATACTCCGCCGATATATATCCAGTTTCGTGCTCCGTTGAGTACTGTTCCGAAGGCAAGATTCAGAAGAAGAAGCACTGCAGAAAGCACCATAAGAGGCATCTGTATGGTAGTCGCTCTTTTAAGATCACGAAGATACCAGCCCAGGGCAAGGAACACCGCAAGACCTGCAATAAAACAGAACATCTGCTTGTAAAGCTCTGACGGTGCAACTGTTGCAGAAACCGAAAAGCCGATGGTTGTGAGGAAAATGGCAAGAAGCTCCACCTCTATGCCTGTTCTCCTGAACATATTCATTACCACATAGTAAGCAAGTGTAATGCCGATAAGCACTGTAAAACAGATTATGACGCTTGCAGCATCAACGCCTGAAACGGCCATCTGCAATGCTGTCACAACCTGAAATGCAACAAGAAGTGCCGCTGTCTGCCTTGGGCGCAGGCGTCTTTTTACTTCTCTGTTTCCTTTTTCTCTGCGCTTTGCCTTCTGATCATTTACCGTGAATGTGCCTCGCACACCGCCTATGGTAACAGTAGAGCCGTTTACAACCTTTGCGCTAGTCTTTACCTTTTTCCCGTCAACCGTAAGGGGTGCTCTTTCGTTCAGATTCTGTATCGTCCATGTGCCGTCCTCATCACGTATAAGAGTTGCATGGGTCCTCGACACTGTCGGGAAATCCACCACAATATCACTACCGGAAGCTCGTCCGATTATATTTTCCCAGTGACTTATGGGGCAGTCACCCACTCTTCTGAAGTAGAGATTTGCCCATATTTCGGGTTCTTCTCTGCCTCTGAGCAAAGAAATGACACAGCGCCAGACGATAACAAACGCCAGAACGGGCAATAAAAGCCTTGTAAAAAAGGCGAAGCCGTTGGCGCTGAAAAACAGATCCTTCGCTGTTTCTCCGATGCTGCTCCAGAAATTTGAGCCTACCGTCACGCTGTGTCCCTCCTTTATTCTGTTTGTTTATAGGGTCAGTTTATCTTTGTTCTGCCCTCTGAAATTTCCTTTACTGCAGCCTCAAGCCAGTCGCCCTCAAAAAGCTCGATGGTTCCTGCATCGGTTGCAGCAGCAAGCTTGGGATTGATGGGAAGCTTGCCGAGAACGGGCAGATGATGTCCTACCGCAATCTCTTCAATATGACTCTCGCCGAATACGGAGATCTTCTTTCCGCAGTCGGGGCACTCAATATAGCTGTAGTTCTCAACAAGTCCCAGTACGGGAATGTTCATGAGCTCAGCCATCTTTACAGCCTTCTCCACTATCATGGAAACAAGCTCCTGGGGTGAAGTTACGATAACGATGCCGTCAACGGGCAGGGACTGGAATACTGTAAGTGCAACGTCACCTGTTCCCGGAGGCATATCAACAAACAGATAGTCGACATCCTTCCAGATAACATCTGTCCAGAACTGCTTTACAACACCGCCGATAACAGGGCCTCTCCATACAACAGGGTCACTTTCGTTTTCAAGAAGGAGATTGAGGCTCATTACCTCGATACCTGTCTTTGTACTTGCGGGAATAATTCCGTTTTCATCGCCCAGAGCACGTTCGTGAATGCCGAATGCTGCAGGGATTGAGGGACCTGTGATATCTGCATCGAGAACGCCTACCTTGTAGCCCATTCTGCGAAGAGAAACAGCGAGAAGAGAGGTTACAAGAGATTTTCCGACGCCGCCTTTGCCGCTGACTACGCCTATAACCTTCTTGATATTTGACATTTCATGGGGCTTTTCAAGAAAGTCAGCAGGATTCTGCTGTCTGGAACTGCAGTTTGCGCTGCAGCTGGAACAATCGTGGGTACATTCGCTCATTTTTTATTCTGTCCTTTCTTTATTGACACAGATGAATTGATTTATTCAAGTGTGATATTATACATTCTGTCCGCACACAGCCCGAAGCCATACGCAGAACCAAAGGTTATTATATACCTTTTATCTTAAAAACGCAATCTTTATCACAATTTCCTTGCCATAAGACATTTTCGAGTCTATAATGCTAACAGAAACGGAGGTAAAAATTATGAATTTCAGACAGTTCAAGAGCGGAACAGATATCCGCGCAGTTGCAAGTGAAGGTGTAGCAGGCGAGCCTGTAATGCTCACCGATGAGGTATGCGAGGCTGTTACCGCAGGCTTTATGCTCTGGCTTTGCGAAAAGACCGGAAAGAAGGCAAATGAACTCAAGCTTGCAGTCGGTCACGACAGCAGAATCTCTGCAGACAGAATCAGTGCTGCCGTAATACGCACAATGACTGCAGCAGGTGCATCTGTTCTCGACAGCGGGCTTTCTTCTACTCCCGCCATGTTTATGATCACTCTCGATCATGATCTTGACGGCTCTGTACAGATCACCGCAAGCCATCATCCATTCAACAGAAACGGTCTGAAGTTCTTCACTCCTGACGGAGGTCTTGATTCTCCCGACCTTGATGTTATCATCGCTCACTGTGAAAAGGGCGACACTCCCGAAAAATACGATAACGGTACTGTTACAAAAATTGATTATATGACCGAGTATTCCGCTTTTCTCAGAAAGCTTATCTGCGAAAGAGTCAATGCGGAAAACTTCGACAAGCCTCTTGATGGCTACAAAATCGCTGTTGACGCCGGAAACGGTGCAGGCGGATTCTATGCTCACAATGTTCTTGAGCCCCTCGGTGCTGATGTTTCCGCAAGCAGATATCTTGAGCCTGACGGAATGTTCCCCAACCATATCCCCAACCCCGAAAACAAGGATGCTATGGCTTCAATCCGTGAGGCTACCCTTGAGGGCAAGTGCGATATCGGCGTAATTTTTGACACTGACGTTGACAGAGCAGGTGCTGTTGACAGCGAGGGTGAGGAAATAAACCGCAACAGACTTATTGCTCTTGCTTCTGCCATCGCTCTTGAAGGAAACGAAGGCGGTACAATAGTCACCGACTCCACCACCTCTCTCGGTCTGAAGAGATTCATTGAAAATACTCTTCAGGGCAAGCATTACCGCTATCGCAGAGGCTACAGAAATGTTATCGGCAAGGCAATCGAACTTAATGCCGAAGGCATCAACTGTCCTCTTGCAATCGAAACCAGCGGTCATGCCGCTCTTCGTGAAAATCACTTCCTCGATGACGGTGCTTATCTTGTTACCCTTATTATCATCAAGCTCGTTCAGCTTAAGAACGAAGGCAAGACCCTCAATTCTCTCATTTCTGATATGGCAGTCCCTGCCGAGGAAGCTGAGATCAGAATAAAGATCACCGACGAGGATTTCAGAAAGACAGGTACAAGAATCCTTGAAAATCTCGAAAAAGCCTGCGCTGAGCATGATGGATGGACAATCGCAGACGACAACCACGAGGGTATAAGAGTCTATCTCGGCGAAAGCTGGTTCCTGGTAAGACTCAGTGTTCATGATCCTATTCTTCCCGTTAATCTTGAAGCAAGCGAGGCTGGCGGCTGCAAAAAACTTGCAGAGGAACTTCTTTCTCTCCTCTCCTCTGAGGATGGTATCGATCTTTCTCCTCTCAGTTCTTTTATAAACAGCTAAAAAAATTCTCCGAAACTATGGAAATCATATAAAGAGTGTGCTATACTGTAATATGCTGGAATTAATATATCTGCACAAACACTCTTTTGAAAGGGGTTCGGAATATGAAAAGAAATCTGTTTTGCCTTATTATGGCGGTCGTTCTGCTTGCTGCTGCGGTGATTCCCGGTGCACTTCCGGTCAATGCGCTCAGAAGCAATGAAACCGATGCAGGCACTCTTTCCGTCGGTACCATAACGCTTTCTGACACCGATGCTGTGCGTACGATCTACTATATTTACGCCGACGAAATTCTGCTTACCGAAGCAACAAGAAGTTCCTTTGAGGAGCAGCTTGAATCTGCCGGCTATGCTCTTCCCGAGCAGCTTATCGGCAATGAGTCTTCTCAGCTTGATTTCTTCATCGTTTCCGATGAGAATTTCTCTGACGTAAGCTTTACCGATATTCAGAGCACCAGTGATATATCATATACCGTACACGCAAATCAGGGAACTCTTGAAGATTGCCTGAGCTTCGCCTATCCCGGTTATTATTTCTCTTCACCCACTGCACTGAGAATCGATAACCTTTTTGATACCGGCAGCGATATCGACTTTTCTTCCGACGGCACTGTCGGTACCTATACAGTTTCCGCTGGCGCTGCTTATGTTGATGTTCCCATAAACGGAACTGTTATTCCCGTTTATATGATCAATGGTCTGAAGTATATCTATTCTTTCAGTTCTCTTCAGTATTTCGGCTCTGTCACCGAGCCTTCTGTAAGTGATTCTGACAGCACAACCGTCAGCAAGTCTTCCGACAGCGATCTGACCACCACAGAATCCACCACTACCACTACAGAGGCTACAACCACAACCACAGAACCCACTACTACGACTACAGAGCCCACCACCACAACTACTGAGTCTACTACAACCACCACAACAACCACCACTACTACAACGACAACCACTGCACCGACCACTACGACCACAACCGCAGCAGATAAATCCGATGAGCTGCTTCTTTTCTCTTCTCCCAAACCCGGATTTGTTGACACTAAGATCAAGCCTCTCAGACTTCGTACAGGTCCCGGTTTTGACCAGAGCATTATTCTTGTAATGCCACGTCATTCTTCCGTCACTGTATACGGTCAGGCAGGCGACTGGTATCTGGTTGAATATCTTAACGGATATAAGGGTTACTGCTGGACAGGATATATTTCCTTCGGATCTCCCCAATAATTACCAAAGCCCCGATTTTTCGGGGCTTTGTTTTTCTTGACTGCATTTATCTGAGATGCTATTATTTATATATACTTTTTTCGGAGCTGATACTTTTGTCTGACATAAAAAAACTTTCCCTCGTTATACCCTGCTATAACGAGGAGGAAAATATACGCAATCTCTATGAGGAGATTGCAGCTGTAATGACAGAAGCCGGCGTGGACTTTGAGCTTGTCCTTGTCAACGACGGTTCAGGCGACAACACAATAAATATCATGAGCGAAATAGCTCAGACTACACCCTACTGCGTAAAGGTTGTTGATTTTTCCAGAAATTTCGGAAAGGAAGCTGCTATGTATGCAGGTCTTTCCCATGCCTGCGGAGAATACACCGTTATCGTCGACGGCGATATGCAGCAGTCGCCTCAGACTGTTCTTAACATGCTCGATTTTCTTGAGGAAAACCCTTCCTACGACTGCGTTGCTGCGGTGCAGGAAAAGCGTCGTGAGGGATGTCTTATTTCTTTTTTCAAGCGCTGCTTCTATGCAATAATCAACCGTGCCGCTTCGGTGCGCTTTGTTTCGGGCGCCAGCGATTTCCGTATGATGCGCCGTCCTGTTGTTGATGCTATTCTGTCCATGTGCGAATATTTCCGCTTTTCAAAGGGTATTTTCTCCTATGTGGGTTTCAACACATACTATATGCCCTATGAGGTCCGTCCAAGAGGCGGCGGAAAAAGCAAGTTCAATTTTTTCAAACTGCTGCGCTATGCCTTTGACGGTATAAACAGTTTTTCCACATGGCCTCTTAAATTTGCCACCGTTACGGGAGTCATATCTGCTCTTGCCGCTTTCGCCTATCTTATCGTAGTCGTAATTCAGCGGCTGACCGGTTCTATCGGAAGTATTCCCGGATATGCCACCATCGTTGTGCTTATCCTTCTTCTCGGTGGTCTGCAGCTTCTTAGTATAGGCATTATCGGTGATTATGTGGGCAAAAATTATGTGGAAACAAAGAAACGTCCTGTTTATATTGTACGCAAGGTTATTGAAAGTTCAGAAGTCAAGGAAAAGAATGAGGGTGAAAAACAGTGACCTGTGAATTCACAGAGCTATGCAGAGATGTTTATCATATTTCTGAGGAAGGTGAGGTTTATATTACCCTTATCATCGGAGAAGAAAGCGCTCTGCTGATTGACACGGGATACGGCAAATTTGATCTCAATGAACTCGTAAAGTCTTTTACAGATAAGCCTTTCAGAGTAGTTGTGACTCATGTTCATCCCGACCATGCCCGTGGCTGCAATCAGTTTCCCGTATGCTATCTGAATGAAGCTGATGCACCTCTTATCGGCACTTACTGTGACGATGTACCCTTTGAATACAGGAATATTTCTGCAGGTGAAACAATCGATCTCGGAGGCAAGACAATACAGATTGTGGGACTTCCCGGGCACACTCCCGGCTCTCTTGGTTTTATTCTTGCCGAAGAACGTATTCTCTTTGCAGGTGATGCACTTAATGGCTGGCTGTGGCTTTTCATGGACGAATGTCACACCCTCGCCGATTACAGAAAAATGCTTGATGACGCCTCCGAAATGCCTTTTGATCGTTATGTTTCTTCCCACCATAATGATTTTCTTTCAAAGGATCTTATTGAATGTCTGAAGCATAATATCGACACTCTCAGTCACGATGAAAGTACACAGGAAGAAATCCTCGGATATGAGGTTTATTCGAGCACCTGCTCTTTCAACGGCGAAACAAGCAGAATATTCTATTCAAAATCCAAGCTGTAAAATTAAAAGCCGCCTTTTTTAAGGCGGCTTTTCCTGATTGGTTTTATTTTGCTCCGAGAGCTTTTTTCAGAAATTCTGTAAGACGGCTGCGATATTCTCCCACCATGATATTCTCTTCCGTTTTATCATATTTGTTGTCTTCTTTATCCACAAAATACGTCATTGTATTTCTGTTTAAGGAAATGGAATCAAGAGGCCAGCCCGGATGCCTTTTTTCAGAGGGTTTATCCGTCATGTAAAATGCACTCTGTCTTGTTGCTTCACTGTTTTCCATGAATGAAAAGACTTTTCCGCAGTTGTACACCGCTATTCCGTCAAGATAAAATGCTGTCACCTTTCCGCCAATAGATTTTACAAGTTCTGAATAATATTCAATCATTTCTTCATCGTCAAGGCGTTTATTTCCGTCGGGTGTTCTGATATTCAGCCCCGGCTGTCTGCTGTCATCAAAGGGAATATCTTCAAAATAAAGTCCCGAATCATTGCATATGACTCTGTCAAAATACTGTCCGTAGAACTTTGCCTTGATTACCGCATTTTCTTCAGGATCTTTTCCCGCTTCATCAGGCTCAGAACTTATATCAAGATCACGCAGGGTGACAAATTCAATATCACAGCCTTCCAGCATATCTTCAAATCTTTTTATTTTTGACGGATTTGTTGTACCAATCAGCACTTTCATAATTACACCTCAAATTCTCCGAATAAAAACGGGAGGGAATTATCCCTCCCTGTTTTTTAATTACTGAAATCGTAACCGGCAAGCTCAATATTTTCACTGTCGAAAACCGCTCCGTACTGAAGCACAGCATATTTATCGAGCCATTCGTTTTCTTCGTCGCCCTTTTCATGCAGAACTCCGTCGGATGTATAATACATACATCCGTTCATGGCAGGTATATCCTCCCTCATATCAAGGAGAAACTCGTCATAGGGAGTCAGCGGCATATCTGCTGAGTCGAGAAGAATGCTTGACAGGTAGTTCAGCGATGTAAGTCCGACATCCTTTTCTTCTATGTTTCCGTAATTTGACCAGATCATAAAAGGAGTTATATGACGGCTGAGATGATCTTCTCCATCCCAGTTATCCATATCGCCTCGGAGAGATTCATAGAATTCATCCTCAAGCAAAGGCTGATGATCGCCAAACATAAGGACAACCACAGGTCTTTCACACTGTGAAAGCTCGACGAAAAGCTCGCCCAGGGCTTCGTCGGACTGCTTTACAAGTGTAAGATATCTCTCTGCATCATAGGTCGAGTCAAAGCTTGTTATTTCAACAGGTTCAACGCCTATATCGCAGTCGTCAAAATATCCGCCGTGATTCTGAATGGTGATATTGAAAATAAACTGGGGTGTATTTTCATCGGTGGAATAGAAATATTCCATCATTCTGCCATAGCACTGTCTGTCATCAAGGAAGCCTCTTGGACTTTCAAGATCATCGAAATAATTCTTGTCGAGGAATCTGTTGAAACCCATGAGAGGATAGTTTTTGTCACGGTTGTAGTTTATCGCCTGGGCAGGATGCATTGCGGTGGTATCATAAGGCACTTCGCAATTTTTCAGTGTGGTTGCCAGGGTTGGTATTTCTTGATTTATATACTGCATATACGCAACACTTGTATACGGCAGAAGTACCTGAGAGCTTCTTGTAAGCAGTTCAAACTCGCTGAGGCTTGTACCTCCGCCCAATCCGAAGGTCAGTACCTGACCGCTTACACTTTCCTCTTTCAGCTTTCTGAAATTTTTGAGGTAATCTTCATTGGTTTCAAACCTGCCTACTGTCTGCAGGTCACTGAAAGATTCGTTCATTATGACGATTATGTTGGGATAAATTTCTGTTTCTTCCTCATTGTCATAATCGCCCAGTATTTCCGAGGGAAGCTGGGCTGAATAGCCCTTCGGCTTTTTTATGTTCATGCTTTTTGCATTGGCAACAAAACTGACAATGTATCCGTACCTCTGGAAGGAAACTCCTCCGGGACCTACAACATTAAGCTTCGGCGATGTTATTCCGTAGAGAATTCCGATCAGTGCGACCGCTGCAACTGCTCCTGCACAGGATCTTGCAAGCTTTACCTTTATGCTGTTTTTTCCGTTTCTCGTTTTTGCAATCATCAGCACCGCAATGTGAACAAGTACGATTACCGCAGCAATGATTATGCGTTTGGGAAGAACAAAATTGTAGCCGTAAAGTATGCTTCCTGCTGTCATCGCACACTTGAGATCACCCCATGTTACCGGGATTGTGCGCCACAGAACTGCATAATAATTGACTGTCAGAAACGCAAATACACCAACTGACAGAATTGTTGACGCTATTTTCGTGCTTCTCAGAATTGATAAAAGCAGAAGATATGCACCTGCGTAAAATCCGATGTTGAGCAGAACATAGCCAAAAGGCACAGCAGTAAGAAAATCAGCTCCTGACTGAAGCACTTCCGCAACAATATAGCATAACACAGGAGTTGTCACCGCAAAAACAATTCTCCAGAACAGGCTGTTTTTCAGAAGCTCCTTTATTCTGTTTTTATCTTTGAAATATGCAGCTATTACTATTTCACTCATATTGATATACCCCCACATTATCAATTTTATTTTTATTTTTGATAATTGTCAACATTTATACTGTTTTTTCAGAATTTTTAAATTATTTTCGTTTATTATCTCTTTACGTGGAGATATTGATAGGTTAATATATTTATATAATTTTTTATTCGGAGATTTATTTATGGATCAGCATATAAGAACTCAGATGCTTATCGGTCAGGAAGCAATGGAAAAAGTCAGAGATGCCCACATAGCCGTTTTCGGCCTTGGCGGGGTAGGTTCGTGGGCTGTTGAAGCCATTGCCCGTGCCGGTGTCGGGCATATCACTCTTGTCGATAACGACAGCATCAGCATTACAAATATAAACCGTCAGCTGCCTGCCCTGCATTCTACGGTTGGCATGGATAAAACCGAGGTGCTCAGGCAGCGAATACTGGACATCAATCCCGAATGCAAAGTGGAGTGCAAGAACGAGTTTTTCAGCGCACAGACCTGCTCGGGCTGGTATTTTTCAGGCTATGACTATATTGTCGATGCTATCGATACTGTAAAATCAAAGCTGCTGCTTATTGAGCTTGCCGCTGCAGTAAACACTCCCATAATCAGCTGTATGGGAATGGGAAACAGACTTGATCCTACAAAAATCACTGTTTCTGACATAAGCAAAACCTCCTATGACGGACTTGCAAGAGTCATGCGCAAGGAACTGAAAAAACGTGGAATTCCCAAGCTTAAGTGTGTATGGTCAACCGAAGAATCCGTGGAGCCGGAACATTGTGATGAGCCTCTTCCTGAGGGCTGCTCAAGAAGAAGTCTTCCCGGCAGCATCTCCTTCGTCCCTTCCGCTGCCGGTCTGATAATCGCAGGGGAAGTAATACGTGATATTTGCGGCATAACCAGAAAGATGTAAAAATATTTTCTTTTTATGCTTGACATTTCATACTCGGCGTGCTATTATGTTCAAGCGTTAAACGCCACGGACACTTAGCTCAGCTGGTAGAGTCCCTGCTTGACGTGCAGGTTGTCAGCGGTTCGATTCCGTTAGTGTCCACCACGAAAAAAGTCACTTTTGTCTACCGACAAAGGTGACTTTTTTCAATGATATCCGTTCCTTGGCACGAACGGGTGATATATCTTCGATATGATATCCACCTTCGGTGGGTGATATATGCCTGCGGCATATGAAGGAACGGATATTATATCATGCTTGCGTAGCAAGTATATCATATGGCGTAAGCCGTATATCATATCGCGTCAGCGATATATCATTGAAAAACGCAATTTTTTGATATAATATCGTTGAAAGAAGGTGCTTGTATGTCTGAAAACAGTTGCTATACATATTTCAGAATTACCGGTAATTTTGATCCGGATCTTATTACGGAACGATTGGGACTGGTTCCTGAGAAATACTGGAGAATTGGAGATAAACGCCGCAACGGGACATTGTATGATTTTGCATCGTGGGAAATCGGTCGGTGTGAGCAATATGATGTGCTGGTAGAAAATCAAATGCATACAACTATTGCTCCTCTCTTGGATAAAATTGATACCCTTAATGAAATCAAAAACGAATTCGATGTTGACTATACATTAGAGATTGTTCCTACTGTTTATACTTCCAATTCGAGTCCGTGCCTTGCACCATCACTAAAAGTCATTGATTTTTGTCACGCAACAAGAACAGAAATTGACATTGATTTGTATGTGATGGATCAAGAGTAATTACATTACTTTTAGTCGTTCTTACCCCCACTTATACTACTTTTAGTCGCTCTTTCGCACAAAACCCGTATCCGAATCGGATACGGGTTTTTTATTTTTCATGCCCTGCAAATCCAGAGCGTTTTCCCGTTTTGTCCATATGTTTTGAACACTTGCTTTTTAACTTTAAAGAGTTCTGTCAGGAATGCGCTCTTATTAATCGTTTAACCTTGATTCCAGCACGTTTTTTTACCTTGAATTGTATCAATACGCCAAAGCGCACAAAGCAAAAATATGCACAAGGACGAAATTATAAAAATCCGTTTTTTACATTGAATTATAATATTATAATATACTATAATTTATATTGGTAAATTTCTCATCATTACCGTGGATGGGCAATGATAAAGAACACAAAATACAGATAAGAACTTCAGAAAAGGGGAATTTTCATGAAGCAGAGCATTTCAAGAACACCAAAACCCATAAGGATTCTTACGGTCTTCCTATTGATCCTTTCGCTGACCTTCTCAAACGTTATTTCCAACGTTTCTCTGGTCGCATCCACAAAGGCATCATCGGAAGAAGTATCCTTATCAGATTCTTACGATACCGTGTCGGTGGATTCAGCAAACGACACCGCTGTGTCATCTGCTGACAAAAGCAACGAATTGTCAGTGACTCTCCTTGACAATGTCAATATCACACCTGTCGTGGAAGATGTCACTCAGACTCCTCAGAATGTTGCAAGCACTTTATCTGCAACAGTTTTTTCCACATCTCCTGCAACACTGAAAATCTATCAGGGCCGCAAAAACTCCCAGTGCGACAGATACGGCACCACTGTTGTAACCGACTCACAGGGCAATGTTGTTGCAACAAAGACCGGAAACAGTACTACTACATATTCCGGCGCTCTCGGTGATTTCCAGATCAATGACGAAACCGGTGCCGTCACTCCCATGGAGGAAGTTTTCACCGTTACCGTTACCGCTCCCGAGGGTTATTACATTGCTTCGGTCACTTCTACAACTGCTTCTGCGCTGACTGCAAAGGATGACTACGATTTCAGCGATCCTGTTCAGGAATACACTCTTACCGGCTTCACTTCCGATCAGACCGTGTATGTCACATACAGTGCAAGCACTCTGACCCTCAAGAATCACAAAAGCGGCGACACTCTGGCTTCCTTCTATTCTGCCGGGGTTACTTTCGATGTTTCCGAAGGTGCAATAAATAACAGCAGCTCCTGGACAAAAGCTTCCAATTCCACCGGACAGATTGTTTCTACCTACATTGCATCCATCAACGAGGGTTCAAAATTCAGCACTCTTACATTGGATACATCCGGTATTTCATGTGAATATGCTCTTACTGACATTCAGATCACCAAGGATGGCAAAGCATGGGATATCCTTGATACCAGTTCTCTTCCCCTTGAGGACAATGGTACTGTTGTTCTTAACTTCAAAGACAATGCAGTTGTTGCAGCCGACTCTGCAGCAAGTGATATAGTCGTAAATCTTTATTATACTCCTCAGAATTCCATTATCACCATCGAGCACGACCACGCAGGGCTGAGCACATCCAACTATAACCGTGCGGATGTCAAGCTCACCGTCAGTGAAGGCACCACCCAGGCAAAAAATTCTGCCATCTCCGTCCCCTATAATTCAGCTACTCCTTCATTTACTGTAAAAACCGGTTCTGTCCTTTCATCCCTGTCACTTTCCGGTTATGTATTCAACGACGCATCCGGTCTCGGCGTTTCTGACATTACTGTCTACAAAAATGATGTCGAATGGGATGTTATCGACGATTCAGCTATCACTTATCCCATAATTGATCCTGCAACTATCCCCTTTAAAAGCAGCACAATTATGCCCGAAGACAATATCAGGGTTGTTCTCAGCTATGCACCTGTAAACGGAAAATTTGAGGTCGTTCAGCAGAACGGCGCAGGTACAGTTGCAACAACTTCTGCATCCAGGGTTTTCATAAACTCTCTCGGCTCTTCCTCTTTGCAGACTGTCAACAATGTTTCATCAGCTTCAAACACTGCTTATCTTTTTGATTCTGAAGGAAACGGAATCACATTCTCTTCAATCAAGGTCACTGCACCCAATTTCAGATATTTCGAATCCATAAAGCTTTATGTTGACGGCGTTGATAAGTCCTCTTATATTGTTCAGCCTGACCCCGGTGTTTCCACTTTCAGTCTTGCTGACGGTTTCTCCATTGCACAGAACTCGGATGTAAAGCTTGTAGTAACATACAAGAGCTGGAACACCATATCTGTAATCAATCATTATGATGATTCCGTAACCTCCCCTCCCGACAGATATGCAAGATGCACTGTATATTCCGCCTCCGGTGCATTCTCTTACAACAACGGCGGTCCTTACAACAGTTTTACTGCCACTGCGGACAACGTTTCCACAAGTGTACTGCTTAAGCCTGATGTTACTCTTAGCCGCATAATTATTGATCCTCAGCCATACCACTCAGTTTCTGAGGTTTATGTCACTGTCAACGGTGTCAGAAAAGACGGAATTCTCCTGACTGATGGCCTTATTCCCTCCACAGGCAGTATTACCGTATATTTTGCAGATAACACTTCATTCTCTATTGATGAAAAGGTGGAAATCCATGTCGTATGCGATGACTGGGATTTCTTTAAGCTTACTCAGAAATATGTGGATTCATATGAAAATCATCCTTCTTACTATGGATCTGTAACTGCATATTCCTCTTCCGGCGCTTTTGTTTACGGCAGCGGCGGTCCTTACAACAGTGTTTCTCTTACAGGTAACGAAACTTCCAAGGAAGTTATTATCAAGCCGGGCGCTGACTTGTCCCGTATTGTTGTAAATGTACCTCAGAATCAGACTGTGTCCAATGCATATGTTCTTGTAAACGGCGAAAAGAAGGATAACGTCCTTGACACAAGTGCTCTTCCGACCACAAATAATCCGACTCTCTATTTTGCAGATGACTTTATTGTGTCTGCAAAGGATAATATAGAGGTTGTTGTTGAGTACAGCGGCTGGGGTTCAATCGGCCTGAACCATAAATATGTTGACAGCTATCAGAATCCTCCCGCTACCCTCGGTTCATATATACTCTACTCCGAAGGTGGTGCTTTCGTTTACGGCAGCGGCGGTCCTTACAGCAATATTTCCCTTACAGGCAATGAAACTCACAGGGAAGCTATCCTGAAACCTGATTCTGTGCTTACACGTATCCACATCAATCCTCCCGAAAACCACACCATTGCCGATGCATATATTACCGTCAACGGTGTGAGAGTGGATGATGCCCTTGATACCAGCGCTCTGCCCACTACAAACAGTATCACTCTGTACTTCAAAGATAATTACAGTATTCCCGCAAGCGATCACGTTGAGATTTTTGTTGAGTACAGCGGCTGGGGTTCAATCGGCCTGAACCACAAATATGTTGACAGCTATCAGAATCCTCCCGCTACTCTCGGTTCTTATGTTCTCTATTCCACCGGCGGTGCTTTCGTTTACGGCAACGGCGGTCCCTACGGCAATATTTCTCTCACCGGCACCGAAACTCACAGGGAAGCTACCCTGAAGCCTGATGCTGTGCTTGATCGTATCAGCGTTTCTCCTCCCGAAAACCACACCATTGCTGATGCATATATTACTGTCAACGGTGTGAGAGTGGACGATGCTATTGATACCAGTGCTCTGCCCACTACAAACAGTATCACTCTGTACTTTAAAGATAATTACAGTATTCCCGCAAGCGATCACGTTGAGGTTTTTGTTGAGTACAGCGGTTGGGGCAAGTTTGCTATTCACCATAAATATGCTGACAGCTACCAGAATCCTCCCGCTACTCTCGGTTCTTATGTTCTCTATTCCACCGGTGGTGCGTTCGTTTACGGCAACGGCGGTCCTTACGGCAATATTTCTCTCACCGGCAATGAATCCTCCAGAGAATGTATTCTGAAGCCTGATTCTGAACTCAACCGTATCAGTATCTCTCCCCCTGAAAACCACTCTATAGTTGATGCTTATGTTACTGTCAACGGTACTGTTGACGAAGACGCTCTCATTTGGCCTGATCCCGTTCCTACCAGCGGCGGTATGACTCTCTATTTCACTGAGGACTATATTATAAAGGCTGATGATTTTGTTGAGGTCTTTGTAGTTTACGGTGGATGGAATGAGATGTCCATTCATCACAGATTCGCCGATTCCGTTGAGAATCCTCCCGCTGCTCTCGGTTCTTATGTTCTCTACTCCACCGGCGGTGCTTTCGTTTACGGTAACGGCGGTCCTTACGGCAATATTTCTCTTACCGGCAACCAGACTTCCAGAGATACCATCCTCAAGCCTGATGCTGAGCTTGATCGTATCTCCATCTCTCCTCCCGAAAACCACTCTATAGTTGACGCTTATGTTACTGTCAACGGCACTGTAGACGAGGATGCTCTCATCTGGCCCACTCCCTTCCCCACCAGTGGTCATATGACTCTCTATTTCACTGAGGATTATATTGTTTCCACTGATGACAAGGTTGAGGTGCATGTCGTTTACGGTGAGTGGAATGAGATGTCCATTCATCACAAATTTGCCGATTCCGTAAAGAATCCTCCCGCTGCCCTCGGTTCTTATGTTCTCTATTCCACCGGTGGTGCTTTCGTTTACGGCAACGGCGGTCCTTACGGCAATATTTCCCTTACCGGCAATCAGACTTCAAAGGACACTATCTTAAAGCCTGATGCTGAGCTCGATCGTATCAGCATTTCTCCTCCTTCCTACTACTCCGTTGTTGACGCTTATGTTACTGTCAACGGTGAGGTGGACGAGGATGCTCTCATCTGGCCCACTCCCTTCCCCACCAGTGGTCATATGACTCTCTATTTCACTGAGGATTATATTGTTTCCACTGATGACAAGGTTGAGGTTCATGTCGTTTACGGTGAGTGGAATGAATTTATCATCGAACAGAAGTATGCAGATTCCGTAGATAACCCACCCTCCACATACGGCTCTGTTATCAGCTATTCAAATGGTGGTGCTTTCGTTTATGGCAACGGCGGTCCTTACGGCAATATTTCCCTCTCCGGCAATCAGGCTTCAAGAGAAGCTTTCCTCAAGCCTGACGCCGAGCTTGACCGTATCTCTGTTACTCCGCCCGCAAATCATTCCATAGTAGATATCTATGTTCTTGTTAACGGTGTTGAGGATGAGGATGCTCTTATCTGGCCCACTCCCTTCCCCACCAGCGGCTATATGACTCTCTACTTTACCGATAATTACATTGTTCCTACAGACAATGATATCAAGATCTGTATAGAATACGGCGACTGGAACAAGATAACTGTCAATCAGACGAATCTTGTCGGTTCAAAACTTGGCTCAATCAAACTTTCTTCTGACAGACGAAGCTCCTTCATTGTCGGTAATTCCAGATACACCACATATACAGTGAACACTGCTTCCCACGAGTCTGTAATCCATCCTGACGCTCTGGTAAACGGACTGGTAATTACACCTCCCAGCGGACTTACCATTATTTCCGCAACAGCAACCATTACTGATAAGAACGGAAATACATCTGTATGGAAGACCAATGGCAGCGACGTCCTTACCCTCAACGATGACGGTACTGTGACATTCACTGCGGCAAAACCCACAGGCGATGTTACCATCGATGTAAAATACGGTGCAAAGCTTTACGTTAAAACCAACAACGAAGGCTCTGCAGCTATTGATGGAAAGGATATTCCTACCGCATTCACCTTTATCCGCAATATCACTTCTGGTGAGCTGACACTTGCTCCTGCAGCAAAGAGCGGTTGGAAGATTGAATCTGTTCTTTACGGCACCAGCAATTCCATGCAGCCAACAGAAATAACAGCCGAAAACGGTGAATACAAGATTTCCGACATTAATTCGGATGTC
Organism: Acutalibacteraceae bacterium; assembly: GCA_045604155.1. GTDB lineage: Bacteria > Bacillota > Clostridia > Oscillospirales > Acutalibacteraceae > JAISGQ01. The sequence continues at coordinate 28,162 of JAZUNN010000033.1, forward strand.
TATGTTTATGTCAAGACTGTGCCCGAAGAAAAGAATATTACTGCACGTCAGGATGGTCCTGGAAAGGTTACTCTCACCTATGACGGCAATGATACTGTTCTCAGCGGTACTGCAGCAGATATAGGCACTGCAGCTATCGGAAACACTGTTTCCTTTGCTCTTGCAGCAGATGCAGGCACAAAGATTACAGATATTACTGTAAACGGTACTTCTATTGGTACTGCTGCATCATTTACCATGCCTGATACAGATGCCGAAATCGTTGTTTACACTGATGTCGAACTTCCCGATACTCTCTGGCTTGCCGCTCGAAAGATAGGCAGCGGTACTGCTCAGGCTGTTTACGGTGACACAACTGTTACCCTTGAGTCCAATGCTCGTATACTCGCCACAAGACTTGAGTCCGGCAAGTACACCATTGAGGTCATGCCTACTGAAGGCAGCCGCATAGTTTCTGTTTCCATGGAAGGTACAGAGCTTGAAACTGCTGTCGCAGGAGCATATGTATATCACCTTGATCTTGTGGACGACAATGTAACTGTTACGGTTGAAGCTGTCAAGGATTCCAATTTTGTGGTATACGCAAAGGTCAATGTTGACGGCAAGGCTTCTGTAAACGGAGCTGCTCTCAGCACCGACTACAAGTCAATCGCAGAAACAGCATCAAACGGTACAGTTACTGCTGAGCTTTCTCTCGAATCAGGATATGTTCTTACCGGTGCTCGCTGCGGCAGTGACAAATCCGCTCTTACTGCTGTCGAATTCACAGACGGCAAGTATGAAATCAGCAATATCACTTCTGATATGTATCTGGATATTTCCGTTGCACGCAAGCCTGTAATTACTGTAAATCGTACCGGAAACGGCAGCATTTACACAAATTCCGGCTCAACTGATGTATCCAACACTCGTTATGAAGTAACTCCCGGCTCTGACCACACCTTTGAATTTATGGCAGACAGCGGAAGCACTCTGGTTTCTGTTACTGTAAAGCGAGGCAATGGTGAAGCTGAAACTGTTTACCCCAAATCAACAAGAGGAATTATGACTCTTGCTGCTGCAGACTTTGAGTATGCACTCAGCGATGTCAATGAAGACTGTGAAATAACTGCAGTATTCTCTCAGGTTACTCAGTCTTACACCCTTCATGTTGTAAAGACAGGAAACGGCAGCGGTAAATTCACTCTCGATTCGGATGAATATACCGATTCCTTCGCTGTGGTACTCCCTGAAAATACCGCCCCTGTACTTGGAATTACTGCAGGCGCAGGATCAAAGATTGCTTCTGTAAAGATTGGTGATTCCACTGATACTGCTGCAGAAACCACTCTCAGCAACGGTACTCTCAGCATTCCTGCAATGACAAAGGATGTTTATGTCATTGTTGAGATCAACACTGTCGGCACTCCCAACACTCCCGGCGGTACTCCTGATACCGGTGATGACAATGGCAGCACTGCTGCACTGATCATTATGATCAGCAGCCTTGCCGTTCTTGCTCTTATTGCAGGCGCACTCTTTATCCGCCGCAGAAAATGCAGCGAAAAATAATCAATAAAAAAGGTGACTTGCCTGAGGCAAGTCACCTTTTTTATTGTTGTTATTATTTTACTGACCTATATATACCCATACCATGGGACGAACCGAAATTCTTGTGTCGTTTGCGTAATGACCTGTTGAAACTCTTCCTGCAGGATCAACATCAACGAAAAGAGTTCTTCCACGGTGCCTTCTTGTGGATGCTGTCCACCACCATGCACGGCTTCTTGTGCCCATAATATTTGCAGGAGCTTCAAATTCAAATGTCTTGAGTTCTGCTATTGTAGGTATAAATACTGCTACATTGGGACACAGGGGAATATTTGCTGCATTGGGATACTTTATAAGCGGAGGCATTACTCTCTGGCGTTCTTCTCCCATGAATGCATTATTCACAAAGTCTGAAATAAGCCAGTTGTAAAGCCTTGTTCCGGTAATTGAAGGTACGAAAAGATTTGTATCCACCATCATTTTTGCAATACAGGTATTACAGAAAAGACATACCATTTCTCCGACCTGGCAGGCTACCGTCCATTCAAGCGGGTATCCCTGCCATCTGCCGAAGGTTACCTTTTTGGGATTTGACAGATCAATTACCATGGGTCTTACAGCAATTGATGTGTCGGGTTCTGACAGTCTTGCATCAATTTCAGCAAGCTCAGCACTTATGCTGCTTCTGTAATTATCTGTAAGCAGGCTGTTAAGAGGTTCGAGAAGGAGTCTTCTGTAGTTGAGACCGAGAAGCTCATAGAGATATTTTGCATCGCCCTTTGAGCGCAGCTCAGTTATGGCATTATTCATTGCAAGAAACAGCATAAGGAAAAGGTTTTCCGTCTCATTTCTGTCATCATCGATTGCGTTTCCATAACCATCCTTTGTGATGTTGTAAACGTATCTGTCAGAAGCAATGCCATGTATATCCTGATTTATCTGTCTGATAAGACCTTCATTGACCGCAGGATTCAGATCTGCACCCACAAGTGATATACAGCCTGCAAGTGACTTGAATGCTTCCTGCCTTTTAAAGAGATCCTCATTGAGCAGGGTCTGTCTTGCTGCTGAGTAGACACGGTAAAACGTCGCTTCTACATCTGACGGGTTTTCCTTCGCTTCCAGTCCGTAATACTTTTCTGCCTCTGCCCATTCTTCACGATTCTTTGCAGCACGGGCATTTTCAAGATTTACAGATACACGGGAATTTACTCCGCCCGATACCTCCACAATTAACTTATGTGCATCTTCCGAGGAGTATTTCATTCCGCAGTTCTGACAGACATATACTCCATCCTGCTTAAGTATATCGGTACCATTGCACATCTCACATACTATCTTCTTCATTTCCGACACCCTTTCTTAATACATCTTTACAACTAAATATTATACTCCATTTCATTATACAATTCAATGCATTTTGCTTATACTCAGAATTCAATTTCAAACATATCAATCATGCCATCACCATTGTAGAGGAAATACAGCGCATTTATGCCGTTTTCAAATGTGATTTCTGCAGTAAGCCTTTTCCACTCTGCAGACGGTGTGATAATAAATTCACCTATGGAATTTCCGTCTATGCTCTGAGTTACAGTAATCCTGCCATTTCCGCTGCCTCTGTAGGTTATGCTGAGCTTACTGTTATTTTCAAACGCAAAATATTTATATCCGATCAGTGTTCCGTCTGCTATTTCAGAGATAAATCTGTCTTCACCGCTGTGATTTACATTCGGAAAGCTGCGCGCATATATTTTGTTTGAGCCGTGTGGCATATTTCCGTTTGTTATGTTGCAGGCAATGGGTGCAGGATAGATGCCTTCTGCAGCAAGTGCACCTCCGTTGAGCCCGCAGGAGGTGATTTCGACCTGGTCTATTGATCCGTCAGGCTTTATTTCTATTCTTTCAGCACAGGCCTGACGGCTGTAGTCGGATTTGTGGGTCAGGCGATGATAGAAAACATACCACTGGCCGTTTATTTTTTCTATGCTTCCGTGAGTGGTGCCGGTCATATTGAGTCTGTCTTCGCTCTTTCTGCCATTGAAGCCTACGTCACCGTTTGAAACAATAGTACCGCCAAAAACAAAATCTCTGTCAGGATAGTCACTCACAGCATAGCAAAGCTCGTGATTCTGCATTGAAGAATAAACAAAATAATATTTATCCTCTACTTTTCGGATTGAAGCAGCTTCAAAGAATGGATGCTCCTCAAAAGTTGTTCCTCTTACTTTATATGGGATTATATGCTTTGCTTTTTCTTTTACCGTAAGCATATCATCTTCCACAACAACCATGCACGGACCCATTACACTGTCCTTTTTTGCCATTTCGATTATCTCTTCACGGGATTTGCCGAACATTTCCATTTCGGATTTTATGTGTTCCTCATTTTCAAAGAACCCATCTTCCTCCTCAAAGGGATATTGGGTGCCGTAATAGATTCGGATAGTTCCATTGTCATTGATTACGCCCGGATCGAAACAGACATAATCAAGCATGGGAGTTCCATCGGGATTTTTCACAAAACCAAGATATTCGTATTTTCCCGCAGGAGTATCGCATACTGCCACGCTTATGGGGCCATGATAGCCTCCGTGACCAAAATCGCCTGACATACAATAATAGAGATAATATTTTCCGTCGTTGCCGCATACTACATCAGGAGCATACATATATTTTCTGTTTTCATAGTCAGGATCCTGATCGGCACGGTATATTACACCCTCGCATTTCCAGTCGGTAAGATCATCAACAGGAGCTGAATATACCGTATAATCCAGCATACAGAATGTTTCTCCGCCCTCCTTGTCGTGAGAGCCGTAAAGATATACTCTGTCACCAAATACATGGGGCTCTCCGTCGGGTATGCATTCATAAAGAGGAAAAATCGGATTATATATCTGTTTCTTTCTCATAATTTTACTCCATATTATTATTTTCTTTTATTATATCATATTGTAATTTCTACTTCAACATCTTGAAAAACGGTCTTTCGGTCAATACCCATAGTATTATTCTATGTATTTATTTCTATGTGTAGTCAGAAATCGGTGTTTTTACGTTTGTTCTTAGCCATTTTGCGACTCCATCTTCATCATTGCTGTCAATTACATCTGTTGCAATATTTTTAATTTCTTCCACTGCATTTTCTACCGCATAGCATTCATCTGAAATTCTGAACATGGGTATATCGTTTATTGCATCTCCGAAAGATACAATCTTTTCACAGTCCCAAAGTTTTTTCAGCTTTTCTATCGCATTTGCTTTCGTTGCATTTTTCGGCATGATTTCAAGCCAGTATTCGGGACGGTTTATCTCCTGCTGAAAGGTGCAGGTGTGCTTTGTATTATCTGCGAATGCTTCATATGCACCGGAAAGATCTTTCTTTTCGCCTATGCAGGTGAAATAGAAAATCTCGCCGTCATATAATCCATCCTCAGTTTTCAGCGGACGCAGACGGCGGTCACCTTTTCTCTTGCTGAGATAGTGCTTCATGCCGTCAGTTTCCTTGCCCTCTACCCATGAAACCTTTTCTATGCCATCAATAAAAGAATAGACAATAGGACTGATGCCATTATTCTGCATCACATCTTTTATGTATTCGATGTGCTCTTTTTCAATCCATTCCGATGACAGTATCCTGCCGCTTTCAGGCTCAAAGATAAAAGCTCCGTTGTAGGCGATTATGGGTATTTTTGCAGAAAGACCTGCCGTAACCACCGATGCGGAAACAAGAGAGCGGGCTGTGGCATAGGTAAAAAGCATTCCTTTATCAACAAGTCCGTTTATTATCTTCAGAGTAAATTCGCTGAGCGCACTTGCGGAATTGAGCAAAGTGCCGTCAAGGTCTGTGACATACAGCGTTTTCATTTTACATCAGCTCCAGCAGGTAATCTACAGCTTCCTCTGTGGTTGCCCACGATGTGGTTATGCGTACAATACTGCTGTTTTCGTCATACGCACCCCAGTTGTCAAGAATCGCCTTGCCCTCGAGAGATTCCAGCTTTTCATCGGGAATTATAAAAAACTGCTGATTTGTATATGAATCAAGATACAGTCTGTAATTCTTTTCAAGGAGATATTTCTTTATTTTCATTGCCAGTTTATCGGCATGGTCGGATATTTTTATGTAAAGATCATCGGTAAACAGTGTATCAAACTGTATGCCAAGCATTCTGCCCTTTGCAAGCATTGCTCCGTGCTGCTTTGTTTCTGTAAAGAAACGGTCGCCCAGACCTTCACGGGTAAATACTACCGCTTCACCGAATAGTGCACCCACCTTTGTGCCGCCTATGTAAAAAACATCGCAATATTCTGCAATATCAGCAAGTGTTACGTCCGTATTGCAGGATGCAAGAGCATAGCCAAGTCGTGCACCGTCGAGGAAAAGCTTCATTTTGTATTCATCGCAGATATCTCTCAGGGCTTTAAGCTCTGCTTTTGTATATAGCGTGCCGTATTCCGACGGATGTGAAATATATATGGCTCCGGGCGTTACCATGTGCTGCCATGTTGCATCACCGTAAAACTGCTTCAGATAATTCAGTGCGGATTCAGGGTCTATTTTTCCGTTTACTGCAGGTACTGTAAGTACCTTATGCCCTGAGTACTCTATTGCACCTGCTTCATGTACACTGATATGTCCTGTGTCTGCAGAAAGCACTCCCTCATAATTTCTGAGAATAGAATCAAGTACGGTATAATTTGTCTGTGTACCGCCGACCATGAAATAAACCTTTGCACTATCACAGCAGCAAGCTTTCTTTATTTTTTCCTTTGCTGCTGCACAGTATTCGTCCATTCCGTAACCTGCGGTCTGCTCAAGGTTTGTTTCAACCAATCTCTTTATTATTTCAGGATGTGCTCCCTCAAGATAATCACAATTAAATCTGTACATTATTTACCCTCCCGGAGTTTTTCAGTCCTTTTTAATTATAATCTCTATAATATATTTTTACAAGGTATATAAATTCAACAAATAAATATCACATATTGCATATAGCGACAATATATGGTATACTTGATTGGCAATAAATACATTATATCAGAAAGGAATGTATCCATATGGCTGAAATCAGAGAACGTGAAATCGTCAGAGTCAGCAATGGCACAACTACAAAGAAAAAAACTGCCAAAAAAGCTCCTGCTGAAAAGAAAAAGGCAGTTGAGGCTAAAGTGACCAAAAGAGTCATAACCACTGCTGCAGAGAAAAAGAAGGCATTGACTTTAAGAATCATTGCTGCTGTTATGTGGCTTCTTGCCATAGCCGCTGAAGTTCTCACCATTCTTATTATCAACAAAACAATCTATCTTGGCGACAGTATCCTTACCTTTATTCTTATCGGTCTTGGTGTTGACCTCGCTTTTGTTATTGCAGGTTCACTTCTCTGGAAGAGATCAAACCGTATTGATCCTATTTCCGAGAAGAACAAGCTCAAGTTCTTCCTTTGGAACAATATGGGGCTTTTTGCAGCTATTATCTGTTTTGTTCCCCTTATCATCCTTCTTCTCAAGGAAAAGGATCTTGATCCCAAGGTAAAGAAGATTGCTACCATCGTTGCAATTATTGTAGCTGTTATCGCAAGCCTTTTCTCTTTCACCTGGAATCCCGTTTCTGAAGAGGATAAAGCTGAAGCTCTGGATCTTGTTTCCGAATATACTGTCGACGGTATGGTTTACTGGACTCCCTTCGGAAAGTGCTATCATCTTGACCAGAATTGCGGCCATATCAAGAACTCTGCAAAGCTCTTTGAGGGTGAAGTAGGAGATGCATTTGAGGCTAACCGCAGCAAGCCTTGCAGCAGATGTGCTTCTGAGGAAGCTCTTGCAGGTTATGCTGCAGAGCAGGAAAAAATAACCAATACTGATACTATTTTAGATGGGCTTATCGATGAAATTACAAATAGCGACGTCAGAATTAATTTTCCGACTTCCAACGAAGTCAATGATGCAGCATAATTTAGAAAGGATGATCCAACAATGAGTTTGTTTTCTATTATTGATACAAGAGCTCCCAGTACAGAAGAAATTCTTGCCGTTGAAACCGAGTACGATGAAAACGGTAAGGTCAAAGAGCCTTCATGGATAGACACCTATGAGCTTGAAACTGAGTTCTCTCTTCAGCGCCTTTCCGGTACATTTGGTGTTCTCTCAGTTGTTTTTGCAGTATTAGGCATTGTTCTCTCTGTATGGTTCTCTGTCTCTGCTGCTTTTAAAAACAGCAATGCTTTCTCCCTTTCCAGCTTACTTATTCTCGTTGCAGGTCTTGCAATTACTGCTCTTGTTTTTGCAGTTCTCAGACTTGCCAGAGCATTTGTAAACTATATGCTCGTAAGACTTCTTCAGAACGAGGAAGACTGATTATAGTTTAATTAAAAGAGCTTTGCCAAAGGGCAAAGCTCTTTTTTATACTCAAAAGCGACCTTACAAAAAAGTAAGGTCGCTTTGATGTATTATGCGTAAATTCAATTATTTGAACCAGACAAAAACGCAGAACAGAATGAACAGACCAATTACTACGGCATATATGCTTCCTATCAACAGCGATGCCAGCATTACGCCCCTTGTCATTGCACGCTGTCCTTCTCTGGAAAGCTGCTCAGGAGCATCCTTGGTGCTTTTTCCTGAAGAATTTTCTTCGTCAGGCTGAGTGTCGCTCTTTGCCTCAGGTTTATACCAGGGCATTCCCTCGACATTCATGTTTGCTATTGTTCTTCCGTCATCTTCGTAGGTTCGTTTTTTGTTTTCCTTGCTCATTTGTCGTTATAAAGATGGCAGGCAACAAAGTGACCCGGCTCAACCTCACGGAATTCCGGAGTCTGCTGGCTGCATATCTCCATGCACTCGGAGCAGCGGGTGTGGAACTTACATCCCTTAGGCGGATTTGCCGGAGAAGGAATGCTTCCCTCGAGGATGATTCTGTTCATCTTTGCATCGGGATCAGGCACAGGGATTGCAGAGAAAAGTGCCTTGGTGTAAGGATGCAGAGGATTGTCGAACAGTGTATCTGTGTCAGCATACTCAGCCATGGAGCCGAGATACATAACACCAACGGTATCAGAAATATGCTGAACAACGGAAAGGTCATGGGATATGAACAGGTATGTCAGACCGAATTCCTTCTGAAGATCCTTCAGGAGGTTGATGATCTGTGCCTGAATGGAAACGTCAAGTGCAGATACGGGCTCATCGCAGAGAATAAAGTCAGGATTGAGTGCAAGAGCACGTGCAATACAGATTCTCTGTCTCTGACCACCGGAGAACTCATGAGGATATCTATCCTTATGGTATTCCTGAAGTCCGCATGCCTTCATGATTCTTGATACATATGCATCAAGTTCATCCTCAGGAACGATCTTGTGCTCACGTACTGCCTCACCGATGATTTCACCGATGGGAAGACGGGGAGAAAGGCTTGAATAAGGATCCTGGAAGATGATCTGGATTTTAGGTCTCATCTTGCGAAGTTCATCGCGATTAAGCTTGAAAATGTCTACTCCGTTGAAGAAAACATCGCCGGAGGTCTTTTCATGCAGGCGAAGAATGGTACGACCGATTGTGGATTTTCCGCAGCCGGACTCACCAACAAGACCCATTGTTGTACCTCTCTTTATAGAGAAGGAAACATCATCTACTGCCTTTACATTGCCGATAGTAAACTTGAAGAATGATGACTTTATGGGGAAATACTTCTTCAGATTCTTAACTACAAGAAGATCATCGGAGTTGCTGCCGGCATTATCAACTGTAGTCTCTTCGACAACTGCGGTCTCTTCGACTGTAGTCTTGATTTGCTCGCTCATATTACAACTCCTCCACATTTACAGACTGGGGATAGCCAACTTCTTCACCGGTTTCCTTGAAACGGTAGCAGGCTACATAGTGTGTATCGCTGATCTTATAGGTCGGCGGATATTTGCCGTTGCATGCCTCTGTGCAGTATTCGCATCTGTCACGGAAGTAGCAGTAGTTAGGCATATCGACAGGATTAGGAACGCTGCCGGGGATATTATAAAGCTCGTCAACCTTCTGACCTACAACAGGCTTGGACTTCATGAGGCCAATGGTGTAGGGATGGGAAGGATTGTGGAAAATATCCTTTGCAAGACCCTTTTCTACGATACGGCCTGCATACATAACAACAACATAGTCTGCCATGTCTGCAACAACACCAAGGTCATGGGTAATGAGCATGATGGAGCTGCCGATCTTATCCTTAAGGTTCTTAAGGAGGTCAAGGATCTGTGCCTGAATGGTAACATCAAGTGCTGTGGTAGGCTCGTCAGCGATGATAAGCTCAGGATTACAGGAAAGTGCCATAGCGATCATTACACGCTGACGCATACCGCCGGACAGCTCGTGGGGATACATATTATAAACACCCTCGCTGTTTGCGATACCGACCATCTTGAGCATTTCAATGGAGTGCTCCTTGATGAGTGCCTTACGCTTGCTCTTTTCTTCCTTTGTGAGCTTTTTCTCTTCGCCACTTTTTTCACCGAAGAGAACTTCGCCGTGAAGTTCCATAACCTCGTCAAGCTGCTGGCCGATTTTGAAAACCGGGTTAAGGCTTGTCATGGGTTCCTGGAATATCATAGCCATTTTGTTGCCGCGGATATCCTGCATTGCTTCGGTGGGTGTGTTGATGATATTGTATGCAGTACCATCGCCCATGTTGAAGCGGATCTGGCCGCCGACAGTCTGACCCTGGGGACGCTGGAGAAGCTGCATAAGGGAAAGAGATGTAACACTCTTTCCGCAGCCGGACTCACCAACGACACCGACAGTGGTCTTCTTGGGAATTTCAAAACTGATGCCGTCTACAGCCTTGACTGTACCGATGTCAGTAAAGAAATAGGTGCACATATTGTCAAACTCGACAACATTATTGCTATCCTTCATTTCTACGGTGTAGAGTTCAGGATTGTGCTTTGCGCTTTCTCTCTGCTTCTCAAGCTTACGAGTCAATTTGCGGTTAAATCTAATTATTCTTTTTGACTCTCTGCCGGATATATAGGAGCTTTTCTTGGAGCCGGATTTGCTCTCACTCATTTTTAACCGCCTCCTTATTTCATTTTCGGGTCGAATGCGTCTCTCAGACCGTCACCGACAAAGTTGAATGCGATAACAGTCAGGCAGATCAGCGAACCGACGGGAATCCAGATATATGCGTAACGAATCATGTTCTCGTTGGATGAGGTAATGGAGTTGATCATTGTACCCCATGTTGCCAGCGGATGCTTAACACCAAGTCCGAGGAAGGACAGGGTGGATTCAGTGATGATAACGCTGCCGAGACCCATTGTTGCGGTAACGATGAGCTGAGGCATTACGTTGGGGATAAGGTGTCTGAAGATACGTCTGGAAGTGGAAAGACCTGTTGCCTCTGCTGCAGTCATGAATTCCTGCTCACGGAGAGAGAGAATCTGGCCACGGACCATACGTGCAACGCCTGCCCAGCCAAGGAAGCCGAGAACAGCCATCATCCATATGAGTCTTGTGTAAGAATCCATCTTCAGTGCATCAAACATAGCACCGAGAATGATAAGAATGGGCATTGAAGGGATGCAGTAGAAGATATCTACCAGACGCATGATGAGTGTATCTACCCATCCGCCGAAGAAACCTGCAATACCGCCAAGTACAACACCTATGATAAGCTCGATGATAACAACAACGAAACCAACCATAAGGGAGACACGGCCGCCGTACATCATACGTGCGAGAATGTCCATACCATCAGCATCGGTACCAAAGATGTGAGCCTTTGAGGGTTCTGCATAGATATCGATAAGGTAGGTTACCTGGTCGCAGTTAAGAACAAACTGGCCTTCCTTGCGGGTAACGGAAATTTCAGTTTCCTCAGTGATCAGATTGCCTTCTTCATCATAGACGTAAATACCGTTTTCGTCTATTCTGGGAAGTGCAAATGTAAATGAACCGGTATTTACCTTGTCTGCAAGCATTTTATCAACAGTTTCAGCTGTTGCTTCCTTGAAGTCAAGGGAAAGGGAGTCTTCACCGCTGTAACGGCGGATACTGTACTTGCCGAGCTGAGCAAACTTCTCGCCGCCCTTGGAGATGACATAGTTGCCGCCTTCCATTGCTACAGTATAGTCTTCGCCATCTGCGGTAAACTTACCGTCGGTATACATTGCTTCCAGTGCATTTGCCTTGAATTCTTCAGAAAACTCCTGGCCAACTGCGTAGCCGTCAAATACATAAAGTGAGCTGATGATAAGGGGCTGTGCAGCGCCAAAGCTCTGAAGAGAGATTGTGCCGTTGGCATTCTTTACAGCTGAATACTTGTTGCCGTTGTATTCGAAGGAGCCGCCGATATTGCTGAGCATAGCACTGATAAGCTGTGCATCTGCTGCAGTACCGTCAGCAAGAGTCATTGTTGCTGCAGAGGTATCAAGGACATTATAGAAGCCCTTTCCTGCTGCTTCAATGATGTAGGTTACATCTCCGACAGTAACACTTCCTGCATTTGCGGCGATTGCATCTGCAAATGCTTTTTCATGGTCTGCAGAAACAGCATTTGCTTTGTCTGCATACATGAAGGTCTTGTTACGTCCGTTATAGCTTGCGATATTGCTGATTCCCTCGAGGGTTCCCTCGTTGATGATGAGCATACCGCTGAGCTGATAGGTCTTATCGCCAAGCTTGCTGAGGTGGTAAACATTACCGCTGTTCTCGTCAACGATCTCACGCTCGGTCTCGCCGTTTGCCTCCATCTCAGAGATGTAGGAGGTGATCATGTTCTTGACAGTGTAATGAATCTCAGCGTCCTCATCAACAACATAGTTGGTGTAGGAGGTACGCTCAGCAACGCTGGCGTAGTCAACTGAAAGCTTGTCGTACTTGTAGAAAATCTCTGTCTGACCGTAGGAATAGAAAAGCGGACAGAGGAAGGAGAAGGTGAACATCAGAACCAGAATAAGAGTACCTGCGATAGCAAGTTTATTTCGGACAAAACGGTTGAATACCATTCGACCGGGGCTGAGCACCTTAACTCGCTGTGTATCGTCAAGAGCCACTACTCCATCCTGAAGCGGAGAGCGGTTCTTTTCCTGAGCTTCCTTAGCCTTCAAAACTTCATTGAAATTCTTGGTTTTCATGTCACACCTCCTTAATGAACTCTTACGCGAGGATCAACTACCGCGTAAAGAATATCGGAAATAAGTGTTCCAAGCAGCGTGAGGATAGATATAAACGCCAGATAGAACATTGTAAACGGAATATCACCACGCACCATAGCCTGGTAGGAAACCTGGCCGATACCGGGGATTGAGAAGAGCTGCTCGGTGATCATTGCACCGGAGAAGAGTCCGGGAAGTGAACCGCCGAGAATGGTAACGATAGGAATAAGAGTATTTCTGAACGCATGGTAGCCTATAACCTTACTCTCAGAAAGACCCTTTGCACGTGCTGTACGGATGTAATCTGCATTGAGCACTTCAAGGGTATTCGCACGAGTATATCGCATAAGACCACCGATGCTGACGATTGTCAAAGTCAATGCGGGCAGTACAAAATGTGCCGCTGTGTCAAAGAACTGACCGACGGGGGTCATGTTAAGGTGATCACGGCTCTGGAATCCGCCAATTTCAAACCAGCCGAGCTGGACAGCAAAAATCATTTTCAGCATGATAGCCGTGAAGAAGGTAGGCAATGAAATACCTATAAGTGAAACAACAGTAATAGTATAGTCAGTAATACTATACTGCTTTCTTGCTGCTACTACACCAAGGGGAATAGCAATAATGATCTCAAATACGAAGGAGATCAGGCCGAGGATAAAGCTGTACCATACAACATCCTGGAACTTCTCGGTAACAGGAACGGTATAAGCCCAGCTTTCGCCAAATTCGCCCTTTACGGCGGACTTGAGCCATGTAAGATAGCCCTCGAATACACCCTTGTCCAGACCGTACTGGGCATTGAGCTCTTCAATCCACTGAGCGGCACTCTTCTGTGAGCCGGGTCTTGCGGCCATCTCACGTGCCATTGTCTCAACGTAGCTCGAAGGGAGTGAGTACATGAGGACGTACACTATAAACATTACGAAAAAGAGTATTACTGTACAGGTCAGTAATCGCTTAATTATGAATTTTGTCATAAAACACACCTGCCAAAAAGAGTTTGTCCTTTGGTGCCGGCGCGGAATAACTGACCCCGGGAAGTGCTTTTAAAGGGACCAGTAAAAACTACGCATAATACAAAATGGGGTCATCAGCGCCCAAAAAGGGCGCTGATGACGTAAATATTGCGAAACGCCGTGATTATTTTGAAATTAAGAATATTATTGCCGTAATCTGTCGATTATTCAGCCTTAGGATTCATTTCGAGAAGCTCAATGTCATTCATCCATCCCCAGAAGGTGGTGATGTCAGGAGTTACAGTCTCCATGTTTACACGCTCGGTGGAGAAGATGATGCAGTTCTGTCTCTGATAGGTGGGGATTTCGCAAGCCCAGTCAAGGATGATATCGAGGCACTGCTTGTAGGTTGCCTTACGATAGCTCTGATCAAGGCTGGAACGTGCAGCGATGATAAGCTCGTCGAGCTGAGCATCCTGGATGCAGTAGTGGTTGGAGTTGGTGCTGCCTTCTACGCCTGCAACGTTGGAGCTGTGATAGATCTGATACATATCAGGATCAACGGTTGCGCCCCATGCTGCTGCCCAGATTTCACAGGTGTTAGCATCAAGAGCATCCCAGAGTACGGAAGAGTTAGCAAGGTCGTTGACCTGGAGGTCAATACCTATGCCCTTAAGAGCATCGGAAGCTGCGGTTGCAACGCCGAATACGGGGTGGTCACCAACACCGTCAGCGGGGATGGTGAATTCATAAGTGAGGGAAGCACCCTCAGGAGCAGCGGTGAACTTACCGGAAGCCTCGTCCCAGGTGTAGCCAGCAGCCTTGAAGTAGCCGATTGCAGCCTGGAGAGCAGCCTCGAATCTCTGCTCGTCGTTCATGTCGTCGGTGTAGATAGCCTTGCCGTCTACGTCAACGGAGTATGCGATCTCATAACCCTCGTCAGCAGGCTTGGGAGCTGCCCAGGAGGTGTTGGAGATGGGGTACTGGATAACGGATGCACGCTCACCGTAGTAGGAGTTGATAACGGTGTCACGATATGCGGAGAAGAGAGTTGCGAATGCCTTACGGAGGTTCTTGGACTCAGCACTGTCCTGAACACCGCCAACGTTGACGGTCTTGGAGCAGATACCGATGTAACCATAACCGAGGTTATCAACAGTGTTGGTGGTGATAACAGCACCGGTGAGCTCGTCGCTCTTGTTGTATTCCTTGATGGACTTTACAACGTCTTCGCTGATGGAAGGATCAGAAACGTCGAAGCTGCCGGTAGCAACACCGGTGAGCTTGTCAGCGTCGGAGCATTCCTGGAAGAGGATGTTGGTGATCTTGGGAGCGCCCTTGAAGTAAAGGTCGTTCTTCTCGAAGGTAACGATACCGTTCTCGTAGCCTACATACTTGTAAGCGCCAGCGCCGAGGGGCTGGGTGGTCTTAGCCTTAACGGAGGAAAGGTCACCCTTATTGAAACCGAACTTGTTGTTGTCGTAATCATAGAGAGCCTTGTCGCCGTAGTAGTGCATGGGAGCAACAACCTGACCCATCTGGTAAATAGCAGTTGCGTCAACCTCAGTGAGGGTAACGGTCATGGAGTAATCGCCGGTCTTCTTGATACCGGTGATGTTAGCTGCGGAGTCACCAGTCTGTACTGCGGATGCAAGTGCGGGATAGTTAGCAGTAAGCTCATCAGCGATGAAGGTGCTGATAGCGGTGCCAGCGGTCTCGTAGTTGATACCGGTATCAGAGAGGTCGTAGCCGTAGGTAGCAACGATCTGTGCCCAGAAATCAGCTGCGGTTGCGCCTGCATCGAGGGTGTAACCCCAGAGAGCAGCGGAGGTAGCTACGTCAACTGCGCCGTAATCAGCGTAGCTGGTCATGCAGTAATCAACGATCTCCTGTGCAAACTTCTCACCAGCAGCATCAAAAGCCTTGAGGAAATCAGCAGCTTCGTCAGCGGTGTAGAAGGTGGAAGCAGCGGTGTCGTTGCCAGCTGCGAGATCAGCAAAGATGAGCTGCCACTTAGCGCTCATACCTGCACGATAAGCATCGAGACCCTCGATGGGAAGTGCATAGAAGGTGCTGCTTCCGTCATAGGTGGGGTCGCAGAGTACGTAGAGAGAGAAGATAGCATCGTCGATGGTCATAGGAGTGCCATCAGAGAAAACGATGTCATCACGCATGGTGAGCTTGTAGTCAACGGTGCCGTCAGAATTCTCAACGATCTCGCAGTCTGCGATGCCGTCATAGGTGTATTCTGTGCCGTTGTAAGCTCTGACTTCGCCCTCAATACCATTGAGAACGACGTTGCCTTCACGGTCAGTGCCGAGCAGAGCAAGGGATACCATGCTTGCTACGTCCTGATCGTATGCAGAGTCTGCAAAGAAGGGGCTGAACTTTTCGGAGAAGTTGGAGTAACCGACAACCAGAATGTCGGCACCCTGATACTCTGCAACGTCTGTTGCAGTGACGTCTGTTGCACTTGTTGTTTCCTTGGGTTCTTCCTTAGCGCAAGCCGCAAAAACGGAGAGCAGAAGAACGGAAGCAAGCAGAAGAGCAACAAGCTTTTTGAGATGTGCTTTCTTCATTTTGTTTTCCTCCAGATTTTTATTTATATATCCCTTGCGGGATATACTTTACAGATTTTTCAGAACCGGTGAATTATTTTGTCGGTTCATTGATGGCTCTTATCTTTACGGCACTGCGTCTGAAAAAGCTTACGACGCACGCTGTCTGAGCCAGCACAAGCATTGTAATGTAGAAAATATCTGCCGGAAGCTTCAGCTCCTTGCGGTACATTACTGCTGCAATAATTGAGCCTATAAGCGCTGTTCCGTTGAGCAGCATTCCCATAAGGGTGCCGCCTGACACACGGTCACGGGTCTTCTGGGCATATTCACGGGTCATTTTATCATCCGCACGAAGGAGCATCCATACACCCACACTTGCTATTCCGAAAGCAAGAAGAGAAAATGCCTGGGGCATCAGAACCCACATACAACGTGAACACCTTGTGTTGAGAAAAAGAGCTGTTGCCTGGGCAATCCAGAATACAAGCACGCATCCTGCAAGCTGTTTCTTTGCTGCCGCAAGAGTTTCTCCCTCTGCTTCAAAAACATAGGATGAGCCTCTGTAGACCGGCACAGTCTTTAATTTTCCCGACTTTGTCTCTACATTTTCAAGCCGGTAATCATTGACATACTTGCGAGATGACATAGATTGCACCTTTCTTTTTTTAACTGGAATTTTGCTCTGAATCACCACTTCAAAGTTTTAAAGTTCAGCGCTTTACTCCGTCAAATTAGAAGTATTAGACAGTGTTATTATAAAAAAAATTATTGCATTTGTCAAATAAAATCATAAAAATCGCAAACAATTTGAAAACTTTCTGATAACAAAACCATATCGACACAATATGCTGTATCTTTCTGTTTTGGAATATACAAATTGTTTATTCTTTAACTATCGAATTCTGTCCGTTCATTCCTCCCGGGCTTATGCAAAGGCGTACACGTTCAAAAGTTCTGTATCCGATTATGCGGAAAAGTTTTGATTTGTTCTTGTAGGTGTATCTTACATAAGCCACATCATCCTTGTCCTTTTTTCCGCCGTCAAAGACTTCAAACTTTGCTCCGTCGGGAAATTCCACTTTTACGCAGGGCATTTCATCAAGCCCTGATTTGAAAAGGATGAATTCGGTATCGGCACGTGTCACTGCAGTGATAAATCCGTCTGCATTGGCAAATTTCAATATGGTTTTCGTGCCGTCGGTATCTTCTGCGACAACCTGACCGCTGCCCTGGGCAATGTCTATGATGTGAACACTGCACTGACGTGTATATGTCATATATTCTGTCGCACGGGCGATGCCATATCCGATAAGTCCGCCGAGTATAAGAAGAAAAATTATTACCGGAATTACTATTTTTTTCATATCACGTCCTCCATTCCCCACTTTTTCACCTCATTACAGAGTAGCTTTACAATTTTACCATAAGATTTATTGTTTTTCAATATGTAAATACAGTATACCATGAAATATTTTGCCTTTTCTGTTGTATTTACGTGAAAAAGCGCACAGGAAACTGTGCGCTTTATGATCAGAATACTTCAAATTCTGCCATTGCGGAATTTGTTCTGTATTTTTCCTTTGAGCCAATGTAGCTGGATATTATCGTAAGTCTGACATACGATGTATTCACCGGCTCATCAAACAGGAATTCGTTGTCATATACTGAACGGCTTTCAATTTCATCAGCAGTGAACGTATAGGATACTCCTCCGCTGAAATCCAGTCTGAATTTCTTTATGTGTCCGTTGCGGAAGTAGTAGTCATCCTTATACACGTTTCCGTTTATCATTCTTATTCCGCTGACTTTGTATATGCCGTCGAATTGATATTCTATCCATGCTCCCGATGCTCCGTCTTCCTCTGTATTGACTATCCAGCAGGTATCAGGGTCACCGTCTATTGTAGTTTCGCCATTATAGGTGCGGTCTCCCGAATCGGGCAGATAACCTGATTCGTTTACACAGATAATATCATCAACGTCTGCGACAGGATAAACAACGTCACCGTCAATGACGCTTTCATTCTGGTTTCCCGGTTTGCGCAGATTATAAACCGTGCTTTCCGTTTCCTCCAGATCTCTGTACTTTATGCCGTATTCGTAATCCTCTCCCCAGTATCCGTAGAAATCAATATCCGTTGTCCTTCCGCCGGACAGGAAATCTTCCATTGCATTTCTGAGTTCGTAACTCGTTGCATTCCTGCCGTTTACTTTGCAGTTATTGTACTCGCCATCAGAATCGAAGTCGGTATCATAACTGTTCCAGCCGTCAAAATAGCTGAATCCGCTGACCATCTCACCATCTTTGACTGTCAGATAATCACCGTCCATTGACATGCTTTCTGTTTCCGGACAGGTAAGCAGATATGTTTTTCCGTTTTTTGAAAAAAGCCTGATCATCGGAGAAAAGTCTGTTCCTGCGACGTAGACTTCGCTTTCAGGCACAAGCACTTTCAATCCTCCGTCATAGCCATAAAGAATGTATTTATTTACAGTTTCATGCCCTGCTTTGTTGTTATATGCGCATAACAGCTCATTTGTACCGTCAAGATCAAAGTCGATGAGTCTGACGATATACAATCCGGTGCAGACATCTCCTTCTATTGCGCCTTTGCCATATCTGTTTTCCAGATCATTTACAATTCTGACATATTCCTCTGCTGCCAGTTCATTATTGCTGCAGACTCTTTCTTTCGTTTTTCCGTCATTGCCCGATGAGGCAAAAAGGATAATTGAAAGTGCAATTATCTCTGCTGCGATTACGATGGAAAGTACTGCTATGATTTTCCCTTTTACAGTTTTTAAAAAGCTGCCCATTCTCAATCTTCTCCATATCCTCTTGTAACATCATATTCTCTGAGTATGTAGGTTTTTCTGTTTGTTATATCTCCAACCTCAACAATAGCGCTGCCTCTGCCAAGTTTATGGGTCATGTCGTCATATTTACCGTTTTCCATATCGGCAGGTGTAATGGAGTATACATCCATATAAGACATTGCGCTCTGGTCGTAGATGGTAAATTTCACACGATAAAAGCCATCTTCAATTTCCTCAATTTCATCAACCACTGAAAAACCTTCATTTAAAAATCCGCCTGTACAGTCACAGTACATATAGCCGTCTT
Organism: Acutalibacteraceae bacterium; assembly: GCA_045604155.1. Taxonomy (GTDB): domain Bacteria; phylum Bacillota; class Clostridia; order Oscillospirales; family Acutalibacteraceae; genus JAISGQ01. The sequence goes on from JAZUNN010000033.1 coordinate 47,477, forward strand.
TATAATTTCCCCAGGACTTGTAGGAATCAGATTTTATTCCCACTCCAAAGTACTTCTTTGCAGCCTCACTGATTTTACTGGTTTTTATCTTTTCGTGATACTCATATCCATTGATTTCAACCCATGCGCAGTTTTCAAATGCATTTGTATATGAATTCAGATGACAGTGCATGAAGCCAAAGCTGATAAGATCATCCTGGCTCGGAGTCCCTGAGAAAGAATCAACATATGCCTCTGAAAAATTGCTCATGAAAATATTCATATCTCTCTGAAGCTTACTGATTGAATCCGCACTGTCAGACACCTCATCGTCAGATATACTGCTGTCAGATGTCCCCGGATCTGTTGTGTTGCCTGAATCCCCATTGGTTGTAACTGTCAGACCGCTCATAATGCTTACATTTGGAATTCCGGCGGATGTTTTATCTGAGTCTGACTTGTTTCCTGCAGCAAAGAGCAATATGGAAAGCGCAATGATTTCTGCTGCAAAAACAGCCGAAAGTATTATTATTATTTTTCCTCTTACCGTACCTATGAATTCTTTCACGCTTTTTCTCTCCTATATGTAATCAAGATACTCATCGCTTGCCCAGCCATATAATCCGTCATAACAGATATATACCCAGTCTCCCGATTGACCGCACACTTCTACCTTTGTTTTGTAGGACAGCATACATGTTACTTTATATTTTGTTCCGGGACCTTCTCTCATTCTCAGTCCCTTGTCTGTATTTACCTTGGCGTCATATTCATAACTGTACCATGAATTCGGAGGTATAACATTTGTATTGCTTGCATCGCTTCTTACTGCGATGACACCCCATCTGCCGTTTCTTTTTACCCAGCACATACCCTCATACACCGGTCTGATTTCATCAAACACGCCGTAGCTTATTACAAGCTGGCCTCTGGTATTGAACATGGCGTACTCGCCGTTTCTGCTGACCGCAATATATCCGTCAGATGCATTGTAAGCTCTGTCATTGTCGTACAGCTGCAGCCCTTCCCAGCAACCATCAAATTCAAAGGGAAGAATTATATTTCCGCTTGTATCCACATATCCCCATTTTCCGTTGTATTTGACCGGAATAATGCCGTCGGAAAAGCTGCCCGCATCATCATAGACTCTGTCATCAACAAGCTTGCCGTTATTAATGAGCACCACCTGGTCGTTACTGCTGTTTATCCACATTTCTCTGTAGCCGCCATAGTCATAATATTCCACGTCATTTTTTGTGGCATACCAGACCGCCATTGCGTCTGTATACTCATCGACGTCAATTCTTTCTGCTCCGCTTCCTTCTGTCATTAAGTACAGTCCGTCACCATCAACCCATACAAATATATCATCAACAGAAGTTCCCACTACATCTTCAGGTGAATAGGTTCTCTCCAGCTCATTGAGGTCCGTGAACAGATATGTGCGGGGTTCTTTGTTTGATCTGTTCTTTGTAATAAGGTATTCTTTGTCATATCCGATTTCGATATTGTCAAAATCCACACCTATTACCGTGCCTCCGCCATATTCAATAAGGCCATAGCCTTCATCACGGACGATAAGGCTTACATCGTCATATTTATGTGAGCCAATGGCATTCTGGTCAATATATGTATTGCCGTTTATTCTGACTGCATCGGCACGTCCACAGCGGAGAACATCAATATTTATCGCCTCTATTGACGGCTCAAGAAGCCAGCGATAGGAATCAAGCTCATTCGATACCTTTACCTCATTGTCTGCAGTTTGAGATGTTCCCGAGGAATTTCCCGATGTTTTTTCGCTGCTGCCATTTCCTGCAACGAAAAGAACAATAGCTATCGCTATTATCTCCACCGCAATCAGAATGGAAAACGCCAGTATAAGCTTTCCCTGAACAAGACTCATCAGCCTGACAGGTTTCTTTTCATATTCATTGTAATCTTCAAATTGTGCGTATGGGTTTTGCATAGTATACCTCCACACATCAATATCATTCTCAGCAATTATATTTTCTGACATTTTTCGTCAACCATAATTATATCACACAAATTATCGGATGAAAAGAGCAAAACCTGCACAAAAACAATTCTGTATATTTTATATTTCGATTTAAAAAAATTCAGACGGCGAAGCTGTACTCCGCCGTCTGATATCAGATTCTGTCATATCGGGTAAGTGCTTTTACAACATCGTTGTGTATCATGCAGCATTTTTCTCTGTCAAGAAGCGCAAAGTGACCGCAATCCCACCAGAAGCATTTTATTCCGTTGTCTGCTGCACTCTTTGCAAAATGATATGAATATTTTGCTCTTTCTGCATCATTGTTTTTATCTTCTGCACCGAACTCGCCGATGATAATGGGTACTCCGAATCGTTTTCCGTGTTCTGCAAGGTCAGACATGGATGTGTACAGTTCTTCCATATCCTCATCTGTACCCCATGTATCCCGGAGCGGCGGCTTGTCGGATTTAAGCCAGCAGAAGCCTGTAGGGTCATAGTTATGTACCTGAAGAATAAGGTGGTCCTTGACCGTATCCTTCGGCATGTTTATTCCTGCAACACGGTGATTCCCATGGGCTCCTGCATAAGGCATTACGGTAAGGTTCCTGATTTTATTGTATCCGCTGCGACTTCTTACGGTGTCAACAAAGCGCTGGTTATAAAGCATTACTCCCTCGTAATGAGCAGGATCTCTTGAGCCCCAGTTGCTTGTTTCGTCCAGCGGCTCGTTTACAGCTTCAAAGATCAGCCTTTCGCCGTAGTTTTCAAATCTGTCGGCAATCTGCTCCCAGATATGTGCAAAACCATCGCCCGCCTTCTCATAGCCTTCACGGGAAGTGCATATCCATGCGTTTGCTCCGCCGTCATGATGCACATTCAGAATACAGTATACCCCCAGGGACATTACGTAATCGGTAACCTCCTGTACCCTGTCCATCCATTCCTTGTCGATATTGTAATTTTCATCAAAGTGCCCCTGCCATGTTACCGGTACTCTGATTGCATCAAAGCCTGCATTTACAACGGTTTCGATCATTTTCTTGGTTGTAATTGGGTTTCCCCATGCGGTTTCATAGTCCGCTATACTGCTTTCTCTTGTAAGCAGCTCACCGCTTCGTCTGCGAGTTGTTGCATCAAGTGTATTTCCCAGATTCCAGCCGGCTTTCATATTTGCAACCGCCTGAGCTGCTGTTTCGCATCTGTATTCTGTCATATATTTCTTTTCCTTTCATATATTGCATTGCAGCAGCTTTATTATATGTATAACATTCACACATTTCAATATATTTTAATTATTTAATTGTGCTAAATAATCATTTTTGCGCAAAAAACAAAGCCCTGCCGTAATTTTCAGCAGGGCTTATGTTCTGTTTTATTCCTTTGAGCGAAAACCTTCATCCAGCATATTAAGCATGATTTCGGCTATTTCAGGATCAAACTGAGTTCCTTTGCCTTTCTCAAACTCCTCACGGATCTGAGCTTCATCAAGTCTGGGTCTGTAAACTCTTGTGCTTGCCATTGCATCATATGCGTCAGCAACTGCAATTATTCGGCCAACAAGGGGGATATCCTCTCCCTTGAGTCCTTCGCAGTAGCCTTTTCCGTCATATCGCTCATGATGATATTTTGCGCCAAGCTCAACATCGGTGATGCCTTCAAATTCTTTCAGGATTTTTGCACCGATGGTAGTGTGCTTCTTGATAAGGTCATATTCCTCCTCTGAAAGAGCCGAGGGCTTATTGAGAAGTGAATCGGGAACACCGATCTTACCTATATCGTGAACAAGTGCCATGTAATAGACATTCTCAACTTCATCTCCGGTCCAGCCAAGGCGTCTTGCTATTTCACGGGAATATTCAGCAACACGGAATGAATGTCCGTTTGTGTAGCTGTCCTTTGCGTCAATACTCTTTGCAGCAACACGCATTGCGCTCTCCGTCAGGCTGCGGTAACGCTCCTGTCTTTTGAGCAGTGCTGCTGTTCGTGTGTTTACAGCTACGTATATAATTCCTGCCACAATGGCCATTCCCAGGACAATAATACCGAGTATGAAGAAGATATTCTCATAGAAAGCCTGCTGTTTTATTATCTTTATTTCAACAGCATTTTCTGTAATAACGCCTGAAGGACTTGTAACAGATACTCTGAAGGTGTAGGAGCCGCCTCTGAGGTTTGTATAGTCTCTTGTGATGGTCTTATCGCCGTTTATTACTATAGGTTCATCATCAGAGCCAACAAGCTGATATTCCACCATGCAGGAGCCTGTGGAATAGCTCAGTGCGGAAAACTCGATGGTTATACGCTTTGCACCTGCATCAATCTCGAGAGTTCCGGGATTTTCATAAACCTTGCCGTCAACAGTTATGCTGTTTATGACTGCCTGAGGCTTTGTGTCGTTGGTATAGATTTTCTGAGTATTTATGGTATAGATACCGTTGGAGGTTGCAAGATACAGAGTTCCGTCTTCTCCCAGATAATGACGGGAGTTGGAGGTGATATCTGTCAGACCGTCCTTTCTTCCGAGAACTGTATACTCGGAAACAGGTGCATCATTGAGAATCTGATCTCTGGTCGCAATTACAACACTTGTGTTTCTGAGTATCCATATGCGATCCTCTGCAAACACCATATCAAATATACTGCCTGTTCCTGCAGCGAATTTGCTGAGATTGTTTATTCCGTTTTCATCCCATATGGCAAGGTTGCTGCCTGTGCTTATCCATACAGCATTGATTTCCTCGTCATATTTCAGATTCAGAATAACATCCGAGCCCAATCCGTCTTCACTGGTGAAGTTTCTTACTTCACCGTTTGCGCCGACAACATAGATTCCGTTGCCGTCACTGCCGAAATACATATTGCCCTGCTTATCCTGACACATACAGAGTATTACGGGATTCTGCAAACCATCTTTCTCGGTATAGGTTCTGATTACTTCTGTTCCTCTGATAATGCTGACTCCGCCGCCGGATGAAACTGCTATATCTCCGTTATTGAGTTCCATGGTTACTCTGGTTTTATAGCTTGCAAGACCGTCAGATGTATTTATGCTCTTATATCTTCCGTCCTTGTATCTTACAACACCGAAATCCTTGTATGTGGTTATCCACAGATAGTCATTGCTGTCCACAAAAAGACCTCTGATTCTTACATCACCCAGAACATCGGACATTTTATGGTCTACAGTTTCAAATGTAACCGGATCGATGACAACAAGGCCTGTATCAGTTGCTGCAAATATGTGTCCTTCGTAGTACATTGTTGCGTTTACTGTAGTACCTTCAAGACTTGAGGAAAGGGTCTGGTTGTGGAATTTTCCTCGAGCCAGCTCCATAACACCCAGTCTTGAAGATGCGAGCCACATATTGCCTTCGTAGTCCTCTTCAATGCATTCGATAGCAGTGAATTTAATGCCCTGCGCACATACAAAACTGTCGTTTTCAAGATAGCCCAGACCTGCATCGGAGCATACCCATATTCTGCCATTGCTGTCTTCAAGTATGCAGTTTATTGCTTCACTGCCTTCACAGAGAATGCTTGAAAATTCAAAGCCGTCAACATTTTCGGAAACAGTGATTATTTCGGAATCTCCTGTTCCGATGAGAAATCTTCCGTCGCTGATTTCTGCAATGCAGTTGCATTCGTTTGATGTGACATCGGATATTGTGCGGTCAAGCAGAAGCTCTCCGTCCTTAAGCACCGATACACTGTCATTATCAATTATCCATACTCTGCCCTTGCTGTCGGTAAGCATATCGGCAATAGAGCTCTGTCCGATTCCGGGCACCTCTACCCTTTCAACCTTACCGTCGTTTCCGATAAAGCCTATTCCGCCGGTGGACGCAACATACATTCCGCTCTCGCTCTCTGCAAAAGCACGGATTGATTTTGATATTTCCGCTGCGCCTGTATCTACATATTCAAATTTTCCGTTTTCGTGGAAATATACGCCTTTTTCATTTGAACCTATCCAGAGCCTGCCTCTGCTGTCCTCATACAATGTACGGACACTGACACCGCACATTACAGAGCCGTCATCGTCGGCATAAGTTACAAAACTGTGGCTGTCATATCTTGCAAGGCCACCGTAACTGCCTACCCAGATATATCCGTTATCCGTGTGCTCTATGACGTTTGCTTCGTTTGAAAGCAGACCCGCATCATCATACAGAATCTGAATGTACTCACCCTGATCAGGCGTTTCCGATTCCTCCGCATATACTTCTGAAGGTGACACTGCAAATATCGCCGTTATTGCCATCAGCAGTGACAGCATATATAGCATCCGTTTCTTCAAATATATCATTCCTCTTTGTCATTTCAATGCTTAAAGTTGAATGGTGTTTATTTTATTAACAAATATGTACCCGCATTGTAAAATGTTTTGTTGATATTATATAACTTTTAATACAATCTGTCAATAACAAACGCACTGATATATGCATTGTAATATTGATATTTTAATGAAAAAGCTCCCCTGAAGGGGAGCTTTTTGGTGGACGCAGAGGAACTCGAATCCCCGACCTCCTGCGTGTGAAGCAGGCGCTCTGACCAGCTGAGCTATGCGTCCGTGTTATTACCTGATAATTTTAGCACATCAGGTGCATTTGTCAACCGGAAAGTTGTCGGCAATATCAATCACAGAATATGAGTATTGCCTATTTTCATGGTATATATAAAAGCAATCCCTTTTTAAAGGGATTGCTTTTAAGATTATCAACCATTTGGGAAAAGCTTCTTCATTCTTGAATCCGAAAGATTGAAATACTCCTTAAGCTGCTTCTTCATTACCTCACGTCTGCCTTTGCAGACTTTGCGCAGAAAGTTCTTTTCGCTTTTCCACTTGGAATAGGAAGGACTTCCCCAACGCTTTGCATTATTATCTATTTCGGGCTCAATCTGTGCAGACATTTCGTCCAGTATAGCCGTCATGTTTTCAGGGGTCAGTGTGGTATTGAGAAGCTCTGCATATCTGTTTATAAATGCATCCTTGTAGTTTTTATTTCTCAGCAGATACTTATGTATCGGCTCTCTCTCAAGTATCTGCTCAAGAGAATAGCGATTTCCGTCAAGTGCATCACTTCTCATGGACATATCCATATCAAACATGATCCATCTCCACTTTGAGCCCTCTGCTCCGTCAAGATAATAACGGGAGTTTCGCAGGTCATTGTTCTTGAAAAATGTTGCGAAAATTATATAGTCCATATAATTTTCAATATCTATCTTTGAGCAGACATACTTGTAATTTCCGGCATCGTACATACTGTTCTGTGCAACAAATCTGCGCAGCTTGCGGAATTCATCCATACTGCCTGCCAGCTCTATCTGGCTTGTGCCCTTGAGAATTGTGACATTGTCCTTGTTTATGCCGTAATTAAGATCGAGATAGTCTTCATTTATCTTTTCACGAAGATTGTACAGACCCCAGTATTCTCCGTTGATATACAACGCCACAGGCTGCCAGTCGGAAGTCAATAACTCTGAATTCGAACTGAGCACCACCTGAGAACAGAAGGCATCACGAAGTCTTGCTGCACCCTGGTCCTGTCCCGATGCACGGAGCACCAGTCCCTTTACCTCCGGACAATTATTGTCTTCTCCGAAGAAAGGATATGTCACACTGCTTTCGCCGTATACATCACGCAGATGTATGGCAAAGGATTTCTGGGAATATGTTCTGCTGTACTGTCCGAATATCTTTGTTCCGGCATTGAATGCCACTGCACATCTGCCGTCTACAAAGTATTCAATGCGTACTGCTCTTTCCCAGTCCTTCCAGTAGTTGGATTTGGTGTACGGGTATGTGTCCCCGTGTCCTTCGCCTTCGGGTCCTGCCGCATATATTCCGTTTTTCTCGCTGAACAGTCCGTCAGGGTCACCTGTCATGGATACGATGGGTATCTTATGGTCTGTGTCTATGAGGTATGTGGCGGTGGCAATATCACTCGCCACACTGCCTGAAATATATGCCTTTGCACGGATTACGCAGGTTTTATCCACGGTTATGCTGCCGCTGTACCGGCTCGACAGAGTTGTCGGGTCGCTGCCGTCGGTGGTGTAATACACCGATGCTCCGTCCTGAGCAATAATTTCGACATTTATCTCTCCGTTATATATTCCCGGGGAGATGGAAAATTCAGGTGCAGTGACAAATTCTGAGTACCCTGTGCTGTTTTCCGCTCCTCTGGTCGGAGTAACGAAAACCATTCTCTGTGCGCCCGTTTCTCCTGTCCTTCCGCTTGTAAGACCTATGCGCAGTTTTCCCGATTCAAACACATCAAGGGTTTCTCCTTCAGGAGATGTCAAGATGATTGTTTCACCGTCGGCACTGATTTTGAAGGGTGCTGTCGTCTTGGTTGCATCGCCTGTACCCACGGCATAGATGACACAGTAACCGTGAGGCTCTATTTTTTCGTTTGTAAAGGTGAAGCGGTATGGGTCAGTTTCATCGTTTGAAAGCCCATATCCCTTAAGATTTACTGTTTCATCGGAATCGTTGTACAGTTCAATCCAATCTCTTGCCGCTTTTCCGTTGGAAGAGCTGACCGAAGCAGCAGACACTTCATTTATACGCACTGTTCCTGCCATGGGGCATAGCTCAACAGGCATTTCCTGTGTACCTTCACCGTTTGCCTTCCACGGTGTGGGTTCAGCATAATAGAGATTTACACCGTCATCTGAAACACCGTATGATACTCCGTCACGCAGCTTTTCAAGCCCGATACGGCTTACTATGCGGGAGTATTTATCGCTGAGGACAATTTCCTCATCGTCACCGCCGAGACCGAAAGATGCATGCAGCTCACTGTCACATCTGTTCTTTCCCGACATGTATACTATCTGACATTCACCGGGAGCAAGAATAAATGAGCCCGAAACGCTCCATTTATCAAGATTATCGGCATTGTCTGTAATCCTCAGTCCGTCAAGGGAGATTGATTCTGATGATGTATTGGCAATCTCTATCCAATCGGTGAATTCTCCGTCAGAATCGCTTAGGGTTTCTGTATTTTCAGTCATATACTCAGTTATGACAAGTCCTGCGTAGGGAGATTTCAGTGAAAGAGGATCCTCTGCCCAGTCGGCCTTGCTGTTTGCCTCTCCCGGTGTTGCCTGAGAAGACCATTTGTATGTTCCGTCCGGGGATATTCCGTAGGAAATATCTCCCATTGCAACACCGTATGCTACAGGGTCGGTTGTACCGTAATAGGCACTTGAAATAACCACATTTTCGCCTTTGCCGTTGAGCCTGAAGTTCGTGTGGTATTCCCCTGTATCTATGTTCTTTGTATTTTTTCCGGATGCATAGAACAGAATATACTCACCGGGCTGAAGTGTAATTTCGGGCATTACCCATTTAAATGGTACGTTTTCATCATCGGAAAGACAGAAACGTGAAAGGTCTGCGGCAAGAGAGCCGCTGTTGTATATTTCGATCCAATCGGAATAATCTCCGTCGGAATCCGAAATAGTAAGGGTGTTGTCGGCCATGATTTCACTTATGACAAGCTGAGGTATTTTTTTGCCGCTGTCATCGGTGCAGGAAGGCGCAAAGATACTTATAAAAAATATCGAAGCACACAGCACAACTGCAGCCAGAAGCACTATCAGCTTATGCGAAAATTTCATGTCGGAGTCACCCTCTCTTTTTTTACTTTAAAATATAATATATCATATATTGATTTTGCAGACAAGGGAACGAAGAAAAAAACTCCGCTTTTTAAGCGGAGTTTTTATACTGATAATTATGAGTTGGGGCATTCTGCCCCAAACCCCTGAAAAGGGCTCTGCCCTTTTAACCCGCCAAAGGGATTCTCCCTTTGGGAACCGTTAATTATGCGATTTTTTCGCCCTTTACAAATACTGTGTCAATATCGAGATTTTCGTCAAGAATGATGATATCTGCGTCGTAGCCGACAGCAAGAACACCCTTATTGGTGACACCGATGTGCTTTGCAGGGGTTTCGGTTGCCATTTTAACTGCATCTTCGAAGGGAATACCAAATTCGATAGCCTTCTTTACGCACATAAAGAGCGTGCTGGTGCTGCCTGCAATAGCTCCGTCAAGGCATCTTGCCACGCTGTCCTTTACGATAATTGTCTGACCGCCGAACTCATACTCGCCGTCGCAGAGACCTGTCGCTCTCATGGAGTCACTGATAAGAACCATCTTGTCTGCGCCAAAAAGCTTATAGAGCATGAGAACGATGGACTTATGCAGATGGAGACCGTCAGAAATAACCTGAACATGGATCTGCTTCTCTGCTGCTGCAGGAATGGGACCGGGATTTCTGTGGTGAATGGGAGGCATTGCGTTGAAGGTATGGGTCAGACAAGCTGCGCCGTTTTCGATAGCCTCGATAGCGGTATCGTAATCGCAAGCGGTGTGACCGATGGATACAACTGCATTGCACTCCTTGATGAACTCCATGCTGCCCTCAAGCTCGGGAGCGATGGTGACCATCTTTATATTGGGAAGGGTATTGAACTCGTCAATATCGGGAGCCTTGATGAACTTCTCGTTCTGCGCACCCTTGAACTTGGGGGAGATGTAGGGGCCTTCCATGTGGAAGCCGATGATGTTGGTGCCGGGAACATCGGTGTTGCCGCTGATAGCGCGCTTGATGGAATCGTAATCCATGGTCATGGTAGTAAGTCGGATCGTAGCCATGTCGTTCTGTGAGCCAAGGAGTTGAGTTGCCAATTTGTCTTCCTAAGACCGCTTGGCCTCCGACTTCTTCCATGTGGAAGCCGATGATGTTGGTGCCGGGAACATCGGTGTTGCCGCTGATAGCGCGCTTGATGGAATCGTAATCCATGGTCATGGTAGT
>JAZUNN010000034.1:0-74459 GCA_045604155.1 Acutalibacteraceae bacterium
ATGATTTCGAGGTGGAGCTCGCCCATACCGGCGATGATGGTCTGTCCTGTTTCTTCATCGGTGTATGCCTTGAAGGTGGGGTCTTCCTCTGCAAGCTTTGCAAGAGCAATGCCCATCTTCTCCTGACCGGCCTTGGTCTTAGGCTCGATAGCAACACGGATAACAGGCTCGAGGAAATTCATGGATTCAAGGATAATGGGATGTTCCTTCTCGCAGAGGGTATCACCGGTAGTTGTGTTCTTAAGACCAACTGCTGCAGCGATGTCGCCTGCGTAAACAGTCTCGATATCCTTTCTCTCGTTTGCGTGCATCTGAAGAATACGACCGATTCTCTCGTTCTGACGCTTTACAGAGTTGTAAACGTTGCTGCCCTTATCGAGCTTACCGCTGTATACTCTGAAATATGCAAGCTTACCAACGAAGGGGTCGGTTGCGATCTTGAATGCAAGTGCGGAGAAGGGCAGCTCATCAGAAGATGCTCTCTCTTCCTCTTCCTCGGTATCAGGGTTAGTGCCCTTGATAGCGGGAACATCGGTGGGAGCAGGCATATAAGCGATGATAGCATCGAGAAGCTTCTGAACGCCCTTATTGCGGTAAGAAGTACCGCAGCAAACGGGAACCATGGTATTTGCAATGGTGGACTTACGGATGCAGGTCTTGATCTCGTCTTCGGTGAGAGGCTCATCAGCCATGAACTTCTCGAAGAGTTCTTCGTCCTGCTCAGCTACGCACTCAACAAGCTCTGCGCGGTACTGCTCTGCAAGCTCAACCATATCTTCAGGAATCTCAGTAACAGAGATGTCCTTACCGAGATCATCGTTGTAGATGTAAGCCTTCATTTCAACGAGGTCGATAAGACCCTTGAAATCTGCCTCAGCACCGATGGGGAGCTGAATGGGAACAGCATTACACTTGAGACGATCCTTCATCATCTTTACAACATGATAGAAGTCTGCGCCCATGATGTCCATCTTGTTGACGTAAGCCATTCTGGGAACCTGATACTTGTCAGCCTGACGCCATACGGTTTCAGACTGGGGCTCAACGCCGCCCTTTGCACAAAGAACGGTGACAGAACCGTCAAGAACACGGAGTGAACGCTCAACTTCAACAGTAAAGTCAACGTGACCCGGGGTGTCAATGATGTTTATACGGTGATCCTTCCAGAAGCAGGTAGTTGCAGCAGAAGTGATGGTAATACCTCTCTCCTTCTCCTGAACCATCCAGTCCATGGTTGCACCGCCGTCATGTGTTTCACCGAGCTTGTAATTAACACCGGTGTAATAAAGAATACGCTCCGATGTTGTGGTCTTACCAGCATCGATGTGAGCCATGATGCCGATGTTTCTGGTTTTTTCCAAACTTACCTGCCTAGGCATAGGATCCTCCTTATTAATATAGATAGTTTAGCTAAGCTGCTATTACCATCTGAAGTGTGCGAAAGCCTTGTTTGCTTCTGCCATCTTGTGTGTGTCCTCACGCTTCTTAGCTGCACCGCCGTTGCCTGCGATCGCATCAAGGATCTCGTTAGCGAGTCTTTCCTTCATGGTGCGCTCGTTTCTCAGTCTGGAATATCTGGTGAGCCAGCGAAGGCCGAGGGTCTGTCTTCTCTCGGGGCGGACTTCCATCGGTACCTGGTAAGTAGAACCACCTACACGACGAGCCTTGACCTCGAGGAGAGGCATGATGTTTTCCATAGCCGCCTCGAAAGCTTCGAGGGGATTTTTGCCGGTCTTTTCACCGACGATTTCGAAAGCACCGTATACAATCTTCTGTGCAACTCCGCGCTTGCCATCATACATTACATTGTTGATGAGACGTGTTACAACAGTGGAATTGTAAATAGGATCGGGCAAAACTTCACGCTTTGCGATTGAGCCTCTTCTTGGCACGTTGCTTCCCTCCTTCATAATAATGATATCATAGGTACTCGAAAGTGACATTTCTTCCGTTGGCGCTTTTCAGAGGCGTTATCTATATATAAACGCCGCTGCTGTGGCAGCCACTTTATTAACTGTCAAATTCTTTTTGTGAAGTAATCTTTCAATTACTTCTTTGCTGCCTTCGGGCGCTTTACGCCGTACTTGGAGCGAGCCTGGTTTCTCTTTGCAACACCCTGTGCATCAAGGGTACCTCTAATGATGTGGTAACGTACACCAGGAAGGTCCTTAACACGGCCGCCGCGAATGAGAACAACAGAGTGTTCCTGAAGGTTGTGACCTTCACCGGGAATGTAAGCGGTGACTTCAATACCGTTGGAAAGACGTACTCTTGCGATCTTACGAAGTGCAGAGTTAGGCTTCTTAGGAGTCTTTGTCTTAACTGCGGTGCAGACGCCTCTCTTCTGAGGGGAGTTCTGATCGGTCATGACTCTCTTCTTGGTGTTGAGTCCTTTCAGCAGAGCAGGAGCCTTAGCCTTCTTCTCTACTTCTTCTCTTCCCTTGCGAACTAACTGGTTAAAAGTAGGCATGTTTTCTTCTTCACCTCCATGAATAAAATGTATGTCAGGGCTTGTATCAGCCTTATGACCTCAGCTTGTGCATTTCAGACAAAATGCGTCGCTTGCCATTGTATCTTTTGGCGATTTGTGTACACATAAATTTTACAAATTTACGTACTGACCGCAATTAGAGATTTTAGCATAGCGACGCATGTTTTGTCAAGAGAAATTTATTATTCTGTGATGTTTTCGTTCTCCTCTGCAGGGGCTTCATATACTGTTTCAACTGCTGCGGGAATCTCTTCCTCAGCACCTGCCAGCATACCGGTACCTGCGGGAACAAGCTTACCGATAATTACATTCTCCTTCAGACCGATAAGGGGATCGACCTTACCTCTGATAGCTGCATCGGTGAGAACTCTTGTGGTCTCCTGGAAGGATGCTGCGGAAAGGAAGGAATCGGTTGCAAGAGATGCCTTGGTAATACCAAGCATGGTGGGCTTGCAGGTTGCAACTCTGAGGTACTCGTTGTCCTCTGCCTCTCTGCGGCGGAGGATTTCCTCGTTTGCACGGTCAAATTCGGTCTTTTCAACCAGGCTGCCCGGGAGCATCAGAGTATCACCGGGATCGTCAATCTTGACCTTCTTGATCATCTGACGAACGATAACCTCAATGTGTTTATCGTTGATATCAACACCCTGCAGACGGTAAACCTTCTGAACTTCTTCAATAAGGTATTCCTGAACTGCCTGAACACCCTTGATTTCAAGGATATCGTGGGGGTTGACGGAACCGTCGGTGAGCTGATCGCCCATATTGACGTAGTCGCCATCCTGGACCTTTCTTCTGCTGCCGAAGGGAATGAGATAGTCTCTCTGCTCGCCTGTTTCACTGTTGGTGATAATGACGTGCTGACCCTTTTCCATGTGAATGGATGCAACACCGGAAATTTCACTGAGGATTGCAAGTCTCTTGGGCTTTCTGCCTTCGAAGAGCTCTTCAACACGGGGAAGACCCTGTGTGATATCTTCTGCAGATGCGATACCACCGGTATGGAAGGTACGCATGGTAAGCTGAGTACCGGGTTCACCGATGGACTGTGCAGCGATGATACCGACAGCCTCACCGACTGTGACACTCTTACCGGTTGCAAGGTTTGCACCGTAACACTTCTTACAGATGCCGTGACGGGATGCACAGGTGAGGATAGAACGGATTCTGATTCTCTCAACGCCGGAAGCAACGATCTTCTTTGCATCCTTTTCGGTCATGAGGCTATCCTTGGATACGATGACATTGCCGTTTTCGTCGCAGAAGTCTTCGACGAGATAACGACCGACAAGACGCTCCTCGAAGCTTTCGATGGTGCTGTTGCCGTCCTTGATCTCATAGATCTCGATGCCGCTGGTGGTACCGCAGTCGGTCTCTCTGATGATAACATCCTGAGAAACGTCAACAAGACGACGGGTAAGGTAACCGGAGTCAGCGGTACGAAGTGCGGTATCAGCGAGGCCCTTACGTGCACCACGGGAGGAAATGAAGTACTCCATGATGTTGAGGCCTTCACGGTAGTTTGCCTTGATGGGGATTTCGATGGTACGACCGGAGGTATTTGCGATAAGACCACGCATACCTGCAAGCTGTCTGATCTGGTTTGCAGAACCACGAGCACCGGACTGTGCCATCATGTTGATGGGATTGTACTTATCCATGTTATCGGTAAGAGCCTTTGCAACATCGTTTGTTGCCTTGCCCCAGATTTCGATAACCTTCTTATATCTTTCCTCATCAGTAAGAAGACCACGTCTGTAAAGCTTTGCAACTGCTTCAACCTGAGTTTCTGCAACTGCGATGATCTCCTTCTTCTGGGGAGGAATGGTTGCGTCGCATACAGCAACGGTAAGTGCACCCTTGGTAGAGTACTTGTAACCCTGAGCCTTGACGTTGTCAAGAACCTCACTGGTAAGTGCTGCGCCGTGGGCGATCATGCACTTCTCAATGATCTTACCAAGCTGCTTCTTGCCGACGAGGAAATCAACCTCAAGCTTGAGGTAATCCTCGGGAGTTTCACGCTCAATAAAACCAAGGTCCTGAGGAATGGGACGGTTGAAGATGATACGTCCGATGGTGGTTTCGACAAGACCGGTGATGGGCTTGCCGTCAACTTCAACAGTACGTCTTACCTTGATTCTGGAGTGGAGGGTGATGACGCCTGCATCATATGCAAGCTGTGCTTCATCCTCATTGATGAACATCTTGCCCTCGCCCGGCTCGCCTTCCTTATCAAGAGTAAGGTAATAGGAACCGAGAACCATGTCCTGTGTAGGTACGCAGACAGGCTTACCGACAGAAGGCTTGAGCAGGTTGCCGGATGCCAGCATGAGCATTCTTGCTTCTGCCTGTGCCTCGGTGGAGAGGGGTACGTGAACTCCCACCTGGTCGCCGTCGAAGTCAGCGTTGAATGCTGTACATACCAGCGGATGGAGCTTGATTGCTCTGCCCTCGACAAGTACGGGCTCGAAAGCCTGGATACCGAGTCTGTGGAGGGTAGGAGCACGGTTGAGCATAACGGTGTGACCCTTGATTACGGTTTCAAGAGCATCCCATACCTCGGGTCTTGCTCTCTCAACTGCCTTACGTGCAGCACGGATGTTGCCGATGGAAGGAAGGTTTGATTCAACAAGCTTCTTCATTACGAAGGGCTTGAAGAGCTCAAGTGCCATTTCCTTGGGAAGACCGCACTGATACATCTTGAGCTCAGGACCTACAACGATAACGGAACGGCCGGAATAGTCGACACGCTTACCGAGGAGGTTCTGACGGAAACGACCCTGCTTACCCTTGAGCATATCGGAAAGGGAACGGAGAGGTCTGGTGTTGGGTCCTGTTACAGGTCTGCCGCGTCTGCCGTTATCGATAAGGGCGTCAACAGCTTCCTGAAGCATACGCTTTTCGTTGCGTACGATAATGGAAGGAGCATTGAGCTCCAGAAGTCTCTTGAGTCGGTTATTTCTGTTGATAACACGTCTGTAGAGGTCGTTGAGGTCGGATGTTGCAAATCTGCCGCCGTCCAGCTGTACCATAGGACGGATATCGGGAGGAATAACAGGTACTACTGTAAGTACCATCCACTCGGGCTTGTTGCCGCTTGAACGGAATGCCTCAACAACGTCCAGTCTCTTGAGAAGCTTGATCTTCTTCTGACCGGAGGTGGTTGCAAGCTCTTCCTTGAGCTCCTCTGCAAGCTTATCGAGGTCAATGTCAGCGAGAAGCTTCTGAATAGCCTCTGCACCCATCATTGCCTCAAAGTCGTCCTCGTACATTTCCTTGTACTCACGATATTCCTTATCGTTGAGGATCTGCTTGTACTTGAGTCTGTCGCAATCGCCTGCATCTGTTACGATGTAGGAGGAGAAGTAGAGAACTTTCTCAAGCTGACGGGGAGTAATATCGAGAATGGTACCCATACGGCAGGGTATGCCCTTGAAGTACCAGATGTGGGAAACGGGAGCTGCAAGCTCGATTCTGCCCATACGCTCACGTCTGACCTTTGAACGGGTGATTTCAACACCGCAGCGCTCGCAGACCTTTCCCTTATAACGGATTCTCTTATACTTGCCGCAATGGCACTCCCAGTCCTTCTGCGGTCCGAAGATCTTTTCGCAGAAAAGACCGTCACGCTCAGGCTTGAGGGTTCTGTAGTTTATTGTTTCGGGCTTTGTAACCTCTCCGAAAGACCAGGATCTGATCTGCTCCGGAGACGCCAGTCCGATTTTGATGGAATCAAAAACGGTGTACTGCATTCGGTAACCCCCTGTTAATTTATGTGCGTTTTACGCTTGATTAGTCATCACCAAAGACATCGTCGAGGTCGAAAGCAGGCTCTTCCTCTTCCTCAATAACGTAATCCACCATTTCGTCGGAATCGTTATTATCCTCATCAATGTCGTAATCCTCATAGCCGTTTTCAGCAGCTTCGAGAGCTTCCTCGTCCTCGCCGTAGCCGGCATTTTCGAGCTCGTTCTCGTCTGTTACGGTGCTGAAGTTGGCTTCGTCTGCAGAGAGTCCAATATCTTCGTCCTCTTCGAAGGTCTGTCTGAGGTCTATCTCTTCGCCCTTTGCATCGAGAACCTTTACATCAAGTGCAAGGGACTGGAGTTCTTTGATAAGAACCTTGAAGGACTCGGGAATGCCGGGACGAGGTACATTCTGACCCTTGATGATTGCCTCATAGGTCTTAACACGTCCTACAACGTCGTCAGACTTGACAGTGAGGATTTCCTGGAGAGTATATGCTGCACCGTAAGCCTCAAGTGCCCAGACTTCCATTTCACCGAATCTCTGTCCGCCGAACTGAGCTTTACCGCCGAGGGGCTGCTGAGTTACGAGGGAGTAGGGACCTGTGGAACGGGCATGGATCTTATCGTCAACAAGGTGATGGAGCTTGAGGAAGTACATATAACCTACGGTTACACGGTTGTCAAACTGCTCACCTGTTCTTCCGTCATAAAGTACGGTCTTACCGTCTTCGGGGAGACCTGCCTGGTTAAACATTTCCTTGATGTCCTGCTCATGAGCACCGTCGAAAACAGGAGTCATAACCTTGTAGCCGAGAGCGGTTGCTGCTCTGCCCAGGTGAACTTCAAGAACCTGTCCGATGTTCATTCGGGAAGGAACGCCCAGGGGGTTAAGAACGATATCAAGGGGAGTACCGTCGGGAAGGAAGGGCATATCCTCAACGGGGAGGATTCTGGAAACAACGCCCTTGTTACCGTGGCGGCCTGCCATCTTGTCGCCGGCGCTGATCTTTCTCTTCTGAGCAAGATATACACGTACGACCTTGTTTACGCCGGGGCTCATATCGTCGCCGTTTTCACGGGTATATACCCGTACGTCAACAACAATACCGCTCTCGCCGTGGGGAACTCTGAGGGAAGTATCTCTGACTTCTCTTGCCTTTTCGCCGAAGATAGCACGGAGAAGTCTTTCTTCAGCTGTCAGCTCGGTCTCACCCTTGGGAGTGACCTTACCGACAAGGATATCCCCTGCGTGAACCTCTGCACCGACACGGATGATACCCTCTTCGTTGAGGTCCTTCAGTGCATCTTCACCTACGTTGGGAATGTCACGGGTGATATCTTCAGGTCCGAGCTTGGTATCTCTTGCCTCGGTCATATACTCTTCGATATGAACAGAGGTGAATACGTCGTCACGGACGATCTTTTCGTTAAGGAGAACTGCGTCCTCGTAGTTGTAGCCTTCCCATGTCATGAAGCCGATGAGAACGTTCTTACCGAGGGAGATCTCACCTGCGTTGGTAGCAGGACCGTCAGCGATAACATCGCCCGTTTCAAGTCTGTCACCGGTGTTGACAATAGGAATCTGGTTGATACATGTGCCCTGGTTGGAGCGCATGAACTTGATGATGTGGTACTCGTCAAGCTCGCCGTTGTCGCATCTTACCTTGACTATGTCTGCACTGACATACTCAACTGTACCGGGTCTCTTTGCAAGTACGCAGACGCCTGCGTCGGTACCTGCCTTGTACTCCATACCGGTACCGACAACAGGTGCCTGGGTACGGAGAAGAGGAACTGCCTGACGCTGCATGTTGGAGCCCATGAGAGCACGGTTTGCGTCGTCGTTTTCAAGGAAGGGGATCATTGCGGTTGCTACGGAAACAACCATCTTGGGAGATACATCCATGTAGTCGACCTTTGAAGGATCAACTTCGATGAACTCATCTCTGCGACGGCAGACAACCTTGGCATTTATGAATCTGCCGTTTTCATCGAGAGGCTCGTTAGCCTGTGCAACGACAAAATCATCCTCAACGTCTGCTGTCATATAGGTAACTTCATTTGTTACGCATCCCTTTTCGTGGTCGTACTTTCTGAAGGGTGCTTCAATGAAGCCGTAGTGATTGATCTTTGCGAAGGTTGCGAGATAGGAGATAAGACCGATGTTAGGTCCTTCAGGGGTCTCGATAGGACACATTCTGCCATAGTGGCTGTAGTGAACATCTCGGACTTCGAATCCTGCACGGTCTCTGGTCAGACCGCCGGGACCGAGAGCAGAAAGTCTTCTCTTATGAGTAAGCTCTGCAAGGGGGTTGGTCTGATCCATGAACTGGGAAAGAGGTGACTGACCGAGGAACTCCTTGATTGCGCTTGCAACGGGCTTGGAGTTGTTGATAAGTACCTCAGGGCTGATCATTTCTTCGTTCTCGTCGTTTGCTGCGTTGAGACCCATTCTTTCCTTGATGGTTCTCTCAAGACGTGCAAAACCGATTCTGAACTGGTTCTGGAGAAGCTCACCAACGGAGCGGATACGTCTGTTGCCCAGGTGGTCGATATCGTCGGTGGTACCGAGACCGTTGGCAAGGCAGATCATATAGTTGATGGAAGCAAAGATATCATCAATGATGATGTGCTTGGGGATAAGGTCGTCACGGCGAGCCTTGAGTGCTGCCTTGAGCTCTTCCTCGCTCTCGCAGGAATCGAGGATTTCCTTGAGGACGATGGTACGTACCTTCTCGGTGATGTTGCACTCCTCTGCTGCATCAAAGGATACATAGGGGGTGATGTCAACCATGCCGTTTGAAAGGACTTTTACTTCCTTGCCGCCCTCGAGGGTGACAACTGCGGAGAATACGCCTGCTGCATCGATCTCTGCAGCCATTTCTCTTGTTACAACTTCACCTGCGTCAGCGATGAACTCGCCGGTGAAGGGGTTTATTACGGGCTGAGCAAGAGTGCAGCCTGTGATTCTGCCTGCAAGAACAAGCTTCTTATTATACTTGTATCTGCCGACAGCGGAAATGTCATAGTGCTTGGGGTCAAAGAAAAGACCCTTGATGTGAGCTCTTGCACTTTCAAGTGCTGCAGGCTCGCCCTGCTTGAGCTTCTTGAATACCTCGATTACAGCTGCCTCTGTATTTTCGGTGGTATCCTTGCCGATTGTTGCTCTGATTCTTTCGTCATCGCCGAAATAATCGATGATCTCGGAGTTGCTGCCGAGGTCAAGAGCACGGATAAATGTGGTAATGGGAAGCTTGCGGTTCTTATCGATACGTACGTAGAATACGTCGTTTGCATCGGTCTCGTATTCGAGCCATGCACCACGGTTGGGGATGACCTTTGCGGCAAGAAGGGGTTTACCGGTCTTGTCGTAGTTCATCTCGAAGTAAACGCCCGGAGAACGAACCAGCTGGGAAACGATGACACGCTCAGCACCGTTGATAACAAAGGTACCGCTGTCGGTCATAAGGGGGAAATCTCCCATGAAGATTTCCTTCTCACGCTCGTTGCCTGTTACTCTGTCACGGAGAAGAGCTGTTACGTGAAGCTTGCCTGAATAGGTTGCGTCACGGAGCTTGCACTCCTCAACAGTGTACTTTGACTGATCCTCGATCCTGTAATCGATAAAATCAAGTACAAGATTGCCGGTGTGGTCCGTAATTCCTGAGACATCGCTGAGAACTTCTCTCAGTCCCTTTTCTCTGAACCACTTGTACGAGTCCTTCTGGATCTCGATGAGGTTGGGCATCTGCAGCGGCTCCTCAATCTTTGAGAAGCTCATACGAGTTGTCCTACCCTGCTTGACCTTTTTGATGTTAGCCATATACCGAGCATCACTCCATTCTGAAAGGATTGCGCCTTTGGAAACAGTTGCTCATAAAGGCAGCTGAGCCCTGTATTTCCATTTATAGCGCATAGAAATATAACGATTAATGTGGAAAACTTTTGGTCGCTTTCACTAATCAAATTTACTTTTTTGAAATTTTAACTTGCGAATTCGCAAGTCACCAAATCCGAAAAGGGGCATATAAACCCATTATGATTAGCCCATGAATTTTACTATAGATTGACTTTCATGTCAATGAAAATTTTGAAATTTGGGACAAGTTTGGTGTTATCAGCAAATTTGCAGTGTTGGTTTTGTGCACAAAGCACATATCTCGAAGATTATAAATGAAACCTCAGCAATGCATGGCACTGCTGAGGTTTCATTATTTATCACACAGGATTGTTCACTACGCCTACAAAGAGTGGCATCTGAGCATCGCTTGTTATGGCGAATATGAATGGGCGGTCAAGGATAAAGTCGATCTCATCGTTTTCGGTATATCCCCCTAAGCCATCCACCATAAGGACAGTATATGCTGCAGCGGTACAGCCCTCTTCATCTATCATGACCCTTGCATCGTGCCGAGCCTTTCCCAGCACATAGGATTCATCGTTATCCTCTGCGACCATGGGAGAGAAGTCAGACAGCTCCACATCAAAAATGTCGGTTACGCCGAGAGCTTTAAGTCCCTTTGAAAGCTCAATCTGAGAAGAAACATCGAATTTCGGCAGAGAAAGATTTACAGTCAGATGCTTGCTGTTCCTTTCTTCTCTGTCTGCTGTTATGAAATCTGTCAGCACGTTATCGGAAAGCAGATCTGAGGGGGTATAGCCCTCGTCAGGAAGGATAAGCCACATATTTGAATTTTTTTCCAATCCCAGACACACAGCCCCGAAATTGTCCCCCCAATAATATTCCATGTAATTTGTGCTGTTCATGAAATCGCAGAGGATCTCGCCGCCGTCAGAACGGTAAAACGTTCCTTCTTTTGTATCTCCTTTATTGAACCTTTCATGCCACGGTGCTTTGAAATAAACAGTCGAGGCAAGCGCCAGCACGGTTTCCGGGTCAAACTCTATATTCGCCGCCTGATCTTTCAGCAGACCTCCTGTCTGTTCATTGAGCCAGCTCTGCAGTGCAAGATCGTAATTCGGGTCCCCCATAGTTCCGCTGTATGCAGAGGCATAATACTTTTCCGAAATGCTTTTCATTGTGTCCATATTGTATTCAAAGTCATCGGAAAGCCACAGGGAGCTTGCAAGTATACTCTTTGCCGCGCTGTCGTTGCGGTAGCTTCCGTTCCACACTGCCGAGGCGTTTTCATAAAGAGACTCCATATCCTCTGCACCAAGCAGTGAAAGGATCTGTGCTCGGCTGCTGCCGTCAGTCACCTCCGCAAGCATGGAGAGTGCCATGTATACATTCACAGGTGAGTATATTTTATTTTCAGTATCTGAGCCTGACAGAAACTCTCCCATGCTTTTTTCAAGGAAGCTGTCAAGGGTATGCTCATAGCCCCGAGCTTTCGCTGTCTGTGCTCTGTAGTCATTCCACCACTTCTCGTATGCCTCATAATATCTGTCGTAATCACATTCTCCGTCTGTGAGGTAATCTTCCTCCTTCGGAAAGTCGCTCAGCACGGGATATACGCTTTCTGTTACCGCATATTCTGAATGAAGATTTGTCATGGGGCGTACTTCGTTATCCACAGGCTGTACAGGATTCGTATTGTCGCTTTTTGGGGGTATCAGTAAAACTCCCGAGATAATTACAATAACAAGAACTGCGGCAACGGCAGATATCCAGCGAGTTTTTCGCAAGGGTTTGGAAAATTTATGGTTTTCCGACTCTTCGATGATATCATTTCTGATATCCGTTATGCTGTCAAACAGTTTTTCGCTCTTCATATTGAGATGCCCTCCTTTTCAAGTTTAGCCCTGAGGCTTTTTCTCAGCCTTGACAGTTTCTGCGCAGTGTTGTTGGGAGTTCTGCCGCAGGCGGCGGCAAGAGTGTTTACGGTCTCGCAGAACCAGTATCTCCGCACAAACAGAACTCGGTCATCGCCATTGAGAGAATCAAGCCAGGATTCTATTATGGAAGTAAGCTCGGCGGTATCTGCCTCCCTCTGAACTGTATCTGCCGAGGGTATGCAATCACTCAGCTCGTCAAACAGAAGATCTGCGCCGCCTCGGCGTTTTTTTGCGCCGCTCGCCCGACGGCGGCTGACGGACATATTTCTTGTTATCCTTCCAAGAAATATTCTCAGAGAATTGGGCACATGAGGCGGAATACTGTTCCACGCCGCCAGATATGTATCATTGACACACTCCTCCGCGTCCTCTTTTACTCCAAGAATATTAAAGGCAATATATCGGCAGAAGCCTCCGTATTTGCTGTCCGTTTCCGTTATCGCAGCTTCACTGCGCTCAAAGTACAGGCTGATTATCTTTGAATCTTCCATTTTTGTGCCTCCTTCCGTAAAGCCTAAAAGCGCTTTCACCTATAAAGACGCAAAACAATTTAAGGTATGACACTTCTTCTGTAAAAAAATGCCGCTCGAAAATGAGCGGCATTTTTTATGTTTTGATACAGCGATGATTTCGCCCTCTCTATTTCGTCTCGAATGTGGTTTCTCCCAGCTTTTTTCTGACAAGCTCGGAAATCTCGTCAAACACGGGCTGGAATCGGCAGGCACAGCCGCCGCATTCCTCTGCGTGCTCGCAGGTGTAGCCGTCAGACAGGCATCTGGAAAGGTTATAAGGTCCTTCCACAGCCTCAATGACATCTTTCAGGGAGATTTCTGCGGCCTCTCTTGCCAGCTTGTAACCGCCCTGGGCTCCTTTTATGGAGTCCACAAGTCCGCCGTTGCGAAGCTTTCTGAGTATCTTAAGAGCAAAGGTCTGGGACACTCTCGACTTTGCAGCTATATCCTCTGCGGAAAGCTTGTCTGTTTTTGAAAGGCAGTCCACTATTCGTATTGCGTAGTCAGATTCAAGTGTGATATGCGTAAGAACACGCCCTTTTAGCTTTTATTCGGTACTGAGCTCTTATTCAGAATCAGGAGTATCCGCGGAGCTTGTTGCTGCGGTTGGGATGACGAAGCTTTCTGATAGCCTTTGCTTCAATCTGTCTGATTCGCTCTCTGGTAACCTTGAACTCACGTCCGACTTCTTCAAGGGTGCGGCATCTGCCATCCTCAAGACCGAAACGGAGCTTTATTACTCTGGTTTCACGGGGAGTGAGAGTTTCAAGGACTTCCTCCATCTGCTTCTTGAGCATGATGTTGGAAACTGCATCATCGGGAGTGGTTGCATCGTCGTCTGCGATGAAATCGCCAAGGTGGCTGTCTTCCTCCTCACCGATAGGTGTTTCAAGAGATACAGGCTCCTGAGCAACTCTCAGAATCTCACGTACCTTTTCAACGGGCATATTCAGATATTCTGCAATATCCTCGGGAGTGGGTTCGTGGGCATTTTCATGGAGAAGCTGGCTCTTTGCACGCTTTACCTTATTGATAGTTTCAACCATGTGAACAGGGATACGGATGGTTCTTGCCTGATCTGCAATAGATCTGGTAATTGCCTGTCTGATCCACCATGTTGCATAGGTAGAGAATTTGAAGCCCTTGGTATAATCGAACTTCTCAACTGCCTTGATAAGACCAAGGTTGCCTTCCTGAATAAGATCGAGGAACTGCATTCCTCTGCCGAGGTATCTCTTTGCGATTGAAACAACAAGTCGGAGGTTTGCCTCGGAAAGTCTGCGCTTTGCAGCTGCGTCTCCGTCCATGATTCTGATTGCAAGCTCGATCTCTTCCTCTGCAGAAAGAAGAGGTACTCGTCCGATTTCCTTCAGGTATGCCTTGACGGGGTCGTCAATGAACACACCGTCAGAACCGTAGTCGCCTGTGTTCTCGGCATCTTCGCCTGTGGATATGTCAAAGTTTACGTTTTCAATGGTGATATCTTCTACAATATCTTCTATGATTTCGATGCCCTGCTGCTCAAGCTTATCATAGAAGCGCTCCATCTGTTCAGGTGCTACATCTACTTCTCCGAGGGCATCCATGATTTCCTGGTTGGTAAGACTTCCTTTACCTTTACCAAGCTCTATGAGTTCTTTTATGGCTGTTTTTGCATCATGCTGTGCTGCCATATGTACATACTTCCTTTCCCTGCTGCACTATTGCTTCTGTGTCTTCTGGCGTCTGAGAGCTTCAAGATAATCCTTCAGCTCCTGAGCCGATGCAGAAGACGCTTTTTCCGGTGTCATCTTTTCAGATTCCCTTACCAGATCTTCCCCAAGACGTGAGAACTCCTCCTTTGTCATTCTCGTGTTCTGCGTTGTATTTACTATCCGCACAAGTGAGCTCATTTCAGTGTCCGTCAATCCCTCGGTCATGCTCGAAAATGTCGGCGCATTGCCGTTTTCTATCTGTTTTACGATTGCCGAGTAGAGTGTTCTGTTAAAGCTCGTGACAAACTTTTCCTTCGGAAGTCTGTCCTTTACAAGCGGATAATAGTCCGGATTTTTGAAAAGGCAGGCGATTATTTCTTCTTCAAGCCTTGCCGCCTTTACGTTGTTTCGCCGCTCGGTATTTACCTCGTCGGCTCTTCCCGTTGCCTGAGCCGAGAGCTTTCTGAATTCTTCCCTGCTCTCATTTTCGCTCTTTTTACGGTTTTCCTTTTTTATCTGCGAGAATATCGCAGTCTTTTCCACGCCAAGCTCGGAGGCTATGCGGGAAGTATATATATCACGTTCAATGGAGTCAAGTGTGGACAACAGCTTTGTAACTTCACGGAGGAAGTTTACTCTGCCTGCGTCTGTCCCCATGTCATGCTTTGAGCGGATACTGTCGATAAGATACTGTGTGCCGCTGGAGCTTTCGGCTATAAGCTTTCTGAATTTTTCTGCACCATACTTCTTTATGTATTCGTCAGGGTCCTTTGCTCCCCGTATTACAACAACACGGATATCAAGCCCTTCCGCCTGCATTTCCGGTATGGAGCGCTTTATGGAATTCTGTCCCGCTTCGTCGCCGTCCTGGGCAATTATAACCTTTTTTGCATATTTTGCAATAAGCTTCGCCTGTTTTCTTGTAACTGCCGTACCCTGAGATGCTACGGCATTGGTTATCCCCGCCTGATGCATTGCTATTGCATCCATGAAGCCTTCACAGAGGATTATTTCATCCCCTTTTGAATTCTTGGCTATATTCATTCCGTAGAGGTTTTCGCCTTTTGTATACACAGGACTTTCAGCTGTATTTACATACTTTCCGCCCGTTGCACCCGGCTTGTATACTCTGCCGCCGAAGGCTATGACATTCTTCTGAAGATCTATTACGGGGAACATTATTCTGTCACGGAAAAAGTCACAGGGCTTGCCGTAACGATTCTGAAAGGCAAGCTTTGCGGTGATTATCTCGTCGCCTCTGTAACCCTTGCTCATGAGATGCTTGCTCAATGAATCCCATGAATCGGGAGCATAGCCTACGCCGAAGCGTTTTATGCTCTCGTCCGTCATTCCTCTGTCGTGTAGGTATTTAAGAGCTTCTCTGCCGCCGGGAGTATAAAGCTGTTCGTAAAAAAACAGCGCTGCTGCTCTGTTCTGCTCGAACACCCTGCGGCGGATATTTATTCTGCCGCTGTCCATCCCCTCTTCGGGTACGGTCATACCTGCTTTATCGGCAAGAAATTTCACCGCTTCCATAAAGTCAAGATTTTCCACCTGCTCTATGAAGGAGATTACGTCGCCGCCCTTCTGACAGCCGAAGCAGTAATATGAATTGCTGTCGGTATATATATAAAATGACGGTGTTTTTTCGGAATGGAACGGACAAAGCCCCTGAAGCATTCTGCCCGAACGTTTTAAGGTTATATATCGGCTCGCTATCTCGCCAAGGTCGCTTCGCTCGGATAGCTCCCGTTTGAAATCGTCAGAAATTGCCAAGGTGCCTGCCTCCTTTCCTCAGCAATATGTTACCGCCTTTGTAAAGTCTTTTTATTTATCCCAGCCCTTAGGCACAAACAGGCGATTGAACTCGCTTATTGCATATCCGTCGGTCATGCCTGCTATGTAATCTATTACCGCACGTTCAACTCCTGATTCTTCGATTATTGCATCGAATTCATCGGGAATGAACTGAGGGTTTTCCATGTAGGTGGTAAAGAGGGTCTTTACAAGCATTTCTGCTCTTCCCTCTTCTGCCTTGGCTACGGGATTTCTGTATACGGACTCGTACATGAAGTCGTGAAGCTGTATAAATGCTCCCCACACTTCATCGGACATCCTGATTACTCCGTTTTTACTGTTTTCAACAGTCGAGTTTATCATTGTGTCAATTCTGACAGAATGTCTGCTGCCGAGTATTGCGCTTATTTCAGCAGGGATTTCCTCATCGTTCAGGATACCTGCACGGATGCTGTCGTCTATATCGTGATTAAGATATGCGATCTTATCTGCAAGGCGGACTATTCTGCCTTCCGGAGTGAAGGCTTCTCTGCCCTTTGTATGGCAGAGGATTCCGTCACGGACTTCCTTTGTAAGGTTAAGCCCTTTTCCTTCTCCTGCAAGGCGTTCCACAACTCTTACAGACTGCTCGTAATGGGTGAAACCACCCGAAGATATTTCGTTGAGGGCTCTTTCACCTGCGTGTCCGAAAGGAGTATGTCCCAGGTCATGTCCGAGGGCTATCGCCTCTACCAGATCTTCATTGAGAAGAAGTGCTCTTGCAATGGTTCTTCCTATCTGAGCCACCTCAAGGGTATGGGTAAGGCGTGTTCTGTAATGATCTCCCGAGGGTGAAAGATAGACCTGAGTTTTGTGCTTGAGTCGCCTGAATGCCTTGCTGTGGATTATTCTGTCCCTGTCACGCTGGAATTCGGTGCGTATGGAACACTTTTCCTCATCCACATCTCTGCCGAAGCTCTGGTCTGCAAAGGTTGCATCCTCACATAATATAAGGTGCTCATTCTTTTCTGTTCTCTCACGGATTGTCATTATGCCACCCCTTTTCCTGAAGTCAACGGTATGTTATCTTACTGAAAAAGCTCATCTACTTAATATATACGCAGCAAAAGTCAAAAACCCTTTATTTTTTTGAGAAAAATTTTTAAATTTTAAAAAACTCGCAATTTCCCTGCACTACCGACACCTTTCCGAAGGTTGCATCTGCCAGTTTTTTCTCAAACTGGGGCAGATTTTCGGGTGCTATGTGAAATGCGATGTCAACCTCGGCTCCGAATTGTGAATCGTCGATTATACCCTCGTTTTCAGGGATAAGTGACGAAATTCTGCCGTACTGGTCGTAGGAGCAAGTAAGGCTGCAATTTATGCACTCTCGCATTATCTGCGGCTCTGCCGCACTGAGAGCAAGGGATGCAGCATGGGAATATGCCCGTACTAGTCCGCCTGTCCCGAGAAGTATTCCGCCGAAATATCTTGTAACCACTATAACAGCATCCACTATTCCGCTTTTTGTCAGCACTGACAGCACAGGCTGTCCTGCTGTGCCTGAAGGCTCACCGTCATCGGAGTATCGGCTCTGGTTATTGGCTCTGAGATTGTAGGCATAGACATTATGCCGTGCGTCCCAGTGCTTTGAACGTATGGAATTTATAAACTCCACCGCCTCTTCTTCTGTTGTGACGTGCTTTATATAGCCGATAAAGCGGCTACGCTTTTCGACGAATTCATCCTCGGCATCGTGCTTTATGGTTACGTACTCCGACATTATTTTCTACCTCCGGAAACGACAAATAAGGCGGTGCATTGCACACCGCCTTTGCCGGTCTTCAAAATATTAGTCGAGATTGAAGCGCTTCTTGAATCTGTCTACACGACCGCCGGTATCAACCAGCTTCTGCTTTCCGGTAAAATACGGATGGCACTTGGAGCAGATTTCAACGCGGATGTTCTTCTTTGTAGAGCAGGTGTTGATGACATTACCGCATGCGCAGGTAATGGTGGTCTCCTCGTATTTGGGATGCAGTCCTTCCTTCATTCCAGTCACCTCTTTCGTTGATGTATCAAACGCTAAATGAGTATAATACATATTCTTGAAAATTGCAAGTGTTTTTTGAATTTTATATTTATTCTCTTAAATTTAGTTGTTTTTACCTTGGGATTTCTATAAACCGTGACAAAGTAAATGACCATATGCACAGCCTTTCAACGGGCTTTAAGAGTACCTGCTCCATGGCTGCGGCATAGAGTCTGAGCTGGTCTGCATAGGCTTCGATAAACCTGCTCTCATCATACATTCTGTCACTTTTATAGTCGATTATTGCGATGCTGTCGGCAAATTCAAGGACACAGTCACAGGCACCTTCGATTATTATATCTTCTTCGGTGTCTTTATCCGTGAAGAGATGGTGATACTTCTTCGGGAGAATTGCGGAAAAGGTCATTTCTCTGTATATCTCCTCTGCTCTGAGCATCATTTTACCGCCGTCACCGTTGAAGAAGTCCTCAAGCTGCTTTGTATCAAGCACCTTAAGCTCCTCTTCGGTAAATGTTCCGTTTTCAGAAAGGCGTTTTATTTCTGCCTGTACATCTTCTGCGGCTGCTTTGCAGTCGGCTTTTTCCATGAAGCGGTGAAGCACTGTACCTCGGTGAGTGGCACTTATGCCCTTTTCATCGAGAAATGCAGGACGGCTTGCTGCTATTGCCTTATCGGAAGAAAAGCTGTGAAGACTTGAAGCCGTGACCTTTGCCGGCACTCCTTCGAGAAGGCTTCCGCTATATTCCCAAGAAATGCGTCTTTCTATTTCCGATACAAGTTCTTCTGAGGGCTCTGCGGTCATTTCTGCCTGTGCAGTCACTTCCTCGGTTATCTGTGAAAGTTCCTCTTCCGTATGTACCTTGATTTCAAATCTGCAATCACTGTCGGAGGCAAAGATTGTATCTGCCGATATCATTCTGCGAAGCTCCTCGCCGTCCCTGTGGTCAATGGCACAGGCTGTTATCCATGTGCCGTAATTCCAGCGGCAGAGCATGGCGCACGGGTCAAAGGTGCCGTCATTTTTCTTGAGAAAAACAGAGGATGCAACTGTGGTTTCGACCTTTTCGTAGGTTGCAACCATTATCAGCTTCTCCTTTGCTCTTGTAAGGGCAACATACAGCTTTCGCACATCTTCTGCCACTTCTTCCATGTTGTTTACGGCATTTATTACCGCTCTCGGCAGCGTTTCATTAAGTCCCAGTGCATTTTCGCTTACTCTGCGAAGTCCCAGTCCGAGCTCCTGGCTGAATTCCACATCGGGTCTGCTGTGTTTCCGGCTTGAGCCCAGTCCGCACACGATACATACGGGAAATTCCAGACCCTTTGATTTATGTATGGTCATCATGCGCACCACATCGGCGTTCTTTGCTGACGCAGATGCGGGAATCATATCCCCTTTCTGCTCAGCTATTCTGTCGATGAATTTTATAAATGCACCAAGACCTCTGTTGCCTGCGCTTTCGCTGTTTTCGGCATAGGTAATAAGCATTTCAAGATTTGCTTTTCTCGTTTCACCGTCTGCCATGGCGCTCATCGCACCAATATATCCTGTGCGGCTGAGGACCTCGCTGACCATTCTGTCAGCAGGAGTTGTGGCTGCCATAAGGCGAAGCTCTGAAAGAAAGCTGAGAAATGACGTACATTTTTCATTTCCGCTTTCTGACGCCTTGCAGAGTGCATTGTAGAAGTTGCCCTTCGGCATTGTGTTTCGTACCGATGCAAGGTCATCTGAATTGAATCCCACCATGGGAGAGCACAGCACAGTGAGCAGGGCTATTTCCTGAAGCGGATTGTCTATTATGCGCAGGAATGAAAGTGCAGTTTCAATCTCGCTGCGCTGGAGGAATCCGGTTTCGTCGGAAAGGAAGCATCCGATGCCAACCTTTTCAAGCTCCTCTGCCATTATTCTGCCGTGGTGGCCTTTTACCTCTGCCCGAAGAATACAGAAATCTCCTGCACGCACCTTGCGCATTGCTTTCTTTTCCTTGTCATACACTTCAAAGCCGCTGTCAATCATGCTCCTTATTTTTGAAGCAATGAAGCGGGCTTCTGTGGTGTCACGCTTGGATTCTTCCTCTGATTTGATAACATTGAGCAGGTGGAATTCACTGTGTCTGTC
Source organism: Acutalibacteraceae bacterium (assembly GCA_045604155.1). Taxonomy (GTDB): domain Bacteria; phylum Bacillota; class Clostridia; order Oscillospirales; family Acutalibacteraceae; genus JAISGQ01. The sequence goes on from JAZUNN010000034.1 coordinate 20,194, forward strand.
CTCGGCTTCGGGATATGTTGCCTGAGGGTCGAGCTGCTGTTTCTTATAATCCACACCACCGCATTCCCTTGTCATGAGCCTGCGGAATATGAAGTTTACTGTGTCTGTAACCTCTTCTCTGCTTCGGTAATTCTGGGCAAGGGTTATTCTGGCGGGATATTTCGGATTTTCCTCATCGAAATCCGTATATCTGTCAAATCTGTCGGTGAAAAGAGCACTTACTGCACGGCGGAAGCGATATATACTCTGCTTTACGTCGCCTACAATAAAGAGGTTACTCTCTTTATTGTCTATCTTTTCCCCTTCTTCATGGGCAACTGCACGGAATATCATATCCTGAACAGCACTTGTGTCCTGATATTCGTCAAGGAGTATCTCATCGTACTGCTCACGGACGCTTATGGCAGCGGGTGTTCTGTAAAGACCGTCCTCTCTGCCCTCTACAAGCAATTCCACGGCAAGATGCTCAAGGTCACCGAAATGAAGGACATTCTTTTCTCTCTTTAGCTTTGTCAGTGCAATAAGATAATCTCTTACCATATCACAGAGAGTTTCCATTGCAGGACGAAGATATTCCATATCCGCTGCATGCTCATCGGCACTGCAGCACATTGCCTCTTTTCCGCTCTGCAGAAGCTTATCCACAAGCTCTAAAATTCCGTCAATATGGGCTATTGCGGTTTCATCCTGAACTTTGTTTTTTGCTTTACCCTTTATGCTGTAATCCGAAAGCTCGGAAAGGATCACATCATAATCATCGCCGCATTCTTCCATGCGTGAAAATTTTTCCATCAATGCAGGAATAATTGCTGCATATTTTTTTGTAAGTCCTTCGTCTTCGCTTGTTATGCTGTGTGCTTCGTTTATTAGTCTGTGAGCGGATTTTATCATTTTCTTCCCGTGATTTATTGCTGCATCCTTCCAAAGCTTTCCGTCGCTTCTGTACATCTCACGGACCGCTTCGGTGCACTGCATGGGGAATGGCGATGCATCAGCATAAAGAGCGAATTTCTTCACTGTTTCGGTAAGGGATGCATCATCACGCTTATCTGCAAGCATACGGGTAAGTCTTTCAAAGCCCACATCGGATTTATTGTAGTATTCTTCTGCTACCTGCTGTGCTGCTGCTTCGCTGAGCAATGCGATTTCGTTGTCGTCTGCAATGCGGAAATCCGGAGATATTCCCAGGGTGTGGAAGTTTTCACGCACCAGCTTGCCGCAGAAGGAATGCATTGTGCATATCTGGGCACTCTGGAGAAGCAGTCGCTGCCTTTGCAAGTGAATTGAGCCCGGATTTTCAGCAAGGCTTTCGTCAAGCTTTGCTGCGATTCTCTCCTTCATTTCATTGGCTGCTGCATTGGAGAAGGTAACAATAAGCAATCTGTCGGCATCGGTGTAATTACCCTTTTCATCCATGCTCAGCATTTCCATTACTCGCTGGCTGAGCACGGCTGTTTTTCCCGAGCCTGCGGCGGCGGAAACCAGCACTGTGCCTTCTCTGGCGTTTATTGCCTGTTTCTGTTCTCTGTTCCAGCTTATATCAGCCATTGCTGTTTTCCTCCTCTCCGTTGAGTATCATTCTCAGTTCTTCACCTGAATATTTCTTTATTTCACGTCCTGATTTTTTTGGGTCATCCACTCCGCAGGCGTTCTTTATATTGCAGTAAGAGCAGGCCTCTGCTCTGCCGAATATCGGTCTGGGTGCAACTGCACCTTCGTGAAGTGCCTCGCCCATTTCACGAAGAAGCTTTCTTGTATATCTGCAGAGAGCATAGAAGTCTTCATAGGATATTACACGGCTTGAAACTTTGTTAAAGCCGCCTTTTGCACCTGCTTTTGCAGGAATAAAGTTGCCGTTTACTCCCGCTTCCATCGCCTGTGCGACATCCATATCGTCTACAATCTGTCCGTTCATTTTAAGCTGCTTTGATCTCAGACTGCGCTCGTTTGTATCGCCTCGGTCTTCCTCTTTGAGCACATAGCTTGCGGGGAAATAAAGAGCTCCTGCAGGCTTGTATTCACCGAAACGTTCACTGCTCATAAGTGCATCAAAATACATGAACATCTGCATATCAAGACCCTGTACAACCTTATCAACGGAAAGGCTCTTTGCACCTGTCTTGTAATCGATTATTCTTATGTATTTTTCCATTCCGATCTGCGCTTCGTCAACACGGTCGATAAAGCCAGAAACTCTCAGAGTGCCGTCACAGAGCTTTATTTCAGGGTAGGGAATTTCAGGCGAGCCTACCTTAAGCTCAAGGCCGTCAGGGACAGGTCTGAATGTGCCTGCTTCAAATTCTGCGCCCATGAACATTATTATCTGCTCAACGGAATCGGCAAGTGTTGAAAGAAGCTTCATGAAGCGGGGAGATTTATCCTCTTTTCCGCCCATTTTTTCATCAACATATATGTCCAGCAGGCGGTTTATTTCGGGTCTGAGTTCTTCGCTCCGTGAGAATTCCGTCATGTCATGACTGTGGTTTCTTATCATGTTTTCAAGGATGTAGTGAACCACATTGCCGTAGGACATGGCATCGATTTTCGCTTTTCTGCGTGGTTTTACATTCAGTCCGTAGTCGCAGAAGAATTTGAACGGGCATTTGAAATAATCGTCTGCACGGCTCTGTGACATTCTGATATCCTTGCCGAAAAGGATCTTTGCGGTCTTTTTGTCGGTTATGTCAAGGCTTCTGACATTCTGAGCACGGCTTAATGTTTCAAGCTTATCTGCATAACCGCTCTGCTTTTCTATCGCAGCTCTCAGAGATGCGGCAAGAGGTGTTTTTTCGCCCGATGCTGCACATAGTGCAAATGCCGCACCTGCACTTTCGATATCATCCATGGAAAGCTCCGGATTGTATTCCGTCTGTCTGCAGTTTGGAAGGAGTCTTTTCACTTCGCTGACAAGCTCAGACGGACTCATTTTTACATTTGAAGCGGATTTCGGGGTTGTTATATACAGCCGCTCGGAAGAACCGCACATGGCATTGTAACAGAGCAGACGCTCATCAAGGGCCTGTATGCTCGAAGGCTCTGCAACTTCAAGTCCCATATCGAGAAGCTGTTTTCTTTCTGCGTCGGTAAACACTCCCGATGAATGAACTTCTGCAGGGAAACAGCCCTGGGATGCTCCGAGTATGAATGTGGCTCTCGGCTCGCTGGTGCGCACTCTGTCCGCTGCACCAAAAGTAACTTCGTCAAGTCCCTGAGGTATCTGCCCGACAGTCACCGAGCCTGTCATAAGTGTCATCATATCAGCAAATTCATCGAGAGGAAGCTTCTTTTCTCCCTCTATGGCAGCAGTTTTATCCAGTATGTTCATAAGAACATCCCACACCTGCTGCTGAATCTGGGAATCCTGTGCAGACAGATTTCTGCACATTTCTATGATGCAGTCTGCTGTCTTTGCATTGCCGAGAAGTTCATATATATATTCTGCACGCTCTCTTCCGCTGGCGTCCTTCATTTTTTCGCAGAATGGCACAAGGAGAGTGCAGACTCTTTTTCTTACTCTGTTTATTCTTTCAAGAAGCTTTTCGCCTTCTTCGGTTATCTGTCCCTCAAGCCCATCGGGATTTGAAGTAAATTCATATTTCCATCTTTCGCCGTTTATATCCCACATGAAGGAATATTCTTCACACAGCGAAACATCTTCGCCTGTTATGCCCTCTATCATGCCGGTTTTCAGCATTGTGAGCAGGCTTTCGCTCTGCCATTTTCCACGGCAGAGGGATAATGCGCAGGACACAAAACGTACTGCGGGGGAATATTCTATGGAAACACGTCTGTCGAAAAACAGTGGTATATTCTGCTCTGCTGCGGCTTCACGGACATAACGCATATATTTTCCTTCATCACGGACAAGAACAACTATATCACGGCAGCGGTAGTTTTCTTCTCTCAGCAGGCGGCGTATTTCACGGAATGCAAAATTTGCTTCGTCACGCAAATCCTGGGCCTCATATATATGTACACTGTCGGCTGCCTCTGTCATTGGTTCTTCTCTGAAATTGAATATGCCTTTTTCAATCTTTGAGAGAGCGTTGTTTTTAAACCTCTTTCCGTTATCAAGCACTATGGGTGCTTTTACCGCAACACTTCTGCGTTTTGCAAGGTCAATAAGCTTCTGTGCTGTCTTTCTGACAGGTGAAAACAACCCCATACCCTTGTCAGGGTCAGCAAGAGAATCTGCGCAGAGGGTTATTATGCACTCCTCCGCCTGAGCCATAATTGCAGATATGACTCGCAATTCCTGACCTGTAAAGCCACGGAAGCAATCTATTATTACAGTTTTTCCTTCATAATATCGGGTCTTTTCAAGCTTTTCCGCATAGCGGGTCAGCATATCAAGGTCATCAAAGCCTGAAGCAGCTACTATTCTGTCGTATTCAGCGCACACAAGTGCAAGCTCCGAAAGCTTCATTGAAAGCAGCTTTGTGGGTGCTTTGCGGGATGTTTTTTCAAGCTCTGACGGCTCTACCGCAAAAAGCTTCAGCTCTTTTACAGCATTGAGCAGATGAGATACAAAGTCTATATTCTTTCTGCGTCTTGAATACAGTTCAAGATAATCTTCGATATTGCTCAGAGCCGCATACATGACTGCTGCCTTGCCGCAGTCGTCTATTCTTGCACTGCCCTTTTCCGATTGTTTTTCAGCAAGCCTTGTAAAGCTGCTGACTTCTACATTTCTCGCTTTTGACGCACCGAGTGCGAGCAGTATGGCTCTTTCCGACTGGAAGGAATACTGCTCGGGCACTATAAGCACTGATTTTTTGCCTTCATTGGCTCTTTCTATTGCTTTTTTACGGGCTTCGTATGTCTTGCCTGCGCCCGCTCTTCCAAAAATTATCTGCAGCAAATTGCCCACCCCGAATAATTATTCTGTCTTTTTATTTTAGCAGATGGAATGGGTAAAAACAATCTCATCTGAAAAGCTTTTGAAAAAGCTCAACGAGATAGAATTCCACTTTGTAATCTCCCTGAGTTATATTTGTCTGCTCCTCTGTCAGCACCTCGGAAAGCTCATTCCCGTCTGCGGCAGGCAGGCACAGCTGAGGAAACATGACGCACCACCAGTTTTTGCCCTCTGCCTTGCCTATATACACATTCACAGCCTCATAACTGCCTGCAGGAAGGGTTATTTCTCCGTAATGCCGGGTATCAAACCAGGCTTTTCCGATTTCGATTCTGACATCGTAGTCATAGCCGTTTTTCTCTATTTCGTCTTTTGCTGCCGATTCGAGATAAGGGATACTTTCTTTTGCTGTATTCTCTGCTTCTTCTTTTGTTTCGGAAGATGAGAAAAGTTCTTCGGTTTCGGCAAGGAGTCTGTCACGGACTTTCAGCTTCAGTGCCTGATCTTCTTCGGAATCGGAATTTGCAAGCACATGCATACGAAGCACACTTTTTCTTATCCCTTTACATTCTCCTTCGAAGGATACAAATGAGAGAACAGCTGCGAAAATGAGTGCAAAAAGCATGGATAATTCAAGTCTTTTCATATTATGTACAAGTCCTTTCTTTTCAGAGAGGCTCGATGTTTTGCTCATTTTGGAGTAAAACAAAACCTCCGTCTTTAACTTTCGCAGAAAGTATGGACGGAGGTTTTAATTTTATTCAGATAATTTCACAGCCAACGGAAACGGGAACGGAAATGAAGGTCTCACAATCAGAAAATTCAGTGTCATCAAGAGCTTTTTCGGCGCTCTGTCTGTCAGTGAAAATCCCAAAAACAGCCGAGCCGCTGCCTGTCATTATGGAGCCGAGAGCTCCGTGCTTTATGAGGGTTTCTTTTATTGCTGCGGTCTTCTTTGTGCCCGTTGCCTGCTCGAATACATTGCGCATTTCTTTTGAAAGAGTTTTGAGATCACCGCTTTCAAGGGCTGTTATCGCTGCCTTGTTATCGGGGCGTATGAGGTTTTCGCAGGAGTCAACAAGGGCATAAGCACCGCCCGTTGAGATGTTTTCGTTTGGCTTGACTATGGCAATAAAGCAGTCTGGCATCGAGGGCTTTTCTGTAAGTATTTCACCGATTCCTGATGCAAGGCGGGTGCCTCCGAGAAGACAGAAGGGCACATCTGCACCTACCTTCTGAGCGATGGTAAGAAGTGTTTCTGTCGGCAGAGGTTTTCCAAACAGTTCACTGAGTGCAAAAAGCACACCTGCTGCATCTGCGCTGCCGCCTGCCATGCCTGCCTGCATGGGAATGACTTTTTCTATCGTTATCTCAACACCTGAATTTATTCCAGCCGCCTCAAGGAAAAGCTTCGCCGCTTTATATGCGGTGTTCTTTTCGTCGAGAGGAACTCCCTTTTTGTTGCAGATGAGAGTAATGCCGCTGTCGGTTTTTCTCACCGACACGGTGTCTGCAAGAGAGACAGACTGCATCAGCATTTCCACTTCATGATAGCCGTCAGGTCTGCGGCAGACGACGTCGAGGGTGAGATTTATTTTTGCGTAGGCTTTTACTTTCAGCATGGTATCACTTCATTTCGTTAAATGAAAATCGCCCCAAGGGGGCGATTGAGTTTGTCAGAAACATTTTCGGGAGGCTTTATGCAAATTCTCTCCCTCCGTCACGGCGATGCCGTGACACCTCCCTCGTCAGAGGGAGGCTTTGTTTTCGGTTATTTACTATACATCCATTCCCAGATCTTCTCTGAGGAATTTTCTTGTACGGTCAAGGGCTTCTGTGATGTTCTTGACGGAAGATGCGTAAGATACTCTTACAAAGCCCTCTCCGCAATCGCCGAAGGCATTGCCGGGAACTACTGCCACATGGCGGCTCGTAAGCAGTTTTGTGCAAAACTCCTCACTGGTAAGTCCTGTGGATTTTATACAGGGGAACACATAAAATGCACCCTCGGGATCGGAGCAGGTAAGTCCCATGGAATTGTAGCCGTCAACAATAAGCTTCCTTCTCTGATCGTACTGCTCTCGCATTTTCGCAACATCCTCGTCGCCGTTTACTATCGCCTCAAGAGCCGCATACTGTGCGGTAGTAGGAGCGCACATAATGGCAAACTGATGTATCTTTGTCATTATTTTGAGAAGGGGTGCAGGACCCAGCGCATAGCCAAGTCGCCAGCCTGTCATGGAATATGCCTTGGAAAAGCCGTTGACTATTATAGTGCGCTCTTTCATTCCGTCAAGGGATGCAATGGAAATATGATCCGCGTGGCCGTATGTAAGCTCGCTGTATATTTCATCGGAAAGAACGATAATGTTGGTATCTCTCAGAACCTCTGCGATTTCTTCAAGATGCTCACGGCGCATAACTGCGCCTGTGGGATTATTGGGATAAGGCAGAATAAGCAGCTTGGTTCTTGGGGTAATTGCTTTCTTGAGCTGTTCACCAGTTAAACGGAATCCGTTTTCGGCTGTGGTTACAACAGGCACACACACGCCGTCTGCCATCTGGGTTATTGGGGTGTACGCAACAAATGAAGGCTCGGGAATAATAACTTCGTCGCCTTCTTCAATAAGCGAGCGTATTACAAGATCTATTGCCTCGGAGCCGCCGACAGTGACCAAGCACTCGCCCTTTGAATCATCGTAGGAAACATTGAAGCGGCGCTCGTAATATTTGCATATCTCCTCGCGAAGCGTGGTAAGTCCTTTATTGGGAGAATATGCCGTCTTGCCCTTTTCAAGAGATTTTATGCCCTCTGCACGGATATGCCACGGGGTCATAAAATCAGGCTCACCGATGGAAAGGCTGATTACCTCATCCATCTCTGCGGCGATATCGAAAAACTTACGAATTCCCGAGGGCTTGACCTCTCTTGCTTTTTTGGAAAGCAGGGATTCGTAATCAATCAAAACAAAAACTCCTCTCGTCTGTGGGAACATTCATGCAGGTACCTCTGTCCTTGTACTTCTTGAGCACAAAGTTTGTGGAGGTGGAAACGACAGACTCCATGGGAGAAAGGCGCTTTGCAACGAACATTGCAACCTCCTGGAAGGTTTTGCCTGTTACATATACGGTCAGGTCAAAGCTGCCGCTCATGAGATAAACTGCCTCGACCTCGTCCATTGCCATGATCTCTGCAGCAATTTCCTCAAAGCCTGAATCGGCTCTGGGTGTGACCTTGAGCTCAATAAAAGCGATAACCTTTTCGGTGGTGCTGACCTTGTCCCAGTCGATAACGGCGGGGTATCCGCAGATTATGCCCTCACGCTCAAGCTTTGCAATCTTCTTTGCAACGTCTTCCTCTGTTGTGTCGAGCATTGTGGCAAGCTGGGCATTGGTAAGTCTCGCATTTTCGCTGAGAATGTTAAGCAGTTTATCCATAGTAATGTTCCTTTCTTTATTCGTTTATATATTCCAGCAGCGAAGCATCCTTAAACTGCGCTGCGGCTCTTTCCGCACATTTCTGTAGGTTCAGTCCGTTTGAATCCGCATAGTTTCTGTCGGCACCTTCTGCGATCAGGAATCTGACTATCTCCGTTTCACCGAACCAAGCAGCATTGAGCATAGTTTCATTGATGCACTCAGTTTTATTTTCACCGAGGTATTTTATAAGCTCTTTGAGGACTTCGATTCTGTTTTCATCAAGATTTGTATTCCTGCCGTAAACGGTGTGAACCATCAGCTCTTTTATCCCCATCAGAACATCAATGTGCTCAAGCACATATTTTAAAATAACAGTCATGCCGTTGTTGCAGCAGGGGATCAGAAGTTTGTTCCACTCTTTCTGCGTCAGTGGTGCTTTTTTGTTTGTTTTTTCTATGTGGGCAATCACTTCTTCATCGGTCTGATTTTTGGGGCGTTTGCCGATGTAGATTTGAATATCTCTGAGTTCCTTTTCGGTCATTTATTTAAGCATCTCCAATCGTCTGCTTTCTCTCCCACAGTCACTTCGTGACAGCTCATGTTTGCATCATCAGAGGTAGCCTTTAAATATCACATAGTTTCCAAGTCAAGCCACCCTTTTTCCTCAAAATCGCACTTGAGACATGAAAGTGATATGGTGATCCAGTCAAATCCATTTACCCAATCGTCGGCAGAAAACGAATCGTCATTTGACACACATTCGTCTATAAAATCCTGTTTTCCCTGTGACGATATGCGGACTGTTATACCAAAAACGTCCTCGTTGCATTTTGGACAGATGAATTTTTGTAATTCTTCTGCTCTGTCAAGAAAATCGTCATGACAAACAAAGCCTTCCCAGCCGTGTTTTCCACTGTCAAACAACAGTATTTCTTTTCCGCACTTCTTACAGATCAACTTTACAAAACAACGTCCATTACTTTCCCAAACCTCAAATTTTTCGCACCCACAGGAACAATGAATGGTTCCAGTGACCTCGAACTCACTGTTTTTATTGCCTACAGGAGTCAAAAATAACTGTAAATGTGTCGGAATAGGTAAGTTCATATAAACACCGCCTTGTCAGCTTTTCTTTATTTTATCCCAATATGCCTTGGCGGCTTGCTCTGTCTTGTTTTCGCCGTAGGCATAGTATTTTCTGTCTTTGATTTTATCGGGCAGGTATTGCTGTGCCACCCAAGAGTTTTCGAAGGCATGGGGGTACTGATAGCCGATGCCGTGACCCAGTTTTGCTGAGCCTGCATAGTGAGAGTCCTGCAGGTTTGAAGGTATCTCACCCATATTTCCGTCACGGATATCTGCAATGGCGGCATCAACCGCATTGATTGCGGAATTTGATTTCGGGCTTGTTGCAACCAGGATCACCGCATTGGCAAGGGGTATCCGTGCCTCGGGCATACCCACCATAAGCGCTGCGTCTATGCAGGATTTTACAATGGGGATTATCTGGGGATAGGCAAGCCCTACATCCTCGCAGGCTGTCACCATCAGTCTGCGGCAGGCAGACTGCATATCGTCTGCTTCAAGAAGCCGTGCAAGATAATGCACTGCTGCATCCGGGTCAGAGCCTCGCATGGACTTCTGAAATGCGGAGAGTATGTCATAGTGAGCATCGCCCTCACGGTCGTAGCGCATGGCACTCTTCTGGGAAAGCTGCTTTGCTCTCTGCAGGGTTACTCTGCGCACTCCATCAGTGCCCAGAGCACTGCTCATAACGCAAAGCTCAACGGCATTGATGGATTTTCTTACATCTCCGCCGCATGAGGATGCTATCTGTTCAACAACTCCGTCCTCAATTTCTATAGTTTCACTGCGCTCTTCCCTCAGAAAATCAAAGGCTCGCTTTACGGCAGGTATCAGATCTGCTGCTGTTACGGGCTTGAATTCAAATACGGTGCTTCGGCTGAGGATTGCTCCGTAAACGTAGAAATAAGGGTTCTCGGTAGTTGATGCGATAAGGGTTATCTTACCGTTTTCAATGTATTCAAGCAGTGTCTGCTGCTGTTTTTTATTAAAATACTGTATCTCGTCAAGGTACAGCAGAACTCCGTTGGGAGTCATAAGGGTATCAAGCTCATCAAACACTGCCTTGATGTCCTTTGTGGAGGCGGTTGTGCCGTTGAGCTTGTGAAGTCTGCGGTTTGTCTTTTCCGCAATTATTGATGCAAGAGTGGTCTTTCCGATGCCCGGAGGGCCATAGAAAACCATATTGGGTATCTCTCCGCTTTCGATAATGGCACGGAGGACTCCATTTTCAGAAAGCAGATGACGCTGTCCCACAACATCATCGACTGTTTTGGGACGAAGTCGGTCAGCAAGAGGTGAAACCATTATGAGTTCCTCCCCATAACACGGTCGATTCCTCGCTGGATTGCAATATCCCAGAAGCCCCATTCATGACCTGCGCCTGCCTGCTCAAAGGTATAGTCAACTCTGTTCTGATCGAAAACGTCCTTTAAGCGGAGATTCTGCTCGAAATAGCGGTCATTTTTGCCGCAGGCAATATAGAACTTAGGGCAGATATTTACGAAATTGCGGTTGTCGGCAACAAGTCGATATACGTCAAGGGTTTTGGGAACATTCAGCTTTTCGCCGATTATTCCTCTCCAGAGTGCCTCGTCGCCATTCTGACAGTCGGCAAGAATCTGCTGCTCGATATCGCACATTGCTCCGATTGCAATGCAGCCTGCAAAACGCTCACTTCTGAGAAGTGCGCAGCGCAGCGCACCGTAGCCGCCCATGGAAACTCCGCCCACGAAGGTATCTTCACGACGGAAAGACAGACGGAACATCTGCCCCATAAGCTTGGGCAGTTCATCGGAAATGAAATCAAAATAATTCTTTCCGTTTGCCATGTTTATATAATTGCTCAGTCCCGCATCCGGCATGATAACAGCCAGTCCCCGGGAAACAGCATATCTTTCAATATTGCTTCTGTAAAGCCATGTGTGTGCATCGTCGGTTCTGCCGTGAAGAAGGTAAAGGGTAGGGAATCCGCTTTCCGGTGCCTTCTTCTGGTCGTGAGGCAGTATTGCGGTAAAGGACACATGTCTGCCAAGAGATGCCGACAGCACACTTCCGCTTATAACTGACATATAATCACACTCCGTAGTTTTATGTTCTTATTCTAACATAGCAACAAGGTATGAAGCCTTGTTGCTATGCTGAGATTATAAATAAATTCAATCCAGGCTGCACTCCTATAAAGTCATCCTACGGATGACCATGGGAACCCCCGCCGAGGGTTCCCATCATAAAACAGTCCACCGGACTGTTTTATTGCCCTCCTGCGGTGATGTATGCGCATGGAATTTCGCTCTCTGCGGAGAGCGACCAAGGGACTCTGTCCCTTGGATCTCTGCCAAAGGATATTATCCTTTGGAATCCATTGTTTTATTTACTGGTAAAGGGGATACTTCTCAAGAAGCTTTGTTACCTTCTCACGGATTTCGTCTGCCTTGTTGTCGAAGTCACGGATTGCCATGGTGATGCAGTCTGCGATGACTTCCATATCCTCTTCCTTGAGGCCTCTGGTGGTGACAGCAGGAGTACCGATTCTGATACCGCTGGTGATGAAGGGGCTGAGGGGCTCGTTGGGGATAGCATTCTTGTTGACGGTGATGTAAACCTCGTCAAGGTTGTGCTCAAGCTGCTTGCCGGTGATGCCTTCATCACGGAGGTCGAGAAGGATAAGATGGTTATCGGTACCGCCGGAAACCATCTTGACGCCGTTCTTCTCGAATGCCTTTGCCATTGCTGCCGCATTCTTTACGACCTGCTCGCCGTATTCCTTGAACTCAGGCTTCAGAGCTTCACCGAAGCAGACAGCCTTTGCTGCGATGATGTGCATGAGAGGACCGCCCTGAGTACCGGGGAACATTGCCTTGTCGATTGCCTTTGCATATTCCTCACGGCAGAGGATCATACCGCCTCTGGGACCACGGAGGGTCTTGTGAGTGGTGGTGGTTACTATATCAGCATAAGGAACGGGGCTCTGATGTACGCCTGCAGCAACAAGGCCTGCAATGTGAGCCATGTCAACCATGAAGAGAGCGTTGTGCTTCTTTGCGATCTGGGAGATGCGCTCAAAGTCGATTGCTCTGGGATATGCAGATGCACCTGCAACGATGAGCTTGGGCTTGTGCTCTTCTGCGAGTCTGTCAAGCTCCTCATAATCGATTCTGCCGGTTTCTGCGTCAACGCCGTAGGGTACGAAGTTGTAATACTTACCGGACATATTTACGGGTGAACCGTGGGTAAGATGTCCGCCCTCTGCAAGGCTCATGCCGAGTACGGTGTCGCCGGGCTGAAGAAGTGCGAAGTAAACGCCCAGGTTAGCCTGTGCACCGGAGTGAGGCTGAACATTTGCGTGCTCTGCGCCGAAAAGCTCGCAGGCTCTTTTTCTTGCGATCTCTTCAACAATGTCAACACACTGGCAGCCGCCGTAGTAACGCTTGCCGGGATAACCCTCAGCATACTTGTTGGTCAGTACGCTGCCCATTGCTGCCATAACAGCAGGGGTAACGATATTTTCAGATGCGATGAGCTCGAGGTTTCTTCTCTGACGTGCGAGCTCCTGACTCATTCCTTCTGCTACCTCTGCGTCATAGGCAGAGATAAAGCCTATAGAGTCGATCATGTCCTTGTACATTTTACCAGTCCCTTTCTTGTGCTTCTTTGTTTTTTCAGCAAATTACAGATATTTTAGCATATGCAGTTGTATATTTCAATGAACAAACTATAAAAGATAGTATTTATGTACGTATAAAATTTGTCCGTTTTAGCAATACACCTGTCCGTCCTACGAAAGCATGGCCTGTTTTGCCGCTGTCATGTAGGATGCATGGACTGCGGTGGCGGTTACGCACAGAACACGTTTTGCACCTGCTTCAATAAGTGCTTTTGCACATTCATTGAGGGTGCATCCTGTGGTGGTTACGTCATCGCACAGCAGCACCGTAAGTCCTGCAACACTCTCAGGTCGGTTCACTCTGAAGGCTCCGCTGACATTCACACGTCTTTCTGCTCTGTTCAGAGTGTGCTGTTTCCTGTTTGCTCTGGGCTTTGAAAGAACGCCTGACACGTATTTCAGCCCGAGGATTTTTGCTACGCTTCTGCCGAGAAGTGCGGCGTGGTTATAGCCTCTGTCCTTAAGATCAGACGAGTGCATGGGCACGCCTGTGACCATGTCTATTTCCACACGTCTGAACTCCTGCTGCACAACAAGTGCCATTCGTCTTCCGAAAAACTCTGCGGTTTCGGCGGAGTTTTTGTATTTCAGTCTTTTCACTCCGTCACGGGCCGATCTTGTATACACAAAGGGAGATACGCACCGCTCGAAATAAAACTCCTCATTTTCACAGACGCACTGGAACATTTCTCTGCCGCAGGTACGGCATACGGGAGTCCGGACTGTTACAAGCGTATCGGAACATCCCCCGCATATGCGCTCATTGGCGGCGATTATTCTGCCGCAGAGCGGGCATTTTCTCGGCAGCACCTGCTGCATTACCGATTCCTTTATTTTATCAAATATTCCCATATTATCCCCCTTTATCCGAGGTCAAATTCCTGTGTTATTCTCCGGTCCTCAAGAAAGACACGAAGTGCGGTGAATCGCCCGCTTTCACGGACATTTTTCACCATCTGTTCAATAACATATCTTTCGCCCACAAGAATAAGTATCTTTTTTGCTCTTGTTACGGCGGTATAAAGCAGATTGCGGTAGTAAAGCTGCTTCGGTCCCGGCATTACGGGCAGTATGACAGCTTCAAACTCACTTCCCTGGCTTTTGTGCACCGTCATGGCATAGGCATGTTCAATATCCTGCGCCATCTCAAGGTTGTAGGTTGCCACTCTGTCATCAAAGCGGATTCGGATATATTCGTCGGCTCGGTTTATTTCCTCGATCATTCCCACATCGCCGTTGAATACCCCTTTTCCCTCGCTGGCATCGGCACGGTACCATTCAACATCGTAGTTGTTCTTTACCTGCATCACCTTGTCACCCTCACGGTAGGTGATTGAGTTTATTTTTATTTCTCTGCGCTTTTCATGCTTAGGATTGAACCGCTCGTGAAGGCATCTGTTGAGCTCATACACTCCGCAGACGCCTTTTTTGCCCGGACAGAGCACCTGGATATCCTTCAGCGGATCAAAGCCGTATGCCGCAGGAAGTCTGCGGTAGCAAAGATCTGTCACCGTTGCATTTACTGTATTTTCATTGCTCGATTCGATAAAGAAAAAGTCGCTGTTCTTAAGCCCCAGTTCAGGCATCTGGCCTTTGACTATCTTATGAGCAGAGCGCACTATTGCACTCTCCTGTGCCTGACGGAAAACTTCTGTAAGCTGTGCAACCGGCAGACAGCCTGAGTCGATAAGGTCTGCCATTACACTCCCTGCTCCGACGCTTGGAAGCTGGTCACTGTCGCCGACTAAGATAAGACGGCATTTTATATTGAGTGCTCTCAGCAGACTTTCAAAAAGCTGCACATCGAGCATTGAAACTTCGTCGATTATAAGTGCATCGCAGTCAAGCTGGTTTTTATCGTTGCGCTTGAACACGGGCTTGTCGTTTTCGCTCCATTCCACCTCAAGGAGGCGGTGTATTGTTTTTGCCTCTCTGCCCGTTATTTCTGTTATTCTTTTTGCCGCTCTTCCTGTGGGTGCGGCGATGGATACTATCTGTCCCGAGGCTTCGAGGGTTTCTATTATGGCGTTCAGGACGGTTGTCTTGCCTGTACCGGGGCCACCTGTCAGCACAAGAGCGCCTCGCTCCATTGCGGCATCTATTGCAGCCCGCTGCTGCTCATTGTAGCTTATTCCCGAAAGAGCTTCGCACAGTGCTACCTGCTGCTGATAGCCACGTATGGGTCTTGGCGGATATTTTGAAAGGTGCATCAGGTGGGATGCACAGTATATTTCTGCGGCATACATATCGGGCAGGAATATGAAACGACGGTCGTCAAGGGTATCTGACATGAGCTCACGCTCTTCTATTGCCGTTTCCATGTACTGTTCCACAAGTTCCTGATCTACACCCAGAAGTTTTGATGCAACAGGACAGAGGCGGTCATAGGGAAGGCAGGTGTGGCCGTTGTATGTATTGTGCAGAAGGACATAATTTATTCCCGCAAGAATGCGGAATTCGTCCGTCTGAGAATAGTCCATCTGCCTTGCCATATAGTCGACTCTCGGGAAGTCGATTCCCAGGTCTGAGTTGCAGAGCATATAGGGCGTGGCTCTTATGATGTCAAGGGATGATGCTCCCCATTTTTTCCACACCGATATTGCTTCTGTTGGCATGAGTCCGAGTTTTGTAAGCTCCAGCATGGCTTCACGCAGTCCTCGCTGGGATGCAAAGGATGTGCTGATATCATGGGCTTTGTTTTTGCTTATGCCCTTTATCTGAGCAAGCCTGTCAGGCTCGTTTTCTATTACTTCAAGGGATGAGTCGCCGAACATTTCAACTATTTTTGTCGCTGTGACAGGACCTATTCCCTTTACTGCACCGGAAGACAGATAACGCAGTATTGCAGATGCCGTTGCAGGCAGATACCGCTCGCAGGTTTCCGCTTTGAACTGTTCCCCGTAAATGGCATGGCTCTGCCATGTGCCTGCCACCATGAGATGCTCACCTTCAAAAACCTCCGGCATGATGCCTACAACGGTATAAAGGTAGCCGTTTGACGAAAGTTCAAGTACGGTAAAGCAGGTGTCTTCTTTTCTGACGGTCACGTTTTCAACTGTGCCTTCCAGCAATTCAAGCTCCTGCTCGGTATTTTCACGCACCTGCCATACCCCCTTTTCTGAAATACATCTAATCTGAAATATTATAACACAGTTTTCTTTTTATTGGTAGAAAAATGTTTAAATTGAAATAAAAAATTGTATTTTGGATTGATTGGAAACAGCGGAATCTGAAATCTGTCCTCTGCAATGGTGTTTTTTAGAATTTTAAAAATCTGAAAGCCCGCACTTTCGTGCGGGCTGAGTTTATTTTTATAAAGCATTATGAATCGGAATCTGTTTTGTAGTCAAAGGCTTTGATAAGCTCGTCAGTTTCTCTGCTGTACAGCTTGCCGCCTTCCGAATAAAAGTGTTTGTTGGCTTTATCACACACAATACTGACCACGGGATGATATACCGTTATGCTTCCGTCTTCGTTCAGCTGCGTATAATAGAAATCCATAGCGACCTTTTCGATTTCAGAAATGTTCTTCCCGAGTCTGAGAGTGAACACCACTTCCTCAACACTGTATTCACCATCAAACACCACACTTCCTTCCTCATCCCAGCAGCATATATTTTCTCCGTCGTACATATAGAAACAATCTGACCCTGATGCGATATATGAATATTCACCGCCGAGTTCAATGCAGAAAGGCGACGGTGCACCTGAGCCGACATAGCCTCCAAGCTGTGTCAGCGGCACTCCGTCATAGCTGTCAGGTATGGTTATTTCCATATTTTCTTCATAATTATCGCAAGTATATAATCCCGCAAAACACTTATCTGCTTTTCTGCTGATCTCTATTGTCAGTCCGTCTGCCTTTGCTGTTTCATTGTAGAATATTGATGCATCACAGCCTGTAAAGAGAAGACACATAATTACAGCAGAAATACATAATGCTATTATCCTTTTCATGTTTTGCTCCTTTCAGTTTATACCGTGCCATGCAAGTTCGTCTATGCCGTATGGCAGCATTGCACTGCGCTCAAGTATCAGATCTATCACGTTCTGACCTTTTTTGCCGTATTGAAGTGAAGCTTTGTAATCATTTTTGCTGTTTCCGGAGGATGTTATATAGCAGGGCACTGCACTTATAGTGCACTCGCCTACTTCTCCGCCTTCAATGTCAAAGCAGGCTCTGAGTATCATTGATTCGGGGTAATTTGCCCTTGAGTTTCCGCCGAATGCAAAGTTGCCCAGGCTGTAGGCGATATAAACACCATTATATTTTTCTATTCCCTGCAGAATGTGGGGATGGTGACCAATTATCAGGTCTGCACCTGCATCAACAAGCTCATGGGCTGTTTCTATCTGCCACTCAGAGGGCTTTACTGCACGTTCAACTCCCCAGTGAAGATTGACTGCAACAATGGTGCCCGGTGATTTATATTTCTTTATCTGTGCTTTGAGTGCAGTGAATTTACTCTGATTCTCTATGTCTATACTGCTGGTTGCCAGCATAACAACCGACACATTTCCTCCATCGGTGCGCAGTGTGGTAACGCAGGGTTCACTTGCCCAGAAGGAGCTTATGCTTTCTGCATCGAGGTTTTTTACTGTGTCCTCAAAGCCCTTTTCGTAATAATCAAGGGAGTGGTTATTTGCAAGGGTCGCACACTCAACCGACGAGCCTGAAAGGATTTTTGCATATTCGGGTTTTCCCCGGAAATAGAACTGTTTATCTGCATGTGATCGGCTTTCCGTAAGAGTTCCTTCAAAATTAATAATCGTCATATCATCTGCAGAAAAAACGCCTCGAACATTGTCAAAGGGATATGTTATACTTCCCGATTTTTCGTACACTGCAGGAAATCCCCCTGCTTTACTCTGTTCATTGAAGCAGGCAAACGTACAGTCACCTGCAAAGGAAAATACCGCTCTGTCGCTTTTCATCTGCTCCGCCGCCCAGCAGGATACCGCCGCCTGCTTTGCAGTTTTACTGTTGCTGTCGTAAAGTGATGCGATCAGCACATCAGAATTGCCTTTTCCCTCTTTGTAGGCGAGGATAGCCGAAAGAAGGTCCTGATATTCACTTTCGCTGTATTCGAGGTCTGAAAGCAGTGAATATGCTTCTTCCATAAGGTCACTGTCGCCTGCATTGACAGAAAGGTTATTTATTAAAGAAATTGTTCTTTCTCTGCATTCTTCTTCGGTGAGTTTTTCTTTAGGAGGCACTTCTGTCATTTCAGTTGAGCTTACGGGCTTTGTTTCCGTGCTCACAGATACACTGCTCTGCGTTTCTGTACTTTCGGGTATATCGGGAGCTGTATCAGCAAGCTTTGCTGCGGTATTATCCACGCATTTTGCAAGCTGCGGCAGCATATCAAGGTTATATGCCAGCATCGAGCCGAGAACAAGTATTGCCATGCACAATATGACCAGAAGAAATTTGAAAAATTTCATACGATCCCCTTTTTCCTCTTACTCAAAAGCCGCCCTTTTTATGAGAGCGGCCTTTTTATCTTTCTTATTCCAGCGGATTGTTTCTTGCGTTTTCTTCGGCAGCAAGTCTTGCCTGCTCCTGAAGTCCAATGTATTCCTCAAGGCAAAGACCATGCTCGTAAATATATTTTGCATGGTCAAGAGAATGCTCTGCCTCAATAAAGCGGAAATGCCACGGTTCGTAATTTATCTTTGTTAGTTCAACCTTGTCCGCTGGATATCTCAGAATAAATCCGTATCTGTGAGCATTTGCCGTAAGCCATTTTCCCTGTTTGCTCTTATGGAAGGAGTTCTGGGTTGTGTAATCGGTTGAAAAGTCTATGGCAAGTCCGCTCTGATGCTCGGAATGTCCCGGAAGATTGCGGGTTTTCAGTGCATTTTCCCTTGCCTGTTCTTCCGTCATTCCGTATTCACTCATGCGCTTCTTTATTGCCTTTTTAAGCAATTCATCCTGTTTCTTATAGCTGCGGTATGTACTTATAAGACGCAGTGAACCGAGATCCTGCTTGAGATAATCCTCGTACAACGCTGCAAGGGCTTCTTCACATTCCGGTGTAAGCTTTGTTTCTTTATGTGCAGACGGAACACTTTTTCTTACATCCACAAGCTCCGGCACATAATTTTCACCTGCAGGATTATCAATATTCAGCAGAAATATTTCTTCATCATACCAATATGGCAGGTCACTGTCTGAAGGAATTTCCTTGCGTACCACTTCCACATTCATCACCGCAGTATCAGTTGCGGATATATCAGGGTAGGTTATCACAGCAGAAATGGTCGTACTTCCTGCTGATATTCCTTTTACCGTACCGTCAGAACGTACTTCAGCGATGCTTTCGTCCTCTGATGTGAGCACCACTATACCCTTTTCTGCATTGTACAGTTCTGTACTTATACTGTCGCCTGCATAAACACGGCGGTTTTCCTTTGCAAAAGAGAACTCTTCAGGCTCTGCCATTGTCTTCAGCGCAGGAGGCTTTGCATACCATGACGATATCATTACAGCCGCCACGAGAAGTGCAAATAAATCTGCAAAAATCATTATTTTTTTAATCAGAACAACATTTACTCTGCCATTGTTTTCGCTGCTCATCAGTTCACCGCTTTTTATATTTCTATAGGTAACATTATATATCAAAATTTCTTTAAAACAAATTAAAAAACAGTAACAAAATAAACTCCCACAGATGGGAATCTGTGGGAGTGAAAATCGATTTGATTATTTGCCGCAGTTGGGGCAGGTTCCGTCAGGATTTACTCTGGATCCGCACTCAGTGCAGAAAGCAGTTACATACTGAGGTGCAGCCTGAGGAGCAGCCTGGGGAACGTACTGCTGCTGAGGAATGTACTGCTGCTGGGGAACATACTTGGGAGCCTTGGGAGCTTTGGGAGCTTTTTCAAACTTGGGAAGGGTGAATCCGTCAGATGCTTCGCCCTCGTTCTGATTCTTGAGTTTGTTGTTGATCTGGATAACGTTCTTTACAAGAAGAACAAGCATGAGAATCATCTCATATGCAAGGCGTACTGCAACGGGACCGAGGATCATGACGAGAAGACCCTGACCGCCGAGCCATTCGCCATACCAGCTGGTCTGGAACAGCATGAAGAAGCCTTCGATGAATACGAATGCTGTGCAGAAAATATAGATTGCCTGGAGAACTTTTTCAAGAATAAGCATCTTGAAGTTAAGGAGATCGTGAACTATCTGCAGGAACTTATTTGTTGCAGATCTCTTCTTTTCGGGTACAATAAAAATAAAAGCGCATACAGTTGCACCCAATGCTGTTATCAATGCTATGATTCCAAGTGCTGATGACATATTTTTTCCTTCTTTCTGTTTTTTCTTCTAATATGTTACAATTTATATCTTCATATGTCAAGTGCAGCAGCAAATTATTCCCCGTGGAAACATTTCTTTATTTTCGGTGCGGTTTTCATTATAAATCTGAACACAGTTCTGATCAGAGGCTGGATGAAAAAAAAGCTGTGTGAAAAAAGCGAACGGGAAATTATAGCACATGAGCTTAAGCCAGTTTGCAAGAAGGGTGAAGAAATTGAATCCCATATAGTAAGGATAATACATGAATGCGGCAAGAAAGCTCATGGCAGGACACATGAGTCCTACTGTTGCACATATAAGTGCGGTCTCAAAAAGCACGGGATGGGTCTCCTTGGGGTCAAACACCTTGCAGGCAAGTCTGAATGAGCACGGACTGCCCATTACACATTCAAGAGTATATGCGCAGGCAAACTCAATGAGAACAACTGCCCATATAGGCACAAGACCGCCAAACATCATGATGCCTCCGTTAAGCCTTATTCCGTCAAGGACTCCTCGTGCTCCCTCAATGGAACTGAAATAATCCCCCTCGACAACATACAGACTGTAAAAAACGTAGGCGTGGACTGTGACAAGCACAGTGAGGAATGCATAAAGCATTTTCTGAAATCTGTTTTCCGGCATGATTTTTCTCCTTTGCAACACAAAAACACAAGCAATGCAGAATGCCCGAAAACCCATAATTACAACATATTACCGTAATCAGATTTACGTGCAGTGCACTACTTGTGTCGTCATGTTTCTGTTTGTTTTTTATTGAGAATATCACTTATTGCAGGAAAAAGTCAAGATATTATTTTCATGCTGATATTCATAAAAAAACAGCAGATGCTCAGTAAGCATCTGCTGTGATGTGCTTTATTGTCCTTCCGGAGCGGAAGCTGCTGTTGTAGTCGTGGTGGTAGTAGTTGCAGCCGTTGTGGTGGTTGTTGTTGCCGTGGTTGTGGTGGTTGTTTCTGCACTTGAAGCAGTTGTTGCAGTTGTGCTTTCAGTTTCAGAAGGTTCCGACGCTTCTGTACTTTCAGTGCTCTCTGTAGCTTCTGTGCTTTCTGTGCTTTCTGTTGACTCCGTGCTTTCGGTGGAGTCATCTGTTTCGTCAGGCTCGGTATAGAATATTCTGTCGCACTCAGGTGCCCATTTGAAATTGTAGTCATAGAGCGGAGCATATACATAGGGCTTGGGCTCAGTTGACTCATCATACTGGGGCTGATAGTTGGGGTTTGCAGGGTCAGGGTCTGTGGGGTCCCAGCCGTTTTTCGGTGCGGGAGGACGAAGTTTTTCGATAAGTTCCTTGTCGTATGTACCCTTGAACACATATACCGGAGTGCCTGTCGGGCAGTTATCGTATATCCACTTGGCACATTCGACCGTAAGTCTTATGCAGCCGCCTGAATTTGCCTTGCCGAGATTTTTATATCTCTTCATATCAAGGGCATTCTTCTTCGTAGCAGTGTAAGGCACCGAGTGGAACAGGAAGCTTCCCGTTATTCTCGTCGTGTACTGTGCGTAAAGAGGATCACCGTGGCTGAGCATGGTCTGCCACTTATGCTTGCTGTTCTTCAGGGGATAATAGCCGTCGGGAAGCTTATCTATCTTTTCGCCTGTGGAGCATATGCACTGGCGCACAAGGGTTTCATACTTGCCCTCTTCGTTTGTTGTATAGATGCTTACTACCTGACCAACCTTATCGATGGTAATAAAATAAGGCAGATCTATTTCATATACTGTCTTCTCGGGCTCTGTGACATCTGTTTCGGATACGTCTGTTTCGGAGGTTTCAACACTCGATGTAACGTCATTTCCGATTTCTGTCCAGTAGCTGTCCTCGGGAGTTTCTGTTATTATTACTTCCGGTTCTTTTTCAGCTTTTTCGCCTGCATCGGCAATAAGATAGGGGGCCGACATTATATTGACAGCTATAAGCAGTAACGCCATGACGATGATGACAGCCTTCAGCCATTTTAAATTCCCCGTATTGTTTCGGTTCATATTTACGTTTGCCATGCCGTCACCTTCCTTTCGCAATCAGATTCCATGATAATAATACAAAATTTATTCCTTATTGTCAATCGAAGTACAGATATACGCCAAAAATCCTCATATATTCGCAAAGTTATTGACACCCGAAGGTTTTTGCTGTATAATATTTAAGGTCAATTTAATAAAACTTATCAAGAGTGACGGAGGGAACAGGCCCTGTGATGTCCGGCAACCTGCTTTTTGTAAGGTGCCAATTCCTGCGGCAAGTGCCGGAAGATGAGCTGTGTTTGTTCGTTCCGACCTTGCGGAACGGACTTTTTTATTTTGGGAGGATAAATATATGGCAAGATTTTTCACATCGGAATCCGTAACAGAAGGACATCCCGACAAAGTATGTGACTGCATTTCCGATGCAGTTCTGGACGAAATTTTCTCAAAGGACCCCAACGCACGTGTTGCCTGCGAATGCATGGTAACAACAGACAAGCTTTTCATGTCAGGTGAGGTTTCCACAACCTGCGAATACGATGCAGAGGAAGTTGCTCGCCGCACAATCCGTGAAATCGGCTACACAAGTGATGATATTGGCTTCAATGCTGATACCTGCGCAATTTCCAACAACATTCACACCCAATCTGCAGACATCGCCCTCGGCGTTGACAATGCAAGCGAGATAAAGGAAGGCAGCGCTGACAAGTACGATCAGATCGGCGCAGGCGATCAGGGTATGATGTTCGGTTATGCCTGCAACGAAACAGAGGAGCTTATGCCTCTGCCTATCTCCCTTTCTCACAAGCTTGCAAGAAAGCTTACCGAGGTTCGCAAGAACGGCACGCTCCCATATCTGCGTCCCGACGGAAAGACTCAGGTGACTGTTGAGTATGACGATGACGGTGCTCCCGTACGTGTTGATACCGTTGTTATTTCCACTCAGCACGATGCTGATGTTTCCCTCGATACCATCCGTGCCGATCTTGCAAAGCACGTTATACTCCCCGTAATTCCCAAGGAGCTTATTACCGTCGGTATGAAGGTTTATATCAACCCCACCGGACGTTTTGTCATCGGCGGACCTCACGGTGACACAGGTCTCACCGGCAGAAAGATTATTGTTGACACCTACGGCGGATATGCACGTCACGGCGGCGGAGCATTTTCCGGCAAGGACCCCACAAAGGTTGACCGCAGCGCAGCTTACATGGCACGTTACATTGCAAAGAACATCGTTGCAGCAGGTCTTGCATGGAAGTGCGAAATTCAGCTCTCCTATGCAATCGGTATGGCAAAGCCCGTTTCTGTTCTTATCGACACCTTTGAAACCGGTGCAGTTGCTGACGAGGAGCTTTCCGAGGCAGTAAGCAAGGTATTTGACCTTCGTCCTGCCGCCATCATCGACACCCTCGGTCTTCGTGCTCCCATCTACCGTCAGACCGCTGCATACGGTCACTTCGGAAGAAACGATGCTTCTCTCCCCTGGGAGAAGACCGACAAGGTCCAGGAGCTCTGTGATGCAGTTGGTGTTGACCTTGACAACAGCACTCTCTTAAAGCTTGCACAGGACAACTGATAATCCGATAAAACAATGACAGATCACCTCACCGCAGCATATTCTGTGGTGAGGTGATTTTTCATGAGTGTTCCTCTATGTGTTTTTATCTGGATACTTGCTGCACTGGGCTTTTTTGAGCTCCTTTTTGCTGCTGTCAGCTTTCTTTTTCTTGCACCCGAAGAAACAGGACGTGGAATTGTGGAGCTGAGCGGTCATATGGAGAATGCGGAATTTCTCATACGCAGTGCTCTTCTTTCATGCAGGGGAACTGTGTACATAATTGATTCCGGTGCGGACAGTGAAACCCTTGCCGTTGCTGAATTTTTTGCAAATGAAAGCAGTCGTGTCATTATACTATGCCCCTGCCATGCCCTTCCGGTTTTCTGCAAAGACATCCCCCAATGAAATGCTTTCATCGAGATGCACAGGCACCGTGATTTTCTCTCCTGCCTTTGGCTCTATCTGGGCGTGACTTACGGAAATATAACCCTGGGCTGTAATGCTCACTCTCCATGCCGCATCCGCAAACACAGGAATTTCAGGGGTTTCACCCTTTTCGTCCGTTAATGCACGGATGAAAAGCCCGTCGTTTCTGTGGAGCAGTATCTGCGCATTTTCTATCGGCATTGCATCTGATGTGCTTTCAACAAGAAAACTGCAGAGTGCTATTCCTCCGGCACACGTGGAGCAGACCGAAAAATCGGTCTGCTCTTCCTGCTGTTCGCTCTCGTTATCAGAATCAGATTCAGGCTCGTATTCGGGCTTCTGCTCAGGTTCAGGAGTTGTTTCCGTTTTCTGACTTTCTTCCTTTTCTTCAGGCAGACTCTTTTTTTCTGCCTCGTTTTCTTCTTTATGAGTTTCTTTCGGACTCTCAGATGAGGCTCTGCGGTACATTTCCATCATCTCTCTGCGGTATCTTTCTATAGTATTTTCCCTTTCAGGCACCTGTAATCACCCTTCCTTTCGTTAATTTGTATGCAAAAATTCAGGATTTTATCATTATAAATTATGTATTTCCTCGATTTACAAATCCATCACATTTGTGCTATAATTAAGCGAGTATTTTCAGAGGCATAATAAAATTACGCCGTTAATTTTCAGTTTATTTTCAGTTAACACTTTTCATATTATAATTAACTTTTTGGGGGTGGATTTTTATGACAGATATGGATATCCATAACTGGTGCAGAAATCCCGCAGTTTTCATGCGAGGACGTTCCATGTACAAACAACACATGGTAGGTCCTGTTGAAAAGAAAGAGCTTGAAAACGGACTTTACTGGCTTTATGCCAAGGTTGTGGGCAGCAGCGGTACTGATTATGCCGTTTCTGTTCTTGTTCACGATACAAACGGAATCCAGAACGGACACTGTACCTGCCCTGATCACGCAGCCGGCAGAGCTGTGTGCAAGCATATGGTCGCCATGACCCTTGAATATATCAAGCCTGCACCTGTTGAGGCAGAGCAGGCTGAAGGCCGAACCACAAGCACTGTCCGAAGCCTTATTGAGACCTATACTGTCCGTGAACAGCAGGCTCTGCCGTCACAGCAGTACCGAGGAAAAGTACGTATTGACCCTATTCTCCGTCTTGAGGCTGCAGGTCTCAGGCTTGAGATAAAGGTCGGTGCAGGCAGAACATATATCATCAAGGATATTGCAGAATTCATCGGTCAGATCAAGCGTGGCGAATATATCCAGTACGGCAAGGATTTCGGTTTTGTTCACGTCGAGGAGATGTTTACTCTCCGTTCACGTATGCTTCTCAGCTTCCTTAAAGAAAAAATCGCTGCAGACAACGAAATGATGAACAGTATGCCCGGTCATTCCGTGCTTTTTGATATGCGTCAGCTTATAATGACTCCCCGTGATATGGACAGCTTCTTTGATGTCATGGAGGGTGAGACCATTACAGCCTGGCTGCCTACCAATATGTCACTTACTCTGGTGCGCCGCAATCCTGCTCTTACTGTCGTTATTGAAGGCAAGGGTGATGAGGGTGCTTCCATCGCTACCGATAAATACCGTGTTTTCTCAGGTGTTTCCTGCTGCTATGCAGTGCGAAATGGTATGCTTTACCGCTGCAGTGATGACTTTTCCTCCGATATGGAAAGCTTCCTGCGCTTAACGGGTGCTTCCTGCGAATGGGAAATGACTGTAAGCAAGAAGGACCTTCCCGCATTCTGCGCAAGTGTTCTTCCTTCCATTTCAAAATGGGCTTTCCTCAAGGAGAAAAACATCAATCTTGAGGAATTCTCTCCCCTGCCCGAGCTTTTCAGATTCTATCTTGATATGCCCAAGTCCAACGAGCTCACCTGCCGTCCTGCCGTACGTTACGGCGACATCGAGGTAAATCTTCTTGAGGACAGTCAGGATGCTCAGGTCAACAGAAATCTCAACTCTGAATCCCGTGTGCGCACACTTCTTGCACGTTACTTCGATATTCCCACGGAGCCCGAGGCTACTCTGCGCATAGTTTCCGATGACGAGCTTATATACAATTTCCTCGAAACAGGCGTTTCGGAGCTTATGAGTCTGGGTGAGGTTTACGCCTCCGAGGGCTTCAAGAAGGCAAAGATTCTTTCAAAGCCCAATGTCACTGTGGGTGTCAAGGTTGACAGCGACCTGCTCAGGCTTGAGGTTGACTGCGAGGATATCCCCCGTGATGAGCTTCGTGCGCTTCTTTCCAGCTACCGCAAGAAAATGCGCTTCCACCGTCTTAAGAACGGTAAGTTTGTTACCCTTGAATCCAGCAGCTTTGCTACTGTTTCCGAGCTTGCTGAAGGTCTGCAGATGACAGGCGCTCAGCTTATGACAGGTACCTTTGAGGCTCCTGCAAACCGTGCCCTTTACGTTGACTCCGTACTCAAGGCAGGTCAGGGCATCACTCTGCGCCGTGATCATATTTTCAGAGATCTTATAAGAAACATGAACTCTGCTGCTGAAGCAGAATTTGAAGTTCCCGAAAGCATGGCCAAGCTCCTCAGAACCTATCAGACCGTTGGTTTCCGCTGGCTCAAGACCATTGAGCATTACGGCTTCGGCGGTATTCTTGCGGACGAAATGGGTCTTGGCAAAACTGTTCAGATAATTGCACTTCTTCTCTCTGAAGCTCAGACAAACGGCAGAACTTCTCTTATTGTCTGTCCCGCTTCACTTGTATACAACTGGCTCAGTGAGTTCAAAAAGTTTGCTCCTTCCATGAAGTGCGCTGTTGTTGCGGGCACTGCCGAGGAACGTGCTTCACTTATTGAGCATTACACCGATTATGATGTTCTTGTCACTTCCTACGACCTGCTTCGCCGTGATGTTGAGCATTACGGTCAGGCAACCTTCCGTTACTGCATCATTGACGAGGCTCAGTATATCAAGAATCACGATACACTCAGTGCAAAGAGTGTAAAGACTATCCGTGCAGCTACTCGCTTCGCTCTTACCGGTACCCCCATCGAAAACCGTCTCAGCGAGCTCTGGAGTATTTTCGACTTCCTTATGCCCGGATTCCTGTACAATTACAACCGCTTCCGTGAAAAGATCGAATCGCCCATTGTCAAGGACGGCGACAGGTCTGTCACAGAGCGTCTGCATCGCATGATCGCACCCTTTATTCTGCGCCGACTCAAGAAGGATGTTCTCCGTGATCTTCCCGACAAGCTGGAGCAGTGCATTTACTCTCGCATGGGTGATGAGCAGAGCAAGCTTTACCGTGCTCATGCCGCTCAGCTTATTCAGAGTCTGCGTGAACACACCAACGAAAGCTTCGGTGCCGGAAAGCTTCAGGTTCTTTCCGAGCTTACAAAGCTCCGTCAGATCTGCTGCGATCCCACACTTTTCTTCGACGACTACAGCGGAGGCTCTGCAAAGCTTGAGACCTGCATGGAAAAAATCAGCAATGCTGTTTCCGGCGGTCACAAGATTCTGCTTTTCTCTCAGTTCACTTCAATGCTTTCGATTATCGCTCAGCGACTGACTGCCGATGGCATTTCATACTATATTATCACCGGTTCTACCGGCAAGGAACAGCGTCTGTCCCTTGTCAATGCATTCAACCGTGACGACACATCCGTATTTCTTATCTCCCTCAAGGCAGGCGGTACGGGTCTTAACCTCACATCGGCTGATGTTGTCATCCATTACGATCCGTGGTGGAATGTGGCTGCTCAGGATCAGGCAACCGACCGTGCTCACCGCATAGGTCAGCGCAATATAGTTACTGTTCTCAAGCTGATAGCTCAGAACACCATCGAAGAAAAAATTCTTGCCCTGCAGGAAAGCAAGCGTGAGCTTGCCGACAGTGTTATTTCCAGAGGCGGATCGACTATCGGTGATATTACACGTGATGAACTTATTGAACTGCTTACCGAAGAATAAAGAGGTCCTGCGCAAATGATTATCGATATCCATACTCATACTTTTCCCGAAAAAATAGCCCCGAGAGCTCTCTCGGGGCTTGCTTCCACAAGTTTTCTCACTCCTGCTCTTGACGGTACTCTTCCATCCCTTCTTTCAGCAATGAAAGAGGATGAGGTTGATATTTCCGTGCTGCAGCCCATTGCCACCGCACCTCATCAGGTGCCGAAATTAAATGATGCAGCAATCGAAAACAATAAGCTTGACAAAATTATCAGCTTCGGTGCCATTCATCCTCTCTACCCCGACAAGGAAACTGAGTTTCAGCGGCTTCGTGATGCAGGTATAAAGGGCATCAAGCTTCACCCCGATTTTCAGCAGGTGTACATAGATGATCCTTCTGTTATTGAAACTCTCAGGCTGTGCGGCAAGTACGGTCTTATTGCCATGATTCACGGCGGACTGGATATTTCCTATCCGGAAATAAATAAAAGCACCCCCGAAAAACTGAGGAGAATTCTTCCTCTTCTCGGTGATGCTGTTATTATTTATGCTCATATGGGTGGTTTTGGTTATTTTGAACAATCAGTGCGTTTCCTTTCGGACACCGATGTGCTCATTGACACTGCCGCTGTCTGCGACATTTATTCAAGTAACGAAATAAAATCTGTTATTGATTCTTTCTCTCCGAAACGGGTGCTTTTCGGGTCCGATTCACCCTGGAGCCGTCAGAAGCTTTATATCGACTTTATACGAAAACTTGGATATTCAGAAGCTGAAACAGCTTCCATTCTTGGCGGCAATGCTCAGAAACTGCTGTTTCCCTGACATTCTTCTCCGTACAGAAGCCATTCTACCGAAACATCAAGTGCTTCGGAAAACGCTACCAGCTCGTAATCTGACACGCATCTGTGCCCTGATTCGATACGGTTTATGGACATTCTGTCAAGCATCACGCCGAGCAGCTGTATTGCACCGGCAAGATCCTTCTGAGTCATATGCTTTGATTTTCTTGTTTCTCTTACTCGCTGGGCTACAAGGTTCTTTCCGCTCATCTCCGAAAGTTTCATCTTTGAACTCCCCTTTGGAAGGTTAATGAATTATTTTGAAAAAATTTTCCTACTATTGATATTATAACATATCGTGTAGAAAAATAGGTGTTAAAACAGTGCATTTACAACAAAATTTATGTGTTTTTCAAATTTTCAGCATTTTTTACAAATGAATGTCAAAAATAGATTATGGAGGAAAAACTTTTGAACTGGCTTAAAACAAAAATTTTTACATCCACCGAAGGCATTGAGCCTCTTTGCGGAAGGCTTTATGCTCTTGGTCTGAACGGTGTTCAGATCGAAGACAGTGCCGACTTCAACGACTTTATTGAAAACGAACAGCAATACTGGGATTATATTGACGAAAGCCTGGAGCCTTTGAAAACTGCAGAAACAAGCGTTACTCTGTACGTCACAGACGATGCTCCCGGCCATGAGCTTCTCCTTCTTATCCGTGAAACTGTCGATGCTCTCAGACGTCTTGATACAGACAAAGCCTTCGGCAGGCTGGATATAGAAACAGAAGGTGTCTGCGATGAGGATTGGGCAAACAACTGGAAGCAGTATTACAAGCCTTTTACTCTGGGCGATAGGATTTTCATCCGTCCCGAATGGGTCGACAGTGAAGTACCCGAGGGTCGTGTGGCTCTTACCATGAACCCCGGTCATCTTTTCGGCACAGGCACTCATGACACCACCCAGATGTGTATGCTGGAGCTGGAAAGACTTATAAAATGCGGAGAAAAGGTGCTTGATCTGGGCTGCGGAAGCGGAATTCTTTCCGTTCTTTCCCTCCTGCTCGGTGCCGACAGTGCTGTGGCTGTTGATATTGATCCTGCTGCTCCCGAAACAGTCGGTGAAAACCTTCTTCTCAATCCTCAGTGTGCCGAAAAATGCACTGTTTATGTGGGTGATGTCACCAGCAATGAGGATCTTCACAAAAAAATCGGCTGCGGTTACGATCTTGTTGTTGCCAATATCGTTGCAGATGTTATAATAAGCATATGCAGTTCTGCTTTTTCCTTCATGCGTAAGGGTGCTCTGTTTGTATGCTCAGGCATAATCTCTTCCCGTGCTCAGGAGGTTCTTGATGCTCTGGAGAAGGCAGGCTTTGAGGTAATTTCTCAGCGCAGCCAGAACGACTGGCGCTGCATTACATCAATTAAAAATCAGGAGTGACGGTAATGAAAAAGATTCTTGCATTTATTCTCTGCGCATTTATGATCCTTTCTTTTGCTGCCTGCGGTGAAAAGGAAGTTTCAAACGGCGAAATCTCAGGCACAAACGGCGGAGATTCCGGAAGCACCTCGGACGAGCCTTATGTAGAAGATGATCAGGCTCTCCTCGATATTCAGGATATTATCGGTTTCTGGTGTGCCGAGTCCATCTATCAGGCTCCCCGTGCCACAGACGGTCAGTTTGATTCCGACGAGGATGCTCTTCTCTATGCTCAGGGTATGCCCGTACAGATCAGCGCAAATGAGTTTTCTTCTCCCCTCTATTACACCGATAACGCTGTCTTCAGAAAAGTTCCCACCACTCTCGACGAGCTTGGCGAATACGGAATTCAGGTTGATGACGCACTGACTGCTCTTGTCGGTGACGGCGAAATCATCCGCCTGGATGTTATTGAGGGTGAAGATTCTGCGGCTTCCTTCCAGGTGTTCATCATCAACGGAACAACCATGCTTTACGAAGGCGACAGCGGATATATCTTCCTCGCTTCCCTTGAGGCTTCTGTAGGTTAATAAATTCTGATCATATGAAAAAAACGCAGCGAAAGCTGCGGTTTTTTATTTATGCCTTTTTCTTTTCAGCAATTATGTTGTTGACCCATACGCCTTTTTTGACAAGAATTATTGCTACTATGCACTTTACGCCTTCAAGGGACTGGCATATGAGATAAAGAGGGACTATGGGAAGCCCTGTGAATCTTGAAAGGACATATGCTACAGGCACATTCAGAAGCCACATGAAGCCATTGTCAAAAAAAAATGTGAGAAGTGTCTTTCCGCCTGAGCGCAGGGTGAAATAGGATGCATGGCACAGTGCGGAGAAGGGCATTATCAATGCAGCACAGAGCAGAAGCTGAGTTGCAAGATCACGCACTGTATCGCTTACGTTGTACATCATCGGTATAAAAGGTGATGCAATCGCCATGATAATTGCCATTCCGACAGCGGTTGCTGTGGAGAAGGTTATAAGCTTGGGTGCTTCATCCTTTGCCTTTTCAAAGTCGCCGCAGCCAAGGCTGTGACCGACCATTATCGCCACAACATTTCCCAATGCAAGGAATATTATGCTGAACAGATTTACAACTGTGCTTGTGATATTGTAAGATGCGACAACTGTGAGACCTCTTTCGGAATAGCTCTGTACCATTACGGTGACACCTATCGACCAGAGAGCTTCGTTGAGCAGCATGGGAGTACCTTTTTTTATCATTCCCAGCGCAGCGCTTTTTTTGACATGAAGGCTTCTGTAAGCACCTTCGATAAAGGTGAACTTCTTGTGCTTTATACCCGTTACCAGTGCCACAATAGCCAGCTCGGCATAACGGGATATTACAGTTGCTATTGCTGCGCCTGCAACTCCCATCTTCGGTGCTCCGAAGTGTCCGAAAATAAGTATGTAGTTGAAAACAAGGTTTATCATAACCGCTGCACAGCCTGCAATCATGGGAAGTCTTGTTTCTCCCGTTTCACGCAGTGTACCCGAATAGCACTGGACAACTGCAAAGGGAAGTATTCCCACAAGCATTATCAGCAGGTATTCCTCACCGAAATCAAGGGTCCTTGTCACGTCACCCACCGAATCTGAGGTCAGGAAAAGAGATATGAGCTGACGTCCTTTCCAGACAAACAGTCCTATACTGAGCAGGGACATCAGTATTACTGTCATCATCTTGAATCGGAAAGTTTCTCGCACTCCCTTTGTATCACCGTTTCCGTGAAACTGGGCTGTGAAGATTCCTGCTCCCGATATGGCGCCGAAGATGCACAGGTTGAATACAAAGATAAGCTGGTTTGATATTGCAACACCGCTCATCTGCTCCTCGCCTATGCTTCCAACCATCAGGTTGTCAAGAAGGTTTACAAAGCTTGATATACCGTTCTGTATGACAACGGGGATCGCAAGGGCAAGAGTCCTTCTGTAAAAATTACGGTCTCCGATCAACTTACTCATAATTATTCTCCATAATAATAATTGCGGACTGAAAACCAGTCCGCAGGTATTATATACCGTTTAAATTTATTGTCAAGATAAAGAAACTTTTGCCTTTTGTGCTGTTTCAAGATCTTTCATAAACTGTGCGTTGTTTCTTCCTAACTTCGCTACCATCTCATACATCAGTTTAAATCCTTTTTCGTTTCCTGTTGCTTTGAATGCTATGCAAAGCACGTCGTATGCCTCGTATGTTTTATTATCAAGAGCTATAGCTTCTTTTGCATTTTTTATGGCCGAGTTAAAATCCTGAAGCTTCATCTGAGAATATGCAAGACCTGCATAGGCATATGCCTTTTTATTTTCATATTCAACTGCCCTTTCCCAGCATTGTTTTGCTTCTGTGTAGTTTTCCTCTGCAACACGGATAAGACCTCTAAGACAATACACCGCATAAAAATCCCTGTTCCTTTTTGATCTTTTCAAAAGCTTACCTAATTTATAGTCGGCTGCGTCATAGAAATCTTCATAATAATCTCGGGCTGCCTTGAGAAGTCTTTTGCGATCCTTTTGCTGATCTCCTGTTATAAATGCGCCATCCAGTACCTTCGAATACTTCATGCCAACTACCGTAAGCTTCTGTCCGGCGTTGTATATAAGACTGTCTATCCCTGCTATAACTGCGGCAAATACAAATGCCCACACCTTATCCATGGTCATGAAATGCTCACAGTCCGCAGACATCTGAATATTTAACCTTTCCCTTATGAACATAAATATTACCACAAATATTATACCCAGAACAGAACCAACTTTCAAAAATCTTTCCATTTTACCACTCCAAAAACCATTTCAGTTTCATTGTAGCTATGCTGATGATTTTGTCAAGAGCAAAAAACAGCACGTATAAACGTGCTGTTTTCTGTCAGTATAATTTATCTCTCTTTTCCCAGGAAGAACAGTGCAAGAGTACCTGCACCTGAATGAGCACCGATAACGGGGCCTATTGTTCCAATGTAGATATCATTCTTTATATTTACAAGCTTTCTGACTTCATCTGCAAGCTGCTGTGCTTCTTCAATACAGTCACCGTGGCTTATGAATATGGGCTGATCTGCAATATCATCAAGTGCAGTTTCGGCAAGCTTTTCGGCAAGTCTGCGGATTGAAGCCTTTCTGCCTCTTGCCTTTTCCATGTTTATAAGATGTCCCTCGTTATCAACATGAAGAACAGGCTTTATCTGGAGCATTGTACCGAGAAGTGCTGAGGTTGCTGTAACTCTTCCACCTCTCTTGAGGTGGTTGAGGTCGTCTACGGTGAACCAGTGGCAGAGGTTGAGCTTTATGCTCTCTGCATAGTCACGTACTTCCTCAATGCTCATGCCTTCATCACGCTTCTTGCAGCAGTGATATACAATAAGTCCCTGACCGAGAGATGCGCAGAGGGTATCCACTACGAGCATTTTTCTCTCAGGATATTTTTCGGAAAGCTGTGCAGCTGCTCTGAATGCGGCCTCACAGGTGCAGCTGAGTCCCGATGAAAATGCGAGATAAAGAACATCCTTGCCTTCTCTGAGGAATGGCTCGAAGGTTTCTTCAAAGGTTTTCTCGTTTATTGCTGCGGTCTTGCATACTGTGCCCTGACGTACAATCTTATAGAATTCCTCGTTGGAGATTTCTCTGCCATCGGGATAATTGAGGTATTCCTTACCGTTTATAATAGCAGTAAGAGGAATAACTTCAACATTAAGCTTTTCAACCATTGCCGCATCAAAATCTGCAGCTGAATCTGTATAAATCACGTAATTATTCATAAGGTCCTCCCTATTTCCGGAACTTGTACACCTAATATATAATATCAAATATTAAAAGTCAATTAAAAAATGTAACTAATTTATTATAGAAAATTAAAACATCTTGTTCTTTTCAAGATTATATGATATGATAAACAAAAAGTATCTGGAGGATGTGCAAGTGTTTTACGATCGTGAACTTATCGCTCACAAGCTTCGCCGCTGGGAGCGTTCTCTTAAAAATTACCGTCTGCCCACATGGGAAGAGCTTCCCACTATCGAGCTGTATATGGAACAGGTTATTTCTCTCCTTTCTCAGTGGCTTTATTTTCTTCCCGCTGAGGATAATCAGGGTGAGGTTGTTACCCCTACCGCAATCAACAACTATGTAAGACTCAAGATTATGCCTGCACCAAATAAGAAAAAGTATTCACGTATCCATATCGCTTATCTTATCATGATCTGCACACTCAAGCAGAGTGTCAATATTGCGTATGTTCAGAAAATGATCCCCATGGGACTTACCGAGGATGAGGTCAGAATCGTTTACAGTGACTATGTTGTTCAGCACCGTGATGCGGCTATGTATTTCATCAAGCAGGTCCGTGCTCATTCAAGAGATATTGTTGCTGCCGAAGACGGCGAAAACACCGAGGGTGCTGTTTCAAGAATTGTCATGCTCACTGCTGTTCTTGCAGGTTTCTCAAAGCTTATGACCGAGAAAATAGTCAATCTTCAGGGAGAAGACAAGGACACCGTTATTTCCACCGAAACACCTCCTGTAGGTGAAAGCATCGAAAAAGAATAGGATTCTGCCCGAAGCATAATGCTTCGGGCTTTTTTCTGCTTTAAGGCTCGTCGTACACTGAACTGTATTCCCTTGCCTCGTCACGATTCATGGGTTTCTCTTCACCATCGTTATGCATCACGGGTATTTCTTCATCGTAGAGAAGCTCATCATTTTCGCTGAACGGTATGCTGCAGGAGCGTCTGTCCATGGTTGATTCCTCACATTCTAAATTGTTTGTTTAAAGTATTGGCATTATAAGTTTTTTCATTCATTTTTTCTGACAGCACTCATTAAACGTTACACCCTTACAACACCTTGTTTCATAAGGATTTATTGCACAAAACATCCGATTTGTTTCGGTTAATATGACAGTTGAGATTTCAATGCAATATATGTTATTATAATAACAGTAATATTGGGAAATTTCTAACCATCTGACATAAAGCTGAAAGGAATGGTAATCTTGAAACGAAATATCCGTAATGTGACTCATCGTACTGCGGTTGTTGTTTTCTCTCTCCTTCTCCTTGTGAATATTGCCTTCGCAGGCATTCTTTCCCTCGGAAAAACCGCACAGGCTGCTTCCGACAATCCCGTTGTGGAAATAAGCGGAACCAAAAATTACTCCTATGCCTTCCAGGTTCTTGATATTGTCAATGAAGAGCGTGCCGCCAACGGTCTTTCACCTCTTACTCTTGACAAGAACATGACCGAGCAGGCTATGGAGCGTGCAGCTCAGGTAACTCTGCTGTTTGAGCATCAGTTCCCTTCAGGCGGCAGCCTTCTTGAAACCCTCATGGGAGAGTATCCCTCTGCCTACGGATATACCGCAGGTGAGAATATTGCTCTCAATCAGGCAAGTCCCTCTGCCGTTATGACCTCATGGATGAATTCCGATGGTCACAGAGCCAATATTCTCAACTCCAGTTTCACCACTATCGGCATCGGTTATTTTGAGGGCGGATGGGTTCAGCTTTTCGGCGGCGGTACTGCCACCACATTCTCTCAGCCGAGCA
Organism: Acutalibacteraceae bacterium; assembly: GCA_045604155.1. GTDB lineage: Bacteria > Bacillota > Clostridia > Oscillospirales > Acutalibacteraceae > JAISGQ01. The sequence goes on from JAZUNN010000034.1 coordinate 56,243, forward strand.
ACAAAAGCGCTTCCTACAGCATCGAAATTGATGAATCCGTATGTCCCATAAATCTTGTTCTCAGTTCATCCGCTTCTGTCACTCTCGATAAGGGTGAGTCTGTTACAAGAACTGTAAAGATGAAGAACTCTGCTATCGCTTCAAAGCAGATGGTTATCAATAATGCAACCTGGAAAAGCAGCAACACCGCTGTTGCAACAGTAAGCAACGGAAAGGTAACTGCTGTCGGTACCGGCAGCGCTACAATAACTGTTACTGTCGGTTCAAAGAGCCTTTCCTTCAACGTTGTCGTTCCCGTTCGTCCTACCGCTGTAAATATCAGCAAGACCGAAATGACTCTTAATTTCGGCAAGGTCGATCAGCTTACCGCAACTGTTGTTCCTTCAGGCACAGGCATCGGCATTACATGGACTTCCTCCGACACCTCTGTTGCTGTTGTAAGCTCTGAGGGCTATGTCACTGCAAACGGCATCGGCACCTGCACGATTACCGCAAGCGCAGGCTCCTATGCAAGCGCATCCTGCACCGTCACCGTTCTTTCTCCTGCCACTGCAGTGGAAATCGGTGACAGCAAGCTCACCCTTGACAAAGGAAATACAAAACAGCTTTCCGCTGTTCTTACTCCTTCAAACTCCACCGACGGCATAACATGGACCTCGTCCAATCCTTCTGTTGCAAGCGTTGATAACAATGGTTTTATCACTGCGCTCAGCACCGGAAGTGCCACAATAACCGCCACTGCTGACAGCGGAAAGAGCGACAGTGTTGCAGTTACTGTTGTTTCCCGCTGCACTGATATTGAAATCGTCGAAGACAGCATTTCCCTCAAGCTTGCAGGAGATAAATACACCATCGATGCTCTCCTCGCTCCTGCAGACTGCACCGACCCCATTTCATGGACTATCGAAAGTCCCATCGCCACAATCACACCCAACGGAAAAACCTGTGTGATTACTCCTTATACCCTCGGCACCACTACCCTTACCGTAACCTGCGGTAATTATTCCGACACTGTCACTGTTGTTGTATTCAACGCAGTCAGCAATATTGAGCTTCCCGGAACCTCTTCCGTACTCAAGGGCGGAAAGCTCAGACTCACTCCCGTTGTAACTCCCTCGGGTGCTGATTCCCCCATGTCCTGGACTTCTTCCGACAATTCTGTTCTTACTGTTGATAATAATGGTGTTGTAACAGGTCTTTCTGTGGGCTCTGCAACCGTCAGCGTCACCGCAGACGATGTAACCGCTCAGTGTGTTGTTACCGTTTATGAGCCTGCAAATGTCGCTACCGGAATTACCCTTTCCGATGAAGCGGTTTCTGTAAAGAAGGCTTCCGAATACTCCCTCGGCTACACCTTCACTCCCGCAGGCAGCGAGGCTGTTGTTACATGGACCTCTTCCGACGAAAGTGTTGCAACTGTTGACTTTGACGGCACTGTCAAGGCAATCTCCGACGGTGAAGCTGTAATCACCGCTTCCGTAAACGGTGCTTCTGATTCCTGCACTGTCACAGTTTATACTCCCATAATCTATGCAGAGGACATCAGCTTTACTTATTCCGCTGCCGAGCTGAATCTCGGTGTTGTATGCGATCTTCTTTATGCTCCCGGATACAGCGTTGCTCCCATTGACAGCAACGAGAAGATCACATGGAGTTCCTCTGATCCTTCCATCGTAAGTGTAGAAGACGGCGTTGTCACCACAAAGGGCTGCGGCACTGCTGTTATTACCGCTTCTGCCCGTGACTGCAGCGATACAATAACCATTACCGTTATCAATCCCTGCACTGGCATCACCCTTACCCCCGCTTCTTCCACAATACTTAACAGCGAAAGCGTTACAATCAATGCAAATGTCACTCCTGCAGGCACTACCGACGAAATCGTCTGGAGCAGCAGCAACGATGATGCTTTTTCACTGACTTCCGCTGACGGAAAGAGTGCTGTGTTTACCGCAAATAAGCGTGGCACTTACACAGTTACCGCCACCTGCGGAGAGTACAGCGCAAAGTGCACTGTCACCGTTGAAAGCAACCCTGCACTTGACCCCGGTACTCCCACTGCATCCCTTGAGATTCTCGGATATGCCACACTGAAGCTTAACTGGACAGAAGAAGATAACTGCGAAGGATATGAAGTAAAATACACCACCACACCTGCAGGTGCATGGACTCAGACTGCCGATATAGATTCTTCCAATGTTCTTTCCTTCAGATATTCCGGAGTTACATTCAACAAGACATATTATTTCATGGTCAGAGGCTACAAGCTTGGTGCTGACGGTGAAAAGATCTACGGTGAATGGAGCGAAACTGTAAGCGGAAAGCCTGTTCCTGTTCTTTCCGGTCTGAAGGCTTCAAACACTTCCTACAACAGTGTCACTGTTTCCTGGACAAAGAACTCCACATCCAACGGTTACTATGTATACCGCTCCTCTGACAACGGTGTTACATGGAAGCTTCTCAAGACCATTACCAAGAATTCCACTGTTTCCTACAAGAACACCTCTCTCACTCCCGGATATACCTATATGTACAAGGTCATACCCTTCAGGAAGGCCGGTTCTTCAAAAATCAAGGGTATTGAAAACGTTGTTACTGTCACTGTCACTCCTCCCAGACCCTCCTCTCTTTCTGTTTCCGTCACCTCCTCCAAGCCCAAGCTTACATGGACAAAGGTAAGCGGTGCTCAGGGTTATGAGATCTACAGAAGTGACAGCTACGATGGTGAGTTCATCTGCATTGCCACCATCACTTCCGGATCAACTGTTACATGGACAGATGTAAAGACTGCTTCAAATCTTTATTACAAGGTCCGTGCATACCGTGGAACAGATTATGGCACCGCATACAGCCCCTTCACATCTGTTGTCACCGCTACAACTTCACTCGGAAAGCCTACCGCCTTCGCTGCTTCCGCTTCTTATTCGAGCATCAAGGTTTCATGGCACAAGGTGACCGGTGCTGCAGGTTATAAGATCTATCGCTCCACCGACGGTGAAAACTTCTCACTCGCCAAGACAATAACCAAGAACACTACCCTTTCCTGGACCAATACCGGTCTTACAACGGGTCGTGAATATTATTACTACGTTGTTCCTTATACTTCTTCAATGAGCGGCACCTCTTCAGATGTCATCAGTGCTGTGCCTGCTCTTTCCAAGCCCACTCTCACCATTGCCGCTCCCGGTTATTACCTCAATCTTTCCTGGACCAAGGTAAGCGGTGCAACAGGATACAACATCTACAAATCTGTTGACGGAGAGAATTTTGACCTCTGCAAGACCATTACATCCGGCGCAACCGTAAAATGGTCCGATACATCTGTTGTAAAGGGCAGACATTATTTCTACAAGGTTGCTGCTGTCAGAAGCGGACTTGAAGGCACTGCTTCCGCTGTGAAGAATTCTTCCCCTTCCCTTCCTGCTCCCACAAAGCCCAAGGCTGCACGTGCTTCCGCAGAGAGCATAAAGATTTCCTGGGTAAAGTCCTCCGGCGCAACCGGTTATGAGATTTTCAGATCCACTTCATCCGGCGGCACTTATGAAAGTATCGCTTTTGTAAGCGGAAACAGCACTGTCACCTATACCGATTCCGGTCTTGAATCACACAAGACTTACTACTATAAGGTTCGTGCTGTCCGTACTCTCAGCGGTCACACTGCATACAGCAGCAATACATCCTATGTTTCTGCAAAGACAAGTCTTTATGCTCCCGGAAACTTCAAGGCTGCCGTTGCAGGCTATAACAGCATAAAGATTTCCTGGAATGCTGCATCCTGCGCTGACGGATATATTCTCTACAGATCCACCAGCAAGTCCTCCGGATACAAAGCTATCGCTGAGCTTGACGGTGATACTCTTTCCTATGTTGATTCAGGTCTTACTACAAACAAGTACTATTACTACAAGATCAAGACCGTTCATCACAATCCTTCAGGCACTGTATACAGCTCACTTTCCGGCTACAAATCAGCCAAAACACAGCTTCGTACTCCTTCCAATGTAAGCATCGATTATTCTCCCGAATATATCGGTATCTACTGGACAACCGACGGTGAACCCACCGGCTTCCAGTTCTATCGTTCCACCAAGAAGACCTCGGGTTATACAAAGCAGTGCAGCTACAGCGAAAGTGCTTTTGAAGATTACACTCCCGGCGATGATATCTACTACAATACTCCTTACAAGTATGAAAATGTCAGATTCATCTATTTCAGCAATGTTTCCGCAGGCAAAACCTATTACTACAAGATTCGTGGCTTCAGATACACAGGTTCTACTACCTATTACAGTTCTTATACAGCTTATAAGACTGCAAAAACCATTGTTCAGACTCCTTCCATCAAAGCCATTGCCACAAACAATGACGGAACCTGCGTTATGAGCTTTGCTGATCCCGTTGCAGCTCACGACTTCCTTATTTACAGAGCTACATCTTCAAAGGGCACCTACACCAACATAACAAGCCAGTGTGAATGGTACTATGATGAAGAAAACGGCATCAACTACATCGTTGCTCCCACTCCTACAGACGGCAAGCGTTATTATTTCAAGATACGTGCTGTCAATTACGGCTACAGCAAAACCTATTACAGTTCTTACTCTGCCGTAAAGAGTGTTGTTGCATAAAAAGAAAAGCTCCCGACGAAAGTCGGGAGCTTTATTCATGCCGTTTCTTCTTTTCCTTTGGATATGGTTGCGCTGAAGTCAACTTTTCTGAACATCAATGCTCCAAGAAGTACAATAAGGAAGTTGCTCAGGAGCATTGCCCACCATATTCCGCTTCTTCCTATGTCGGTAAATTCCCTCATTACCCATATCATTGGCAATCTCATAACCCACAATCTTACTGTGGTCATTACAAATGAATACTGAGTTTTGCCTGCGCCGTTGAAAAGGCTCAGATAGCTCTGAAACATTGCCATAAGCGGCTGCATAAGAAGGACGTAGATAGTATATTCCGCCGCAATGGTCACCGTTTCACTGTCGTTTGACAGCAGTGCCATAGCCCATTCCCTGACAGGCATAAGAAGCGCTGCACCGATAACAGATACTCCTATTCCAAGGTTGCGGCACACTTTGTACGACCGCAATGCTCTTTCCTTGTTTCCGTTTCCGATATTCTGCCCTACGAATGTTGCAAGGACACTGCCAAGTGCCATTACAGGCATGAGCAGCAGGTTGCTCAGTTTGTTTCCGAGGCTGAATGCCGCTGCGACCATGTCGCCGTATGAAAGAATGAACACCTGGAGAAAGAGAAATCCGAAAGAGCTGAATGCCTGAGCTGTTGCAGAGGGAATTGCGATTTTTACAAGCTTTCTGATACAGCTGAAATCAGGCTTTAAATCTGCAAATGTCAGCCTGCCTTCGCCTTTTTCGATGAAAATGTGATAGATGCAGAAGGGTACTCTTACAGCCTGACCGATTACGGTTGCAAGTGCTGCACCGTAAACTCCCATTCCCATCTTTTCGATAAACACCCAATTGAGGCAGATATTCACAAGCACACCCAGTGTGGAATAAATCACGGGGGTCAGTGTGTCGCCACGGGACTGGCGGATTGCCTGAAATGCGGCGAAAATGAATATAAATACCATTTCAAAGGAGCGCACCTGCACATAGGTAAGTGAACTGTCATACACTCCTTCTTCAGCACCCATGAATCTCAGTGCCGGAGGTGCGATGAAATAGAGAATCACGTTGATTATCACACCAAGAACTACTGATAACGTTACCAGCATTCCTGAATATTTCTTTGCTTCGTCCTTCTTTCCCGCTCCGAGAAACTGACTTATTACCGCTACGCCTGCTACCGCAAGTCCCATATTGAAGGATGTCAGTATGGATATCAGCGGCCACGCAAGGGACATTCCTGCCTGGGCTGCAACGGAATCGGGCATATTTCCGACGAAATATGTATCTATAAGGTCGTTCATTGAAGTCAGAAGATTGACTCCGAAAAGAGGAAGAGCGAGTATTATAAAGGATTTGCACAGATTTTTTTCGTGAAGCAAAAGCTGTTGTCTGTCACGCTTCATTTTTCCACCTCCCGGGCGGGCTATATTTTCCCACGTTTTACGACATATGTCAATCAATTTATGAGCAGCAGTTGACCCTCCCCGCAAAGCAGGGAGGGTTTTTAATATTTATGGTACCTGAGTGTTTTCAGTCAGGTCGTATGAATATCTTTTTACTGTAAGGTCAAATGTCTTTCTCTCACCCTCAGGGGATTCCAATATAAGCTCTGTTTCACCTTCTTTGATAAACTCTGCGTTCACCACATAGGTTTCCCTTTCGGAATCGTAGCTTATATACACCTTTCCGTATTCTTCATCTTCAAGATATGCAATATACTTATCATCAAATTCTACACCATAGCTTCCGCTGTGCATGACTGTGGTGTTATAGAAATTCTTTTCGTTTCCGCAGGCTATAAAGGTCATAACCGCAAGAATTACTACGCTTATTATGACACCTGTGAGCTTAAGCTTCTTGTTTTTGAATATGCATATGGGATAGAGGATCATGGTTATTACGCAGAAGATCGTACTGAGCAGATGCCTCGGGAAGAAAGACAGTACCGTGCTGAGGAAGCCTTCGTAATGAAATCCCAGAAACAACAGTACGGGGGTCAGAATAAACAAGCCCCACCATTTGTCTTTCTTCAGCTGATATCCGATAAATCCCATGGGTATGGTAAACAGAGTCCATACAAACCATCCGGGATAATATTTGAAAACAGCGAAGCCTTCAACGTGGAACGGCGCCTGGGTCAGATACACAAGAGGCTGACTTATGAGAAAGAAAACAAAGCATTTCAGTGCAGATTCCTTTGCGGATTTACTGGTCAATATAATTATTATTCCGAACAGCACCCACCACTCAAAGGTCATTGAAATGTCTGAAAATGAGGTATCTTTAACTGCAGGCAGTATGGCCACAACGCCTGTATACACGCCTGAGATTATCGCAAAGATTATCAGGTTTTTCCATGATATATTTGTTCTGAATAACTCTTTTACTTTTTCCATTAACAAATCCCCTTTATCGGTCGGTAAATTTACCGACAACACTGCATACTGCCCATGCAAAAAGGTTTACAACCACTACGCTTGCACCTGAGGGAAGATCAAATGCGGCAGAGCATATCATTCCCACAAGGAAGCATATCACAGATATTGCTACTGCAAACACAACAAGGGACTTAAAGCTTTTTGCAATTCTTCTTGCGGATACTGTGGGGAATATTATCAGAGCAGATATAAGCAGTGTGCCCATAAGCTTCATGCAGAGCACAACCGTCAGGGCTGTAAGCAGAGAAAGAAGAAGCTGATAATTCCGGGTCTTTATTCCGCAGGCTGCAGCATAATTTTCATCGTAGGTCACCATGAAAAGCCTGTTGTAAAGGAATACAAAGACAGCTGCAATCACAGCGGTCAGGCATACGCTGAGGACAAGGTCCGAAGTTCTTACAGCTACGATGCTTCCGAACATATAGCTGTACACATCGGTGTTGAAGCCCGTTGACATGGATGTGATTATTATGCCTGCTGCAAGTGAGCCTGTTGCAAGCATACCGATAACAGTATCACCCTGAGCACCCTTGCGCTGGCTTATGTACATTATTCCGAAGGCTGCGGCAATGACTATGGGGACGGAAAGCCCAAGAGGAGGCAGGCCCAGGGCAAGAGATAATGCAACAGAGGCAAAGCTGACATCGGAAAGTCCGTGACCTATGAGTGCATATCTTTTCTGCACAAGTATGACTCCGAGAAGTGCTGCACATACGCTGAGCAGAATTCCGCACAGCAGTGCTCTCTGTACTGAAGCAAGAGAGAAAATGCCTATCAGTGTTTCAAAGCTCATATCTTCTCCTCCCTTACACAGTCACATACGCCGCTTTCATCGCAGTTCGCCGAATGAAGTGTGCAGCCCGGATCGTATTTTTCAAGCCACGCTTCCTTGCTGCCGTCAAACTCCACTGTATGGTTTATTACAACCACACGGTTTGCACAGCGTGCAACTTCATCAAGGTCGTGGCTGTTCATCACTATGGTTATTTTCTGTTTTTCACACAGTTGGGCCAGAAGAGAATAGAAATGTGCTGTTATATTAGGGTCAAGACCTGAGCAGGGCTCGTCAAGGAGAAGCAGACGGGGCTTTCTGCAGAGAGCTCGTGCAAGATAGGCTCGCTGCTGCTGTCCGCCTGAAAGCCTGCCGATGCGTCTGTTCTGAAGGTCTGTTATTCCGAGAAGCTCAAGGGCTTCGTCTATTGCCTCTTTATCCTCCTGAGTATATTTCCAGAGGGAATGTCCCTGCCACTGTCTGCCTGTGCTTACAACTTCCCTGACTGTTGCAGGAAAATCCCTTTCCGCAAGGCTTGTCTGCGGCAGATAGGCTATTTCATTCTCCTTTATATGACGGGTAATTGTTCCTTCGGAGGGCTTATGAAGTCCGAGAATACCCTTCATGAGAGTTGATTTGCCCGAGCCGTTGCTTCCAACAACGCAGATGTATTCATCCTCAGAGATGGTGAGGTTTACATTTTCCACCGCTGTAATTCCGCCGTACTCAAGCTTTAAATTTTCAATGGTCAGCAGTTTCAAGCGCCAAGCCCCTCTCTGAGATTTTCAAGATTCTGTTCCATTATATCAATAAAGGTTATACCGCTTTCAAGCTGCTGTGCGGTTACATTGTGTGCTGTCGAAAACTCACGAAGCTCTATGCCTGTTTCATCGGCAATGGATCTTGCAACTTTAGGGTCGGTAAGCTCCTCGTGGTATATGACCTTCACATCGTTTTCATTTATGTAATTCACTACCTCCGCGATGTCCGAAAGACTGGGGTCTGCGGCTGTATCGCAGGATTTATATGCGCTGATATATGAAAGATTGTACCGCTCGATAAAATAGATATGGGCAAATCTGCCGCCGAAAACGATGGTTTTGTCAGAGCTTTCTGCAAAAAGCTCCTCAAATTTTCTGTCCATGTCCATAAGGTCACTTTTCAGTTTTTCTGCGTTTTCTCTGTAGAAAGACTCATTTTCAGGGTCTTTTTCGCATATTCCGTCGCAGATATTGTCTGCCATTACGCAGGCAAGGCTCATATCAAGCCAGATGTGAGGGTCTTCGCCGTGGGCGTGCTCATCCTGTCCTTCATGCTCATGGTGATGCTCTGCAGACATGAATTCAACACCATCGGAGCAGTTGACGGTATCAGGTCTGTCGCTGCCAAGGGAAGAAAGAAGATTTCCTGCCCAGGGCTCCATTTCGTCACCTGTATAGATAAAAAGGGATGCGCCGGATATCTTATATGTATCTGCAGTTGATGGGTCGTAGGTGTGGCTTTCGGTGCCGGGAGTCAGCAGCAGCTCAACCTCAAAATTATCCCCTGCTATTGTCTTTGCAAAGCTGTACTGAGGAAACAGAGTTGCTATTATTTTTTTCTCTCCGCTTTTCTCCGAGCAGCCTCCGAAGCCAAGACAAAGGCACAATACAAGGGCAGAGAGTATTACAGAAAGTATTCTTTTCATTGTTTATTCCCCTTTGTTTTGCATTTTGCGCATTTCCCGTAGATAACCGTATCCCCTTCGTCTATCTCAAATCCATCGCTCTTTTTAAGGCTTTCTCCCAGTTCATTCAGGAATTCGCTTTCAAGATGGGTTATCTCGCCGCAGTAATTGCATTTGAGATGGCAATGGGAATGGCAGTGTGAATGCTCGTCCACATACTGCCAGCAGAAGCCTGCTCCATCGGGCAGCATATATTTTTTGGCCATGCCTTCTTCAAGTAGTCTGTTCAGATATCTGTAAACCGTCGCCTGACCGATGCCCGGGTCCTTTTCGTGGACAAGCTCTGTAAGCTCTTCTGCTGTGATGTGCTTATCGCCAAGCCCTTTCAGGCAATCAAGTATCACCTGGCGCTGTCTGGTATTTCGCTGGGGTGCCATGTTTTCACCTCTTATTGATAATGATTATCAATATCATTATAATTACAGCGAATGGAATGTCAAGAAAAAAGAGCGTGCAATCTGCACGCTCTTTTGTTATTCTTCTTCAATCGGGCTGATAGGCAGTGTGAATGACACGGTAAGTCCTCCCGATTCATTATTTTCCGCTTTTATTTTACCTCCGTGGCATTCTATTACTTCCTTGCATATTGCAAGGCCAAGACCTGCAACGCTTCGTCCAGGGTCTGTTGTGAAGAGCGGCTCGAAAATTGTTTCCAGCATCTCCTCATCAACACCTCTTCCATTATCGGAAACACTTATTCTGACAAACTCATATAATCCGTCGTCCATCTCGTCGCAGACTATGCATATCTTTTTATCGTCCTTCATGTGTTTCATGGCATTGGAAATAAGGTTTCCAAAAACTCTGCGAATCTGGTTTCCGTCTATAAGCAGCGGGAAATTATCGCATCTGCATTCTGCAGTGAATTCCACGCCTGCTGCATAAAGCTCGTCACTGTATTCCTCTCTCAGAGTTTCAATCAGTCCTTTTGCTCCTATTTCCGAAGGATTATAGTGCAGGCGCTGGTTGCTGCTTATATAATCATCAAACTCATTTACAAGATCACGTATCGCCACAGCCTTTTTATATATGGTATCAACATATCGGACTGTGCGTTCTTCCGACAGATTTCCGTTTTTCATTCGTTCCGCATAACCCATAACACTTGTCAGAGGTGTTTTTATATCATGGGATATACTCGCAATAATCCGGCTCTGCTTCTCCTTTTCTCCATCTATCATTTCAGACAGGGAAACAAAGGAATTCTGAAGCACGCCTATTTCATCGGTTCGATCCGTTCTTTCTGCTCTGGAGCCCGCCTTATAGGATCGCATGTTTTTCTCCAGTGCTTCAAGAGGCTTGATGTATTTTACATATATAACACTGGATGTTGCCAGCATTATGCCGACCATTATGCATACTTCTGCCCATATGAGGGTCTTTGCATTGTCATTTTCTGCAAGAACGGATCTTACCTCTCTGCTGGAGCGGAGAATGCAGAATTCATTTTCAATCTCAACTGCCACGGAAGAACGTATCCATATATTTGTTTCTTCACTGTGAAGCGATGAGCAGAGCACTTTTCCTTCTGAATTTTCCAGAGTAAGATTCAGCTCCATAAGATGAGCTTTTTCCTCGATATATGCCTGTATATCAGTGTCTGAAGCAATTCCTTCTGCAATTCCCTTTGTGTCCTCATCAAGCTGCTGCTGAGAAACCGTGTAGTCATCTGCAACAGGACCCGCTAGAAACATACCATAGCATGCGCTCAGAATTACGGTATTGAGGATCACAATAAGCATTGCTATGCTTATGAATTTAAACTTTATGCTCACAGCCGCATCACCTTATTCGTGTGCAAATTTATAGCCCACACCCCACACTGTCTTTATGTATTTATTATCAGGGTCAAGCTTTGTTCTGAGGTTCTTGATGTTTACCGCAACAGTTCCTATATCGCCGTAATTGACGCCCCATACGGAATTGAATATCTGCTCTCTGGTAAGAACTCTCTCGCTGTTTGTCATAAGATACTCAAGCAGCTGGAATTCACGGGTTGAAAGAGGAATTACCTCTCCGTTTTTGCGCACTTCATAGCTTGAAGGATGCAGCTCGATATCGCCTATTTTTATTGCGTTGCCCTTTTTCTTCTGTCCCGTGCGAGAATCTCTGCGGATATGGGCACGCACTCTGGCAACAAGTTCCTCTACAACAAAGGGTTTGTAGATATAATCATCTGCACCGATTTCGAGACCTACAAGGGTATCCACTGTGCGATTTTTGGCTGTGACAAATATTATGGGACAGTTTACTGTTTCTCTTATTTTCATGCACAGCTCGAGTCCGTCCATTTTAGGCATCATTATATCAAGAATGATAAGAGAAAAATCATTTTCTCTCTGTATGAGCTCATATGCCGCTTCGCCGTCATTGAGCATGGTTGCTGCAAAGCCTTCGTCCTCAAGGGCATCGGCAACAAGCTGGGCAATGGATGTATCATCGTCTACAACAAGTATTTTCTGTGAATTCACATTATCATCTCCCACAGATTTCTTCCTGTTCATTGTAGCATATTCCAAACGGCAGATAAAGTGGAAATTAATTAAGAACTCAAAGTCCATTTATCGAAAAATAATAAATTCATATTGTTTAAGAATAAATATTGACATATCACAAATTTATTGTTACAATACCATCCGTGATATTCTGTAAGCAAAGGGGGCAAATTGATTTGAAGCATCCTGTTTATCGTTTTTTCAAACGTGCTATTGACATTTTCATGGCTCTGACCGCACTTCTCATCATATGGCCCATTATGCTTATTCTCGCAATCTGGATCAAGTGCGATTCCAAGGGACCTGTTATTTTCAAGCAGAGCAGAGTCGGTATGCACGGCAGGCTTTTCAGAATCTACAAGTTCCGTACCATGCGCACCGATGCTCCCAGCGAAATGGCTACAAAGGATCTTGAGAATCCCTACAGCTTCATCACAAAATCCGGTAATTTCCTAAGAAAGACAAGCCTTGATGAGCTTCCTCAGCTTATCAATGTAATCAAAGGCGATATGAGCCTTGTAGGTCCCCGTCCTCTTATTGAAAACGAAGGCGGCGACATTCACAAGCTCCGTATGGATGCAGGTGTTTATACTGTGCGCCCCGGTCTTACAGGATGGGCTCAGGTCAACGGACGTGACAACGTTCCCGATGAGGAAAAGGCAGCTTATGACAGTGAATACGCCAACAAGCTGTCCTTCGGATTTGATCTTAAAATAATCTTCAAAACCATTGCTGTTGTTTTCAAACGTGACGGTTATAAAGAAGGCAAACAAGAGGATAATGAATAAGGGAATGGCGAATGGGTCATTCCCTTTATTTCGTAAAGGGTGGTATATATGGAAATTGAGAGAAAATGGAAAATCGATAAGTTCCCCGATCTTCCTGTTTCGAGATGGGCTGAGGTATGGCAGGGTTATCTTTCCCTCGACCCTGAGGTCAGAATAAGAAAAACAATAAGTGACAGAGGCGAAAGCTACAAGCTTGCTGTCAAGGGAAACGGAACTCTCAGCAGAACTGAGGTTGAGCCTTATATTGAGAAAGAGGAGTTTGAAGATCTTTGCACTATGCTCAAAAAACCTCTTGTTCATAAGGAATGGAAGGGTTATGAGCTTGAGGACGGTCTGCTTCTTGAGGTAAGCCTTGTGGACGGCGGTGAGCCTACTTCATTTATGTATGCTGAGGTTGAATTCCCCGACGAGGAAAGCGCAAATACCTTTGTCGCTCCCGATTTTTTAGGGCAGGAAATGACCTATCAGACGGGATTTCGCATGAAGAATTACTGGAATGACAAGGTTTATTACAATGCTCCCTATGTGCTGGCTTCCTCAAGTCCCAGAAGACGTGAGCTGCTTCATCAGGTAGGGATAAAATTTGAAATTGTTTCTCCCGATGCTGATGAGACTCTGCCCGAAAATATTGCGCCCGACAAGGCAGTCGAGCTTCTCAGTGAAAGAAAGGCAGAAGCGGCAAGGGATTCTGCAAGAGGACGAGTGCTTATCGCTGCTGATACTGTTGTTGCAAAGGACGGCATTATCTACGGAAAGCCTACAGATGCAAATGATGCTTTCCGTATGCTCTCTGAGCTTTCGGGGAATACTCACGAGGTTTATACTGGAGTCTGTGTTCTTTTCCCCGATGGGGATAAGGAGTGCTTCTCCGTCTGCACTGAGGTGACCTTTGCTGAGATGTCCCAGGAGGAAATCAGAGGTTATATTGATTCAAAAGAGCCTTCCGGAAAGGCAGGAAGCTATGCGATTCAGGGGCTTGGCGCTCAGTTTGTAAAGGGCATAAACGGCGATTATGCCAATGTTGTTGGTCTGCCTGTGCAGGCTCTCTGCGAAGTCCTGAAAAAACACGGTAAATTTACTACTGACTGAAAAGAAAAGTCCTAAAATGAAAAGAATAATAATCGCTTTGCTGTCGGTTGTTATTGCTCTGTCCGTGTTTTCAGGATGTTCTTCTCATGATAATGGATTTGAAACTGCTCAGCAAACTGTCAGCAATATTACTGTTGGCTGGAATCTGGGAAACACCCTTGACAGCAACGGCGAATGGATAGGATTGTATTCGGAAGGCAAACCCGAAAACTACGAAACTGCATGGGGAAATCCCGTTACAACACCCGAGCTGATGGAAACGGTTAAAGCTGCGGGGTTCAATGCAGTGCGTGTCCCTGTGACATGGTATGAGCATATAGACGAAAATGGCGAAATTGACCCTATGTGGATTGCACGGTGTTCAGGAAGTGGCTGATTATGTATTGGCTCAGGATATGTACTGCATCATAAATGTTCATCATGATTCAGGCGGTGGATGGCTTCGTGCCACTCCCGAATGCTACAGCGAAAAATCGGAATTATTCGCCGCTCTGTGGACAAACATTGCGCTGCATTTCAAAGATTATGACGACAAGCTGATGTTTGAGGGTTTCAACGAAATGCTTGACAGTGAATATCGCTGGGGCAATGCAGGCAGTGCTGAGGAGTACAAGGCACTGAATGATTTTAACCAGCTCTTTGTCGATTCCGTAAGGGCAACAGGTGGTAATAACACTCAGCGTAATCTTATGGTGCAGGTCTATTCAGGAATGTGCGCTGACGGCTCTTTTGATAATTTCATTCTGCCGAAGGACAGCGCTGAAAATCATCTTATAATTCAGATTCACAACTACGACCCTCAACCCTTTACATGGACAAGCGTCAGCTACACCGAGCCTACCGATCAATGGGGTACTGATGCCGAAAAGAAGCATATTGAGAATCTTTTCAGTAAACTGGCCGATTTTTCCGCTCTTCAGGGCGCTCCTGTGATTGTTGGCGAATGTGGCGCCGATTACAAGGACAACGAAGATGTTCGCAAGGCATATGTCAGACACTTTATTTCCTGCGCTGAGAAGAACAATGTAAAATGCTTCTGGTGGGATACGGGAGAAATGGCTTTGTTTGACAGAGTTTCATGCACTGAAAAGTATCCTGAAATAATCGACATACTGGACGAGCTTACATAGTTTTTACACCGCATTAACATTCTGTCTATCAAATTATTTTCTCTCTCTGTTACCATTATTGTGTAATAACAGAGAGAGGATTTTTATTATGAAAAAGCTTTTATGTCTGGTATTGTCTGTACTGCTTCTTTCTCTTTGCGGCTGTTCGCAGGAAAAGCAGGACGTTGTAGGTGAATCTGATTCAAGGCATACTGCAACACCTGAAGAATTAATAGATATGTATTTTGAATATATCGAAAGCGGAAACGCAGCAGGTTTCGCTTCTTTATATTCTGAAAAATACAATCGGGACATGTACCCGGATACAGAGGATTACGCCGAGGCAGTTTCAAGAAAAGATGCTATATTCGTTACCTTTAAGGGTTACGGCCTTGAGTATCTCGAAACAATCAACTCCTCATTCTCCTACGAAACGTATCCCGAAAACAATATTGAAGCTGTTATGCAGGGCTATTACAATGCCAACGGCTATGGCAAAATTGATTGTGAGGCTTGTTTTGTCCACCCTGTCGACGGAGATAAGGCCGTTGTGCCGTTTAATTTTATTTTTGTTCAGATTGATGGTGTCTGGTATATTATAATCTGATTAGATCGCACGATATTTCATTTATTTTTAATCATTTATTAACAATTTGTTCTTATTCTCTTGACATATACCATCTTTTATATATAATAAAAACGTGGGATTCTCTGCATTGATAAAATTATTTTTTGCGAGAATTTCTCACGTTTTTGATTTTGAAAGGGGTATTTTATGAAAAAAGTAACATTGTGGTCACTTATCATCACAGCAGGTTTGTTTGTTTTAAACTTTATATCGGGGCATCTCTTTGATTATATTTTTACGCTTAATGTCTTTGACGAATTACGTTATAATCATACCGATATTTACGGCTCATATCATTATGGACTGGGAGTTTCTTTCAAAGAGGCGCATACACTCTCATACTCCGGTAAATTTTACCCTGCTGAAGTCTCTGTTGACTTCGTAACGCTTATTACAACATTTATTTTATTATTCCTTGTCGGAACTTTTATCCATCTGATAATAAAACATCCCAAAATGATTGGTGTATATTCACTTGTCATTACTGCTGTTCTGTTCGTCTCAAATCTTCTGCTCAGTATATTTTGCGACAATAACTTCTGTCCCATTCCTCTCTACTTTGACGGAAGTCTTGGATTTGGAGTCAGACTGAAAAAATACCCGATGGTACTTGACCTTGGATGGTCACCCGATTCCGAGGTGAGCTTTGATCCTATCACGCTTATTCTTACCTTTGTTTTCTTTTTTGGCTTTGCTCTCCTTGTACATCTTACTGCAATAGGCTTTAAAAAAATGAAGTCAGGCACAATCTGTTCCCTTATAATCACTGCAGGGCTGTTCGTCTTGAATTTTCTGTCCGGTGTTCTGTTCGATTTTTCTCTCGGTATTCCTGTCACTTGCGAAAAAATAGTACGATTTGTCGGCTTTGGTGTTTATCACAGTGAAATCCCTCCTCTGGCACCACCTGAGTACCCTGCATATAACAGAGCCCCGACAACATATCCTGAATTTGTTTCTCTAATGCTTACATATGCCATCGTTCTTGGCATTGCTGCTTTGATCTGCCGCTGTAAAAAACACAAGGCTGAAAATGAAGGAAAGTAATTTTTGAAAGGGGTTTTATCAATGAAAAAAGTAACATTGTGGTCACTTATCATCACGGCAGGTCTGTTTGTTATAAACTTCCTGTCTGCTCACATCTTCGGGTTTATCTTCACACTTTATGACCGTTCAGGCTTTGGCATCTACTACTCTCCCGAATACTCAAGCCCCACAGGTGTTCCCCGTCCCGAAAGCATTGAATTTGATTTTCCTTCCCTTATTCATGGCTTTATCTGCGTTTTCTTAATCGGCTGTATTATCTATATGATTATAAAGCTTCCTAAAAAGATAAGCATAATTTCTCTTATCGCAACGGCTGTTCTGTTTGCTGCGAACTTGATTTCAACCCTTGTTTTCGGGTTTAATTTTGGTATTGAGGTCGTAGGCGAAGGAATTTTCGGATTCGGAGTATTTACAGACCACTATGTATGGAATGATGACCACACCGCTAAGATTCCCGTTATGAACAGATTCCACTTTGTTTCTCTTCTGGTAACATTTATTCTGATTTTCCTTATTGCTGCTTTGATCTATAAGCTGATAAAGGGTCCCCGAAAAGTTATAATCATTTCTCTTAGCATCACCGCAGGAATGTTCCTTACAAATCTTATTTGCGGCATATTCTTCGACTTTCTCCCCTTTGGCATTATGCTGTTCGGCGGAGAAATGTTCCAGATGGTCGGGTGCGGCGTGAATATCGTTCATTTTGTTCCTCTGTCCACTATTGATAACCCTGCAAAAGGCTCGACAAGTATAAACGTTGATCCCATCAGCCTCATTCTTACATTTGCTATTGTTTTCCTTATTACATCGTTGATTGCATCGTTGATACGCTGTCTGGCAAAACGCCGTGCAGAAAGAAAAGCCGCCAAGGCACTTGCTGCAACTTCCGCTGAGGAGGCCGCAGAGGAAGTAACTGATGAGGTTACCATAGAAACAGCTGGGGAGACTTCCGAAGGAATAAATGAGGACAATAATCAGGACTGATTTTATGATAAAAAGTCAACTGCGTTCATTTACGCAGTTTACTTTTTTTATAAACCGTGATATATTTTTTATAATAGCGTTAAAGGCTGTGAAGGCGGGGCGGCATTTGCCGCAGCAGTAGTCTTCCGCAACCCGTCAGAGAGAGTGCGTCACCGGGCTGAGAGCGTACTTCGGGCAATACGGAAAGGCGAATTTCTCCGTCGGAGCTGTGCGGTGAAAACCGCAACGTTTGCCCACGTTAAGGGCACAGAGATTATGCGGTTTTCCGCATAAAATCGGGTGGTACCGCGTGCTTTGGCTCGTCCCGTGTGGACGGGTCTTTTTTGTTTTTGTAAAGGCACAAAAGTCGTCCTTTCGGACGACATAAGAAACCCCATACGTGGGTTTCTTACACAAAACAGTCCACCGGACTGTTTTGCTATTTTCCTGCGTTTTGTTTGCAAAGGAAATTTCGTCCTCTGCGGAGGACGACCAAAGGCTTTGCCTTTGGAATCCACCACCTTTGAAGAA
>JAZUNN010000035.1:0-1963 GCA_045604155.1 Acutalibacteraceae bacterium
ACCGAAAAAGCGGTGTCAGCTCTTTTTTTATTTCTGTCCAGGCGGGACATCCCTCTTTTTGTTCTGTGTAAGGGCTACAAAGAAATATTTTTGCCTGTTTTGCGTATGAATTCAAACTCTTACACAGTTGCGATTGAAAGAATTCAGTGTTGATATTATGACATTTTTGAAAAACCCATTGACAAACATCTATGTGTTGAATATAATGATATATAGATAAACGTCTATGGGAGGTGTGTCGAGTGGACGAAAGAAAAACGGCATTGATCTTCAAAGCTTTTTGTGATGAAAATCGTATCCGCATTTTGAAGATGCTGACAAGCGGCGAAAAGTGTGCCTGCAAAATGCTTGACGAACTCAATGTTACGCAGCCAACGCTTTCCCACCATATGAAGATCCTTTGCGATTCCGGTGTTGTAGTTGGTCGCAAGGAAGGCAAATGGATGCACTATTCTATTTCAGCAGAGGGCGCAAAGGTTGCTGCGGGGTTACTAAAGGAACTGACATCCATTGATTGTGGATGCGAAAACAAGTCGTGTTGTGAAAAGTAAGGCAAGTCAAATCTTTTCCGCACGACTTCCTTTAAGACTTATATATAGATACATTTGAATATGTTTATATTTGAAAGGAGATTTTTATATGCAAATCTTAAAAACGGCGTGGGATTTCTTTCAGACAGAAGTCCTTGGAATGAGTTGGCTTAATCGCCTCATTGGAACAATATTGGGCGCTTGCGGTTTGGATACCACAGGCAGAATCGGCGGTAGCGTTCAATTCTTTATCTACGACACAATTAAGATTATGGTACTACTTGGTGTACTGATTTTGATTATCTCGTATATCCAAAGTTACTTTCCGCCGGAGAGAACAAAGAAGATACTCGGTAGATTTCACGGTGTCGGTGCAAATATCGTGGCCGCCTTACTCGGCACGGTTACACCGTTTTGCTCCTGCTCATCTATTCCGTTATTCATCGGCTTTACAAGTGCAGGTTTGCCGCTTGGCGTGACATTCTCATTCCTTATTTCTTCCCCGATGGTCGATCTCGGCAGCCTTGTTCTGCTTATGAGCATTTTCGGTTGGAAGGTCGCTCTACTCTATGTGGTACTCGGTCTTGTGATTGCCGTGCTCGGAGGAACGTTAATCGAGAAGTTGCACCTTGAAAATCAAGTGGAAGAATACATCCGCAATGGTCGCTCCCTCGATGTTCCGCAGGAAGAGCTTCATTTCAAAGACCGCTTGAAATATGCTTGGGAGCAAGTTGTTTCCACCGCTAAAAAGGTATTCCTTTATGTGCTTGTGGGTGTGGGTATTGGCGCTGTTATCCATAATTGGATTCCTGAGGATATTATCGTGAAGGTGCTTGGCGGCAACAATCCCTTCGGTGTTATCCTTGCTACCGTCGCAGGCGTTCCAATGTATGCAGATATTTTCGGAACGATTCCGATTGCCGAGGCGCTGCTTGCAAAGGGGGCTTTGCTCGGTGTAGTTCTGTCCTTTATGATGGGTGTTACAACGCTGTCCCTGCCGTCTATGATTATGCTCCGCAAGGCAGTGAAGCCTAAACTGCTCGGTATCTTTGTGGCAATCTGCACCGCAGGAATCATCCTTGTAGGTTATTTCTTTAACCTCATTCAACCCTTGATAATCTGAAAGGAGGTAAACAGATGAAAAAGAAAACAGCATTATGGGTAAAGATACTCACTCCCGTCTTAATCGTTGCCGTTATCGGCGGTATGTGGATATACAAAACGATATCCGAAAAGCCGGCAGATGATCCGACAAGTTCAGAAGGCACATCAGATTTGCCAAGCAATCTTGAAGGTGCGGATTTCAGCCTGAATGCCACAAAGCAAATCGACTTTGCAGCACTCTCCGAATATGATCTGCCTATTATTGCAGACTACGGTGCAGATTCTTGCATTCCTTGTAAGCAGATGGCTCCCGTACTAAAGACACTGAA
>JAZUNN010000036.1:0-14847 GCA_045604155.1 Acutalibacteraceae bacterium
CAAGGAGCTTCGCCCCTTGACCCCACCAAAGGAACACCGTTCCTTTGGAATCCTGTTTTTTACAGACAACGGGCGTAGGCTGCGACTGCGCCTTCTTCTCTGATAAGTCTGAGGTTTTCGATGGTAGCTTTTTCAAAGCCCTCGATGGCGGTCAGATCCTGACCCCACATCTGCTCATTGGTCATAACAGCGTGGACAAGGTCTTCGATGCTGTCGTTTCTGTGGTCATAATAGAATTCCAGTGCCCAGCGGTCATCGGAGCAGGTGTACTCGTTGCCCTTGGGTCTGCGGCAGACAAGTCCTGCATCGGTAAGAGTCTGAATGTCATTGGAGAAGAATGCAATATATGCCGCAAAGCTCATGGCAAGGCATACGGGGAGCTTGCCGTTGATTTCTATGTAATCTAAGAAGCTGGGCATATTTCTTGCTCTCCACTTGGAGGTTGAGTTGAGTGAAATGCTCATAAGCTCGTGATTTACAAAGGGGTTGTTGAATCTGTCCTGAACAGCAGATGCAAAGGACTCAAGGTCAGCCTTGTCAAGAGGCAGTGTGGGAATTACTTCGTCATAAAGCATCTTGTTCATAAAGCCTCGGACAGAGTCATTTTCCATACATTCACGGACTATATCAAAGCCGCCGAGGTATGCGCCCAGAACAAAGCCTGTGTGTGCTCCGTTGAGAATTCTTACCTTGCGCTTTTTATAGGGAGTTACATCGGGGACAACAGGGCAGTTTACGCCTGCGGCCTTGAAGGGAAGCTTCTCGGAAAGCCACTCGGGACCTTCGATATTCCAGACTCCGAAAACCTCACCTACATCGATAAGGTCATCGCTGTAGCCGTTGATTTCTTCGAGCTTCTTAACTTCCTCAGCATCACGGATTCTGCCGGGAACAATTCTGTCAACAAGAGTAGAACAGAAGGTGCACTTATCCTTGCAGTAGGAAAGGAACTCATCGCCCAGTTCCCACTGAGCAATATACTGCTCAACGCACTTTAAAAGCTCCTTGCCGTTGTTGTCGATAAGCTCGCAGGAAAGGATAACAAGTCCCCCCTTGCCTGCCTTGTACCGCTCGTAAAGCACCTGAGTCAGCTTGCCGGGGAATGAAGATGCAGGCTTGTCCTCAAGAGAGCAGGATGGATCATATACTATACCTGCCTCGGTGGTGTTGGAAACAACATACTCAAGGTCATCGGAAACGGCGAGCTTCATCATTTCCTCAAAGCCTTCCTTATTATAAGGATTAAGACATCTGGAAACGGAAGATATTACTCTTCTGCGGTCGATCTTTTCACCGTTCTCCATTCCTCTGAGATAGAGGGTATAAAGTCCCTCCTGAGCATTTATCATATCGGTAAGACCGAACTCAATGGGCTGTACAAGGACGCACTTGCCGTTCCAGCCGACCTTTTCGTTTGCAACGTCAAAATAGTAATCAACAAATGCACGAAGGAAATTGCCCTCACCAAACTGCATTACCTTTTCGGGCGCATCCTTCAGAATATATCCGCTGTAACCGGATTTTCCGAGAACCTCATAGTTGAGTTTTTCCATTGTTTTTACCTCCTGAACGGATTTGTTCTTATCCGAAATATTGCAATATTCGGGGATCTTACCTACATATTATATATGCAAAGTTTTTTCTTAAAAATAGCATTGTTTGCGATAATACATTGCAATTCTTGCGGATGTTTTTGTTGACATGACACAGTTTATGTTATAGGATATAACCGGAGGATGATGCAAATGGGCGGTAAGATACAATCTTTCGATCCCCGTCAGGTCATGTACCGCTCGGATTATGAAATATCTCACAAGCGTGATACATACTTAAAGGATGTCGAGCTTCATCATCACGATTTCTATGAGGTTTACTTTCTGGTGTCAGGTGACGTAACCTATGCAATAGAAGGACGCACCTACAGGGTCATGCCGGGCGATATGATGATTATCAGCCCCCGTGAGCTCCATCAGTTATATATCCAGCCTGATATGGCACCCTATGAGAGATATGTTCTCTGGATTGACCCCAATCTTCTTGATGAGCTTTCAAACGGAAGCACAAATCTTGCAAAATGCTTCAATATCGGAAACCCCGATTATACAAATCTTCTTCATCTCAATTCGGGACAGCGCAGTGCCGTGCGCTCTCTTATGGAGGAGATTCTCACTGAAACGGAAAATTCCGGCTTTGGCGCTGACCTTATGCAAAGCTCCATGCTCACCCATCTTATGGTGCTGGTCAACCGCATTGCAGAGCAGGGATCCGCACACCGTGACAATATCACCTATTCGAGCCGTGTTGTGACAGATGTCATAAACTATGTCAATCTTCACTACGGCGAGCCTCTTTCCCTTGACAGTCTTGCGGAAAGATTCTTTGTGAGCAAGTATCACCTCAGCCACGAATTCAACCGCCACATCGGCACAAGCGTATACAGATATATTCAGAAAAAACGTCTGCAGATTGCCCGCCAGCTTCTCGCTCAGGGTCAGAAGCCAAACAAGGTAAGCTCAGAATGCGGATTCGGAGATTATACGGGCTTTTACCGTGCTTTCAGGGCGGAATATAATATCTCCCCGAGAGAATATGCTGTTTCTGTCGGTTATTCATCGCCCGGCGATGAATGATATATAAGTAATCAAGGGCTTTATGCCTACAGGAGGAATAATAAGCATGAACGAATTACAGAAGAAAGTCAGTGAGATTGGTATTGTTCCCGTTATCAAGCTGACAAATCCCCAGCGAGATGCAGCTCCCCTTGCAAAGGCTCTCATCGAGGGCGGTGTCCCCGTTGCAGAGGTCACCTTCCGTGCAGCAGGCGCTGCTGATGCTATCCGCATCATGAAGGAAACCTATCCCGAAATGATGGTCGGTGCAGGCACTGTCATGACTACTGCTCAGGTGGACGAGGCTGTCAATGCAGGCGCAAGCTTCATCGTCACCCCCGGTCTTGACATTGAAATCGTAAAGTACTGCCAGGAAAAGAATGTTACCATCTTCCCCGGCTGCACCACACCTACAGATTATCATGCAGCATTCAAGCTCGGTCTTGAAGTGCTCAAGTTCTTCCCCGCTGAGCAGTCCGGCGGTCTTGACAAGATCAAGGCTATGGCAGCTCCCTTCCCCATGTTCAAGGTAATGCCCACCGGCGGCGTGGGTCTTAAGAATCTGGCAACCTACGCAGCCTGCCCTGTTATCGCAGCCTGCGGCGGAAGTTATATGGTCACTGCCGACCTCATCGAGAACGGCAAGTGGGATGAGATCACCGATCTCTGCAAAAAGAGTGTTGAAATTATCAAGGAGGCAAGAGCATAATGGGAAAAGTTGTTACATTTGGTGAACTGATGCTGCGTCTGCAGCCCTACGATTATCTTCGCTTTGTTCAGGCAGACAGTTTTGAGGCTACTTTCGGCGGCGGCGAGGCAAACGTTGCTGTTTCTCTGGCAAACTACGGTCTTGACGTAGACTTCGTCACAAAGCTCCCCGAGCACGCTATCGGTCAGATGGCTGTCAATTCTCTCCGCAAGTACGGTGTAGGCACCGGCAAGATCGTCCGTGGCGGCGACAGAGTCGGTATCTACTACCTCGAAAAGGGCGCTTCTCAGAGAGGCAGCGTCTGCATCTATGACCGTGCACACTCCGCTATCGCTGAGGCTGCAAGAAGTGACTTTGACTGGGATGCTATTTTTGAAGGCGTTGACTGGTTCCACTTCACCGGTATCACTCCGGCTCTCTGCCCCAATATGGTTGCTATCTGCGAGGATGCATGCAAGGCTGCAAAGGCAAAGGGCGTAAAGATTTCCTGCGACCTCAACTACAGAGGCAAGCTCTGGACCCGTGCTGAGGCAAGAGAAGCTATGACCAAGCTCTGCCAGTATGTTGACGTCTGCATCTCCAACGAAGAGGATGCTAAGGACGTATTCGGCATCGAGGCTGAAAACACCGACATCAACTCCGGTAAGCTTGACTTTGAGGGCTACAAGAGTGTTGCCCGTCAGCTTGCTGACAAGTTCGGTTTCGAGAAGGTTGCTATCACCCTCCGTGAGAGCATCTCCGCTTTCGACAACAACTGGAGCGCAATGCTCTTTGATGTTGCTTCCGATGAATACTGCTTCTCCAAGAAGTATAAGCTCCATATCATTGACCGTGTAGGCGGCGGCGACAGCTTCGGCGGCGGTCTTATCTACAGCCTCCTCTCCGGCAAGTCCACTCAGGATGCTGTTGAGTATGCAGTTGCAGCATCTGCTCTCAAGCACTCCATCGAAGGCGACTACAACTTCGTGACTGTTTCCGAGGTTGAGAAGCTTGCAGGCGGTAATGCTTCCGGTCGTGTTCAGAGATAAATTCAAAATATAAAATCAAAAGCCCTGTGATGAAACCATCACAGGGCTTTTCAATATGTTCATCCCAATATACTCTTATACAGTTAAAGTATTTTATTCGTCGTCCTCTATCTGCACCTGAATTCCTTTATCTCTTGAAAATTCAAGGATATCTCCCGGCTGACAATCGAGAACATCACATATTGCCTCCAGTGTGGAGAAGCGAATGGCGGAAACCTTGCCTGTCTTGAGCTTTGAAAGGTTTACGTTTGCAACACCAACCTTTTCAGCCAGCTCCTTAAGGGAAATCTTTCTGTCCGCCATAACACGGTCAAGTCTTAAAATAATAGGCATTTTATCACCTCATCAAAGGGTCTCATCAGACTGCTGCTGAAGCTCTGCGCCGTACTTGAATACTCCGGAAAGCATGAACAGCACGATGGCCACAAAAACAAAGGAGCCGTCGAATTCGAAATCAAATTCCAATGCGGTAATATTATTATTTATAAAAATCTTTTCAAAATCATAGCAGTAAACCATTGCGATTTCTACAGCAAAATTGATAATCTGCATTATGACGCCGAAAACTATGGTCAGTATGCCAAGCTTTCTGATGTTGCGGTATACGGCTTCATCAAAGGGGTTCTGCTCTGCTACGGGCTTAAGAGCCTTTCTTACAATCTTCGTCATATATGCGCCTGCAAACATTACAGCTGCTGCAATACCAAGTATTGCAATGCTGTGCCACTTTATTGCAGCGGCATCAAGGTTCATATCAGGGGCAAGGGTGAAGCTTACATTGCCGATAATAAGATCTGTGCTTGCTTCAGTGAATGCTTTTTCTTCTGCAAAAGCAACCACCACTGTAACTATTGCAAGAAGGGTGCCGCATGCAATGGACAATATCATTGCGATTTTTGCAAAAACACTAAGAACTTTTGCTGTTGTACTCATTTTTTTCATAATAGTTTAATCCTCCGTATATTTAGTCAGAACAAAGAGAACCTTCCGCCTGTGCACGGGGCGTTTTTTCTTTCTCTCTGTTTCTGGCATCAGTATACACGGGGGATTTATGTTTGTCAAGTATTAATTTACGAAAAACGTTAATTTTTTTATAAATTATATCAATCACGGTTTTGCAGCTGCCAGAATGCCACTGCACTGGCTGCCGCAACATTAAGGGAATCGACCTGATGGGACATGGGAATTTTTACGGTGTAATCACAGTCTGCGATGGTGCAGTCGGCAAGTCCGTCTCCCTCTGTGCCGAGGATAATTGCAAGCTTTTCCTCTGCCATAAGGTGTGGATCATCTATATTTACCGTATCCTCCTTAAGAGCCATTGCTGCCGTGGCAAAACCCATTTCCTTTATTTTTGCCATGCCTTCGGTTGGCCATTCCGCCATTTTTTCACCGAGATATGTCCAGGGTATCTGGAAAACCGTGCCCATGCTGACTCTTGCCGAGCGGCGGTAAAGAGGGTCGGTGCAGCCCGGGGTAAGCAGGACGGCATCTATATTGAAGGCTGCTGCGGAGCGGAATATTGCACCGAGATTTGTTGGATTCATTATATTCTCAAGCACCGCTATCCTTCTTGCACCTGCGCATATTTCCTCTGTGCTTTTCAGCGCCGGGCGCCGCATGGCACACAGCACTCCTCTTGTAAGCTTGAAGCCCGTAAGCTGGGTAAGAATATCAAATTCCGAGGTGTACACAGGGATATCACCACACCTTGCGATGACATCCTTCGCTTCGCCTTTTATATGCTTCCGCTCGAGAAGCAGGGAAACAGGCTCACAGCCTGCGTCCAACGCTCTTTCTATGACTTTCGGGCTTTCTGCAATGAACATTGCGCTCTGAGGATGCTCACGGTTTAAAAGCTGAGCCTCGGTAAGACGTGCGTACACGTCAAGCTCAGGAGCCATGAAGTCGGTTATTTCTATTACATTGGGCATAAATTCACTCATATTATTCATCTCCGTTATCCTAATTACTATAGCAGAATCCTTTGATAAGGGCAATGTGTTTTTTAATAAGATATCCCCGCAGCAATGCTGCGGGGATAATTTCAGCTGTGGTCACTGTACTGCGAAGCCATTTTGTCTATTTCCAATCTCATTTCCTCCACAAATTCATCCGGAGACACCGCTTTCACCCACGAGCCCTGGCTGAGAAGCCACATTTTTATTCCGTCGCCGTAGGTTTCCGCTTCTATGAGATACTTTCTTTCTCCCATGCGCTCTATGACCTTTGCCGTCGGCAGCTTGTCGAGCACCGCCTGAAGGGATGGCCCGCTGAATTCAAAGCGGATTTTTCTCAGCTTTCCCGGCCACATGAAAAGGCTTCTCTTTCTCAGAAGTCCTTCGTCAAAATCAGGCATTGGGTCAGTTGTCAGGTTTGTTCGGTGCTCCGTTATTTTTTTGATTCTGTCCACCCTGAAATATGTGGGTTTTGCGCTGCTGACCCCGGCTTTGAAAGCTATAAGATAGAAATAGAAATCGGTGAACATCACCGATGCGGGACGCAGACGGTAGCACTCAAAGCTTCGGTCCATGCGGTAATATTCTATGCTTATTTCCTTTTTCTTCAGAATACAGCTGACTATTTTCCACAGATTATCCTGAACACTTTCGCAGTCGTGCTTTACCTCCGGATAGTGATACAGCTCCTTGCGGATAAGCTCATTTATCTTCGTGCGGTCTTCGGGAGTTGTGAAACGTCTGAGTTTGTCTGTCAGCGTCAGAAGCTCTATTTTTGAAAAAGCCCTTGTTCCTATCATTACTTCTACCAGAGAAAAAAGTTCCTTGTCTGACAGAAACTCGTCCATTTTAAGTCTGTAGCACTTATCCGAATAGCTGTACTGCAGCTCGGCACATCCCACAAGCTCTCTGTGGTCTGCAAGAAAATTCTTCAGCTCATTTATACTGCGTGTGATGCTCTTGGTGGAAACATCGTATTCTGCAGCAAGGGACTGTACTGACAGGTCTTCTCCCCTCAGTCCCCTGAAGAATAATTCCAGTATTCTGTACTGCTTTGTATTTTCCATTCTGAAATCCTCCTTTTCTTCTGAGGATATTCTATCTTTTGAATCGGACAGGCATATGTCCCTTAAATAAAATTTTCATATTGTGCAATTTATTATCCTGGTTATTGTATCACAATGATGCAGGATATTCAACTCGATGCACCTCTTTTCTCTTTCTTTATTTTTATACTTGTTAAGGCAATGACTGCGTGATATAATTTTATATTATAATTTATACAATACTTTCGGAAGGAGTGCAGAATATGAACGGAGAATCCCTCCCTCGGGCAAACCGTGCTTCACGCATTATGGCGCCATTTGCCTTTTTGCTTCCTGCCGCTGTGCTTATTGTCGTCTGTCTTATAGGCGGCATCAGCCCTTTTGGCAACGCAACCCTTATCTCCGATGCAAACTCCGCTTTTATAGAAAATCTTGAGCGATTCAGGCGTGCTGTTTCTGAGGGTGAAAGTCTTTTCTACGATTTCTCTCAGGGGCTCGGCACCGCAACATGGAGCACCTATGCCGGAGGATTCTTTTCTCCTCTTTACCTCATCGCTCTTCTCTTCCCTGCTTCAAGGGCCGCAGATGCTTTTCTGCTTATAACCCTTCTGCGTATGGGAATCGCAGGTCTGAGTACATATTTCCTCACCTCCGCTCTCAATGACCGTGCGGAGCTATGTCTGGGTTTTTCTGTTGCCTACGGCGGCTGTGCCTGTTTCCTTATTTCCGTGTATTCTCCTCTTTATGCCGCTGCTGCCGCACTTCTGCCTGCAGTGGGTGCGGGTGTAATATCACTGCTCAAAACGGGACGCACCATTAATTTCACCGTTGCTTCCATACTGTTCATGATAACCTCATGGCAGCTCTGGCCTGCTGTCATGCTCTTTATTGTTGCAATTTTTGTATGGGGTACAAATGCGGTTGAAGAAAAAAGCACTCTTAAAACCGCATCACTTCGGTGTGCTGTTATTTTCCTTCTTGCTGTGGGGGTTTCTGCAGTATTCATGATTCCTTCCCTTATGGAAGCTGCGGAAAACGGCTCTGCAATCCGTTCATTTTCTGAAATTCCTCCCGTATCTGTCCCTGAGATTTTCTCCGGGCTTTTCATGGGAAATGATATAGGCTCAGGCGGCAATGCAATGCTCTACTGCTCTGCCTGCACCCTTGTTATGCTTCCCGTCTATCTGCTCAACGGCAGACTGCCCAGAGGAGAAAGGGTTATGGCGGCAGGAATGCTTCTGCTTCTCCTTCTTGTTCAGGCGATCCCTGCTCTCAATATTGTTTTTACAGGCTTCGTTTCCTTTGATGGCTGTGACAGCGGTGTATCCTTCATGTTCTGCACCTGTGCCGTTGCATTTGCAGCCCGTGGTCTTTCAATGCCTTCCGGAATAACCGTCGGCAAGGCCGTCGGCAGCTGGGTGCTTATCATTGTGCTTTATGCAGGTGCGCTGGCCTTCGGCGAGGGTGAGCTGAGATTCCTTATCATGATAGTCACTGCAGGTTTTGTCACCCTCTATGCAGCCATTGTTCTTGTGGTCATGAGCGACCGCAGACCCCCTGCGATTTTCGGCGTGGTCATCATGCTGTGCATCTTTGCAGAAAGCATTACTGCAGGCGCAGACTGCATGATAGCAGCCAAGAAAAGATCTCTCCCCGTAAAGCTTGAAACCATACAGACCGCATCTGCTGCGGAAGAAACTGTCGATTCTCTTCTTTCCGGCTGGGAAATAACCGGCGGTCGTGAGGGCGTTTCAAGAGTCAGAGGAAAATGTGAGATCATTTCTTCCGGCGCACTGCTCAATCATCCTTCCGCTGACACTGAGCACCGTGCCGAGCTGCTTTCTTCTCTCGGCATTGACGGACAGAACGGCTGGACAGGTGTCACCGATGCACTTTTCGGCGTCCGTTATCTTATATCCGATGAGAATGACACAACCTACACCGCTCTTTCGGTCGGTGAGGGTATCGGTCTTTATGAAAATAAAAATGCCCTTTCACTGGGCTTTGCATCCTCTGATATTGTACTGGGCATTGATCCTTCTCTTTCTTCAAATCCTTTCACCGCTCAGGAGCTTCTGCTTTCTGCTGCAATCGGTGAACAGAGAACGGTTTTCTCGTCAGCCCAGATCAACGAAATGCGCTATGACGGTGCCAATCTAAGCGATTTCAACGAAAGCAAGCTGATAACCCGCTATGATGATAATGCTGTGCTTTCCTATACTGTCACCGCACTCTGCGACGGCGAAATGTATATGTGGCTTTCTTCGAGTCTGCCTGATAATACTCCTTTTACCGTAAACGGAAAGAAAATTGAAAATTCCGATCTCGGTGCTATTGTCAGTCTGGGTAATTATAAGGCTCTTGACACCGTTACTGTGGAAATTGATCTCTGCGAGGTCAACACAACAATAAACAGTGTGTATTTCAACTCGCTCGACAAGGATTTATTCTCTTCGGTGCTCGGTATTCTGTCTGCAGATCAGCTTACCTTCGTCCGTGAAAAGGGTGACAACATCCGTGCTGTTGCCGAAACAGACGCAGGCGATGTAATTCTGACCACCATACCCTACAGCAGAAACTGGACTGCAGTTGTTGACGGCAAAAACACTGCAACCCGTTCATGCCTTAATGGTCTGCTGGCAATCGAAGCACCGGAAGGACAGCACACTCTGCTTCTGACCTATGCTCCGAAAGGA
Source organism: Acutalibacteraceae bacterium (assembly GCA_045604155.1). GTDB lineage: Bacteria > Bacillota > Clostridia > Oscillospirales > Acutalibacteraceae > JAISGQ01. The sequence continues at coordinate 10,047 of JAZUNN010000036.1, forward strand.
TTTACAGTGTGCCTTTTCATAAGTGTTCTGTCACTGCTCGCTGCACTGTGCTATGTTGTAATGACTGTAAGAAATGACCGAAACGATATGCCGCCCGAGCCCATTCGTGCAGAGCCTGCACTGCCCAGAATACGTGGTGTTGAATCTGTTGAGGAAGGCAATGTCATTCCCGTCAGCTCCCCTTCTCTTGAAGTTGATCTTGACTTCGAGTCCGAGGATAATACTCTTGACTGGCTGTAAGCAAGGAGGTAATTTTATGAATATACTTGTTGTCGGCAGCGGTAAAACCGCCCGTCATGTTGCTCGTGAGCTTTCAGCGGAAAACCATCAGGTTTCTGTCCTGTGCGATACCAAGGACAGCGCAAATGCACTTGCTGATTCCAATTTTCCGGGAAACGTAACCATGGGCAGAGCCACCGACCTTGATTCACTCAGGTCTGCCGGAATTGAAGACTGCGATGCTCTTGTTTCCTGCACTGATGACGATAACACAAATGTTATGGTTTCTGAGATGGTAAGAGAGTTTTTCGGCACCGAAAAGATAGTAACACGCATTATGGATGTTGGCCGTGAGGACATTTATCAGCACTACGGTCTTGATACAATCTGCTCAACCCGCCTTATATCAAATGCCATTGTTTCCGTTCTTTCTCCCGATGCTCAGGCTCAGCAGACAGTTCAGTTCGGAACAAATACTCTCGGTTTTGAGCTTATGCCTGTTGACGATCTTATGGAAGGTCGGTATGCAGATGATATAAAACTCCCCAAAAATCATTCAGTCATCGGTATAATGCACAGTGACAACCGTATTTCGCTCCTTACAAAGGAAAGAACGAAGCTGCAGGAGGGGGATTTTCTTCTTCTTGTAAGAACAGTTGACTAAACAAAAAGCTCCGGAATATTCCGGAGCTTTTTTATTATCATGCGGTGTTTTTTTCTTTCTTTTTCTTTCCTAAAACAAGACACAGGACAAGAATTGCGGGAAATACAACGGCAGCCAGGATTCCTGCTTTCAGGTTATCCTCAAATGCATCGGAAATAACGCCAACCAATGTAGGACCTCCTGAACAGCCCAGATCACCCGAAAGTGCAAGCAGTGCAAACATTGCTGTGCCGCCTTTCAGAGATGCGGCAGCTTTGCTGAATGTGCCCGGCCACATTATGCCGACGGAAAGACCTGTTATTGCACAGCCGATAAGACCTGCCACGGGGGACGGCACAAGCACGATGATAAGATATGAACAGATGCACAGCAGGCTGCTGCAGGTCATGAATCTGTCGAGATTGATTCTGTCTCCGAATTTCCCGTAAAATGCACGTGCTCCGCCCATCAGGATTGCAAAGCTCATGGGACCTGCAAGGTCGCCTGCGGTTTTGCTGATTCCAAGTCCCTTTTCCGCAAAGGTTGATGCCCACTGGCTTACCGCCTGCTCGCTTGCACCTGCGCAGACCATCATAAGCATAAGCACCCAGAATCTGCCGCTTTTAAGAAGTGATGCAAGGGGCATTCCCTCCTCACCCTCGGCAATAAGAGGTGCTATGGGAGTCTTAAGAAGGACAAAGCAGTTGAATGCAGGCACAAGAGCCCACACAAATGCGAGCACACGCCAGTTTTCTATTCCTGCCAGGGCAAAGAATGCAGTTGAAAGAAGGACTACGCCTACGTGACCCCAGCAATAAAATGAATGAAGCAGGCTCATTGCCTTTTCCTTATTGTCTGTAGGACAGCTTTCCATAATAGGGCTGACAAGGACCTCAAGAAGTCCTCCGCCGACTGCATATATGGCAACTGCTCCCAGTATTCCTGTAAATGGGTCCGCTGTAAGCTCGGGAAGTATTGGCAGCAGAGCAAGTCCTGCTGCAGCAAAGACATGAGCCATGACTATTGAAACACGGTAGCCTATTTTATCTACAAAACCCATTGCCAGAAGGTCAACTGTCAGCTGAATTGCAAAATTAACCGTAACCAGCATGGTTATTTTACTCAGCGGGATTTCATAGGAATTCTGGAATGTGACAAAGAGAAGCGGTATGAAGTTATTTACTATCGCCTGAACAATATATCCCACAAAGCAGGCAAAAGTTGTGGTTTTGTATGTGAATTTCATGGTATCCTCCACTGCTTGCATATTCTTTTGCAGCATCTTTTTCCGTAAAATATCGCCTCCCTGATAAGAGAGGCGATGAATTTTTATTCTTTGCTTTCCTGCGGCTGGGGATTGTTTCTGATTGCTTTTATAAGTGCTATAGCAATAAACAACGCAAAGGCTGCAAACAGCAATGCTCCTATAAGTGCAATCCTTCCACGGTAAATTTCCGCCATTATTGTCGCATATCTGCTTGTTACTATCTTTTCCATAATTATTTCAAGAGAAGTGCTTCCAACAAGCAGGAAAATTCCTGAAATCGCAAACACCGCTGCGTTAATGTAATATCCCAACTTTCCTCTTACAAGAAGTATGAGAATGAGCATATGCACAACAGAAGCTGCCATTGCGATGAACTTTATGTCGTTGAAAAGGAATCTGACAATGCCTATTGCATCTTCCTGCTCTTTGACAATTTCACCGTTTCTCGAAATAAAGGAATTGAACTTATCAACATAGATAGTGCGCTTTACGGAAAGATAATCTTCCATTTCATCTTCATTTATCTCTTTGTCTGCACCGAATTGCGCTACGGCACACAGATAATCCTCCACCAGCTTTTCATCTACCTGAGTATACTCTTCATTGTAAAGAATGTAACGAGCATTGCCGGTGAAAATATGAGCAAAAAGTGCGTTGGTTTCGGGAAGCTTATACAGCTCTGAAGCATCAATCTCATCGCTGTCTCCGCCGAATTCCTCAACTATTTCCTCTGCATTTTCCTCCATATGGTCGTTTATGGACAGCTCTGCAGACTGTATCAGCGAGCTGAGCGCTTCAGATGAGTTGAGCACATTCTCAATGTTCTTTTCGTCAAGACTGAGGTCAACTGCAAAAAGTGCCGCTCCGGTTATCATATACGCTATCATAAAAACTGCGACTATCACTGCGCAGATCGTTTTTGCAATCTTCATTATATTTCCTCCGTTTCACGGCTTTTAATTTAACTCACTTTAATAATAACATCCGCAAAAAGAAATATCAATCTGTTTTTTTAAGGTAAAAATTGAATTTTTTATCAATGTTACATGACTCTTTTTTGATTTTTCAATGCCTCAGATTGTCTGTCTTGACTTAATGAAGCGTTAGCGATATAATGTTCAGGTGAACAAAAAATTTTCAAAGAGGTACCTGATAATGAAAAAAATACTTATTGCTCTGATTATCGTTCTTTCTCTGTTTGTTGTCACTGCCTGCGGCGGCGATAAGGACAGCAAGGCTGATGTTGAAACCACTCCTGCAGTAACCGCTACTGACGACACTGCAAGTGCTACAGATTCCGATTCCGATATTCCCGAAGGCTATGTAAGCTACACCGACAGCACCATCTATCTTGTATACCCCAAGACCTTCGAGAAGGTTTCAGGCACTGATATCTGCTTTGTCAACGACAAGGACAAGTGCACTGCTCAGTTCTCTGTCACAACCACTCCCGCAGTTGATATGGTTGCTTCCGATGTAAGCAGAACCGATCTTGATAAAATAGGCCAGAAAGCTGCTGCTGATCTTCAGAAGGCTTTCGGCGACAAGGCAGCGGTTGCTTATTCCTATGTTGACAGCGGTTCCGCTCTCGATGGCGCAGGCACTTACTTCGCTTTCGATATTTCCGTCGCTTATACAGGCTTTGAGTCCACTCAGTCCCTCAGCTACTATCAGCTTTATATCGGCAAGGGTAAGAACATCTGCATTGTTACCTTTGTTACCAATAATCTTCTTGAGGAAGATGCTGCAACATATTTTGCAAAGTCCATCGAAAGTGTAAAGCTTGTTGAGGCTTCAAAATAATCCATCTGAACAGTAAACGGCAGGTACCGAAAGGTATCTGCCGTTTTTTAATGCACGTTTTCAATACATCATGTAATATCGTAGGCTATTTATACTTATTGTTTCGAAGTTCCCCCTTAACTACCTACAAAGGAATAAAACTCTTGATTTTGCAGTATACATAGTTTATAATTATCTGCGTTGATTTATATTCGCCGGCGTGATGGAATTGGCAGACGTGCGGGACTCAAAATCCCGTGGTAGCGATACCGTGTGGGTTCGACCCCCACCGCCGGCACCAACAAAAAACGCACTTTTGTCTACCGACAAAGGTGCGTTTTTTGAATGATGTTTGCCTTCAGCAAATGATGTCGTTTTACTAATGATGCCGCTGACGCTAATGATGTCGGCTTCGCCTAATGTTTTGTGGCAAACATCGCATCATTGCGAGTGAAACGAGCAACATCATTATGCGGAGCATAACATCATATCGACGAAGTCGATGCATCATTGAAATGTTTGAATTTTATGATATATAATTAAATAAGCGGAGGCGATTTTATGAAAGAAAATAGGCTTGCAGAACTATCAATGGAGTTTTCTGTGGATATTATAAACCTTGTAAGGCAACTAAAAGAAAATCGGGAAGCCATTATTTCTAACCAAATCGGCAGAAGCGGAACGAGCATCGGTGCCAACATCCACGAGGCACAGTATGCACAAGGCAAGAAGGATTTTATTTCTAAACTGGAAATTGCCTTGAAAGAAGCAAGTGAAACAGGTTATTGGCTTGAGTTGTTGCACAGGACCAACTACATTGACGAACAATCATATAAATCGCTTTCTGCAAAGTGTACTTCCTTGCGTGTAATGCTGATTGCATCTTGCAA
>JAZUNN010000037.1:0-22935 GCA_045604155.1 Acutalibacteraceae bacterium
AGCCGAATTGCGGAGTATATCCAGAACCAGTTAAAGGAAGACCAGTTAGGCGAACAGCTATCAATTCCTGGAGTAGATACATTTAAGAAACGCAAGTAAACTTACGCGGCTGGCAGACCGTAATTACGCGTTAACGCGTTCCGCGAGGAATAGAGGGCTTCGCCCGCATGTGAAAAACAACCGGTTTTACCGGGGGATATTTATTTTTTTCTGCATCTGATTATGTTTTCCGAAACTGATTATGAGATAAAAGACAGAACGCCAATGCGCAAATATTTGCGCATTGGCGCAACTGGTTGTTACAATTTTTGATCAGAAAAAAGTGCAATATTTATGAAAAACAGAAAAGTAAAAGTTGAACTTGTTCTGAAATTACATTGTCGATGGATCTTCAAATGAACAAAAAAATATGATAAACAAGCCGATTTCGAAATTTAATTAAAATAATCATGCCCGAAAAGTGTATATATAAATCCAATGAATACATATGAATATCCGTACACAGAAGATTCAATCTGAATTTCGCAGTGACAAAAAAATCCTCTTTGATTTATGCAAAACGACATTTGCAAGATATTTCCAAGATGGTAAAATTTAAATGTAAGATGTTCGACGTGAAGTCGAAAGAATACAGCAGACATTGCGGAAAAGGTGTGCTGTGATTTTCAGGAGGTATACGAAATGAGCAAAAACGTGAAACTCAGAAAATGTATCGTTGCAGTCCTGCTTGCTTTCACTATGGTAGCAAGCCTGTTTGCGGCAGGCATTGGAGCAAACTCCAATGTAAGCGCAGCAACAACAAAGACCGTTAAGGTTATTTACACAGGTACAGAATCTGTTGACCTTTATCTCGACGGTTATCAGGCAAATTCTTATGTTGATACATGGGAGCTTGTAAGTGCAAACAGCAATTTCACCTGCACAGAAACAACAGATGAAAACGGATATACAGTTTTCTCTGTAAGCTTTGATTTCGGAAGCATCTTCAGCGTTGATTTCAAGACCAACATCGGTGCATGGAACTGGGTAGGTTTCTCCTGGGATGAAATCAGCGGCGGAAATGCCACAAAGTATGTCTATGCTGACGGTACTGTAGGTATAGAAGCTCCTGCTGTTGAAGAGCCTGAAGAACCCGAAACTCCTGCAGGTCCCACTTCCACCGGCACAGCAACATTCGTATATGTAGGCTCTGCTGACGGCGTGACTGCTGACAATTTCTGGTTCTATATGGACTGGGCTGAGGGAACTCTTGCAACAACAAGCAGTGGCAATGATCTCAGCGCATTCTCCATCACCAAATCCAACACAACCGTTGACGGCTACACTGCAGTAGTCCTCACAGGTTCAAACGTAGCAAGTGAGCTTTCCAATATGTGGCTCAAGTTCGGTTATGACGGTCAGATTGGTGATGCACTTGCACTCGCATTTGACGATACTGTCTACTATGTAACCGATGATTCCTACTCCACCAAAGCTCCCGAAGAGCCTGAAGTTCCTGTTGAAACCAACACTTATACCGTAAATGTTCACGTTTACGGTCAGGACGCTGAAGTTGGCGGCTGGCTTATATACAGCGAAAGCGGTACCGAAAAGGACTGGGGAAGCAGCAAGACCGGCACAGGTTCTCTCAGCGGCGACTGGGCTGACATTACCCTTTCTTTCACCACAACCAAGACATTCAATGGTGTTGGAGTTCAGCTTATTGAGAATGGCTCCTGGCTCTCTACTCAGTATAAGCTCAATTTCACCGGTACTACCTGCGATATGTGGATAGTTCCCGATGCAGGCACCTGCTACGACAATGAGGCTGATGCTCTTGCAGCAGCTGCAGACCCTGCAACCAGCTCCACAGTAATATTCCACTACAAGAAGACCAGCGGCACCATGGGCGGCTGGGTAGTAGGCACATGGTTCACCTCCGCAGTGAACGGCGGCTGGGGCTCCAAGGATACAGTATTTACCTATGAAGACGATTGGGGATATGTTGCAGTAGTAAAGTACTCTGCAGTTGTCAATGAAATCGGCTTCAAGTTCCACAGACGTGCAAAGATCGACGGTGTTGCAAACGACTGGTACAAGGAAGACGGCTCTGCAAACAGAACTGTCAAGCTTAACAACGGCTTTGCAGAAGTCTGGATCACCCAGGGCAAGAAGGCAGTAAGCTACACCTGCCCCAGCGGTGCAGAAAAGTTTGATAAATCCACAGCAACTCCCTTCAAGAACTACCGTTATCTCCTCATCAACACCGCTAAGGGTGAAGATGCTGATCTCGTATTCCACTATCTGCGTGAAGACGGCGTTTATGATGAGTGGGCAGTAGGCATCTGGGCAGAGGTAACCGCAGGCACATGGAAGGACGCACAGATCACCCAGAACAAGGATCTTGACGAATACGGTGCAGCAACCTACACTGTTGATCTTTCGTACTGGCCCAAGACTAAGATCGGATTTGCAGTCAACTACAATAACTGGGAAAAGAAGGACTACGCAGCAGACCGCTATGTAGACGTTTCCGGTGTTGAGGCAGGCGAAATCCTTAATGTATACCTCTATGAGGGTGACGGCAAGATCTATTATGCTCCCAAGACCGAAGCTGTTGCAGCAGAGGATGACGGCAGTGTTGATGCTGATGTAGTATTCCACTACAGCCGCACAGATGCAGATTATGAAGGCTGGATGGTAGGTCTCTGGTGTGAAACTGCTGACGGTACATGGATCAACGACAACGTTGCATTCAACGGAACCGATGTAAACGGTCTTGCAACCGTAACTGTTGACCTTGCAAACTTCCCCGCTGAATCTCTCGGCTTCAAGCTCAATAAGGATAACTGGGCAAGTGAAGACGGCGGCGACCGTACTCTTGACCTTGCGGATATCAAGGACGGAGATATCGTTGATGTTTATATCTATCAGGATGACATCTGCGTATACTTCGAGCCGAAGGATGCAGCAGTTGAGGAAGCTCCCGTTGAAGAAACTGTCGAAGAAGTAAGCGAAACTGATACCGAAGAGACAGTTTCCGGCGAAGAAGATGAAAAGGGCGGATGCGCAGGCTGCACAGGCTGTGCTGTAATGTTCCCCGTAGTTGCTGCAATAATCGCAGGTGCAATATTTGTCTTCAAAAAGCGTGCATAAATAATAGCTCGATAACAATACGGGCAGCGTGATTGCTGCCCGTATTGTTTTTTAAAAAAGCTAAATAACTGCAGGCGCAGAAGGCTGTCATTATTGCTGTATATCTTGATTTATTCGGCAGAAAAGGTTACAATTATAATGTTGATTTCAAGAAGACAAGGGGGCATGAAAATGAAAAATGGAGACAACAGATCCAAAAATGTAACAATGGCAGATATAGCCAGAGTTCTTGGCATAAGTGTTGTCAGCGTATCAAATGCCCTTGCGGATAAAAAAGGTGTTAGTGCAAAGCTGCGAGCTGAAGTTCAGCTCAAGGCCCGTGAGCTTGGATACCTTGAAAGCTCAGAAGAAATACCGGTACAGAGCAAGCGTGAGGAAAGCAGTCTTCATTCAGGGGATATAGGGATTATTTCTCCTCAGAGATACATGAAAAATGAAGAGGGTTTTCCCTGGCAGCTTTATAAAGAGATTGCAGCCCAGCTGAAAAAATATGACAGCTATGCAATACTTGATATTGTCAGCGAAAATGACGAGAATACCCTTCGCCTTCCGAGAGCCATAGATGACCATCTGGTATCGGGACTTATCATGCTTGGAAGCCCGGGGCTCAGATTTCTCAATGAGATCAATAAGTCAGGTCTGCCCATTGTGTTTCTTGATTTCTCAATTAGAGATTATGATTTTACGAGTGTCGTGGGCGATGACTATTATGATATGTACAGACTTGGAGCGCTGATGATATCAAGAGGACATTCAAATCTTTGCTATCTGACAGCAGATACGGATGATTTTGTCTATGACAGATATCTTGGGTATTGCCGTGCGGTAACGGAAAACGGCATTTCGCCCCGTATGCCCAGACTGACAGACAACGCTGCAGAATTGGTTCACAGTGAAGGCGTAACAGCTTTTCTCTGTGAAAATCATGAAATTGCAGTCGCATTAATTGAAAAACTAAAAGCAGAAAAGATCAGTGTACCTGAAAACGTATCAGTGGCATGCTTTTCAGATGTAAAGCCTGATGAGAACGAAAAAATCACCTGCGTGTGCCGTGATCCTTCACAGATGGCACGTATAGCAGTGGATGCGCTGAGAAACAAGCTTTCAGGCGCCGGCAAGGGAGAAGGAAGACTCTCTGTTGCAGGAAAGCTGGTAATTGGCACAACCACAAGAAGTATTCTGATATAATCGGAGGAAAGTATGATAAAACTTCCTGAAATAATTTCAGATGGCATGATTTTAAGAAACGGTACACCCGTGACAATCTGGGGTGAAGCCGACAGCAAAAAAGTCGAAGTTTTTCTCGACGGAGTAAGTGTTGCAGAGTGCCCGGGAGGAAAGTTTGAAACTGTTATACCATCTCAGGAAATCGGTGGCCCTCATATAATTACAATAAAGACCGAAGCAGAGGAAAAGAAAATTTCCGATGTGTATTTCGGTGAAGTGTGGATTGCAGGCGGACAGTCAAACATGGAGTATCACCTGCGTGATGACAGTGAGATCGAGCTTGCTGCATCCATGGCAGACCTGCCTTTTGTACGTCAGTTTACAGTGCCGCAGGCAGCACATAAGGATGCCAGAAAGCTCCATCCGGAAAATTATAAAACACCAGCCTCGTGGGTTGCATCCACAGCAGAAACCTGCGGCGATTTTTCAGCCGTAGCATGGTGGAGTGCAATCAACTACAATAAAAAATACAATATCCCCGTAGGTATAATCTACTGCAACTGGGGAGGCACATCAGCTTCCTGCTGGATAAACCGTGAAGATCTTGCCTCAAATGAAATGACTTCACGTTACCTTGCAGATTACGACAAGGCAATGGAAGGAAAAACCTTAGAGGATTACATAAAGATCTACACAGAATATTATAAGGGTGAAGAAGAGTGGCGAAACGGAGCCCTTCGTCTTATGGCAGAGGAAGGACTTGATGAAAAGGCAGCATTTTCAGACCCCAGAGCAGGCAAATGTCCTGACTGGCCACCGCCACAGGGACCGTGGAATTTCGGTTCACCTTCAAATCTCTACGAAGGAATGCTTGAAACAGTGATTCCATATACTGTATCAAGGGTTCTGTGGTATCAGGGAGAAGAGGATATACGTGTGTATGAAAGGTACACCGATCTTCTCAGACTTCTCATTTCATCCTGGAGAAAGTACTTCAGAAACGAAACAATGCCCTTCTATGTAGTACAGATAGCGCCGTATGCTTATCTTGAGGACCCCAGAACATTCAACCGTCCGCCGTATCTTCGTGAGATACAGTCTTTGATTGTATCGGAAACAGAGAATGCAAGTCTTATCGTAACCACCGACTGCGGTGAAAGATATGACATTCATCCGAAGAAAAAGCGTCCCGTAGGCGAAAGGATTTTCAACATAATGCGGGCAGAAAACGGAGAAACTATTGACGCATACTCCCCAAAGATGGTAGAATGTGAAAAATCCGACGGAGAATTTGTTCTTCGCTTTGATAAGCCCCTTAAGGGCGAAACAGCAAAAGGCTTCCTTGTCTGCGATGAAAACAGAAAATGGCACATGGCAGAAGGAAAGGTAAGCGGCAATATCGTAAAGGTCAGAGGGGATATAGAAAATCCCGTTGCCGTGAGATATGCCTTTGCAAATTATATATATTCTGATCTTTACGGCGAAAACGGACTTCCTGCAGAGCCGTTCAGAACAGACAGCTTCCTGCCAGACGAAATAGATATGTCGGTATGTGAGGAATAGAAACGGGATAAACCTTCATGGCCGCAAGGCGGCTTATGGAAAGGAAAGGATATAATAAATGGAAATCAAGGAACTCTATGAGAGATGGCTCAGCAAAGCCACAGACAGTGCAATCTCTGAAGAACTTCGTGCTATTGCCGATGACAACGACAAGATCCGTGACCGCTTCTTCAAGAGTCTGGAATTCGGTACCGGCGGACTTCGAGGTGTACTCGGAGCAGGGACAAACCGCATGAACATCTACACCATCGGTGTAACTGCTCAGGCACTTGCAGATTACCTTAAGAACAAGGGAATCGAAAATGCAAAGGTAGCAATCGGCTATGACTCCAGAATCATGTCAGATGTTTTTGCAAAAACATCTGCGGCAGTTCTTGCAATGAACGGCATCCACGCATATATTTTCCCCCAGCTCGTCCCCACACCTGTTGTCAGCTTTGCTGTACGTGAGCTTAAGTGTGACGGCGGTGTCTGCATAACAGCAAGCCATAACCCCAGTGAGTACAACGGCTTCAAGTGCTACGGTGCTGACGGCTGCCAGATGACCGATTTTGATGCAGGCGAAGTGTCTGCCTGCATGGATAAACTTGATATCTTCGAAGATGTAAAACACGGAGATTTCGACAAGCTTCTCGCAGAAAATAAGATAGAATATATCTCAGAGGAAGTATGCCAGACCTATATAAGCAACGTTCTTTCCTGTGAGATCAATGCATCCGCTTGCGAAAAGGCAGATCTTTCTGTTGTATATACTCCTCTCTGCGGCGCAGGCAACCGTTTTGTACGTGAAGTTCTCGACAGAGCAGGCGTAAAGAATGTTACCGTTGTACCCGAGCAGGAAAAACCCGACGGAACATTCCCCGGCTGCCCTTATCCCAACCCCGAAATCAGAGAAGCCTTCACTCTTGCACTCAGACTTGCTGAGGATGTAAAGCCCGAGCTTCTTCTCGCTACTGACCCCGACAGTGACCGTGTAGGTATTGCTGTACGCAAGGATGATGACTATGTCCTTATGAGCGGCAACGAAGTCGGTGCACTTCTTATCAACTATGTCCTTTCTGTGAGATCGGAAAAGGGAACACTTCCCGAAAGACCTGTTGCAATCAAGTCCATCGTTACAAGTGACCTTGGTGCACGTGTTGCCGAAAGCTACGGATGTGAGTGCAGAAATGTTCTGACCGGCTTCAAATATATCGGCGAGCAGATGACAGAGCTTCTTGAAGCAGGCGAAATCGACCGCTTCATCATGGGCTGGGAAGAGAGCTACGGTTATCTTGCAGGTGCATACGCACGTGACAAGGATGCTGTTGTAGCTTCCATGCTCATCTGTGAAATGGCATCTTACTACAAGCTTCAGGGCAAGAGCCTGCTTGATGTAATGCATGAAATTTACGAAGAGTACGGATATTTCTGCCACAGACTCTGCAACTATGGCTTCAAGGGTGAAGCAGGTCTTAAGAAGATGGCAGAGATAACCGATAAGCTCAGAGCAAATCCCCTCACAGAGATTGCAGGTCAGAAGGTTGCAATCCGCCGTGACTATCTCGAAAGCATAGAGATAAAGGCCGACGGCACAAAGGCAGAGATAAACCTTCCCAAGAGCAATGTTCTTGTATATATCTTCGAAAACGGCGGTTCTCTTATCGTACGTCCTTCCGGCACTGAGCCGAAGATGAAGATATATCTCACTGCTGTTGAGAGCAGCCCGAAGCTTGGTGCAGAGATGCTTGATAAGCTTGAGGCAGAGGCTGACAGAATAGCAGAATAACCCCGAAAGGGTGATTTGATGGAAATATTGAAACTGAAGCCTGCCGTAAAGGATTATATCTGGGGCGGAACAAGGCTGAAGGAAGATTTTTCAGTAGAAACCGATCTTGAAAGAGTAGCGGAAAGCTGGGTTATGTCCTGCCATCCCAATGGCGCCTGCGTAGTAAAAAACGGCGAGTTTGAGGGACAGATCCTTCATCAGGTCATTCGTGAAAACCCTGATTTTCTGGGTACTCATGCCAATGATTATGATGGCTTCCCGATTCTGGTCAAGCTCATAGATGCCCATGATAATCTCTCTGTGCAGGTACATCCTGATGATGATTATGCCGCTGAAGTGGAGGGTACGTCGGGCAAGACCGAGATGTGGTATGTTGTAGACTGCGAAGAAGATGCAAGCATAATCTGCGGCTTTTCCGAAGAACTTACTGTCGAGCAGTTCCGTCAGGCGATTCTGAACGGAACACTGCTTGACTATGTACATCGCTACAATGTAAAAAAAGGTGACGTATTCCTTATCGAAGCAGGAACGCTCCATGCAATAGGCAAGGGAACGGTTATTGCTGAAATACAGCAGAGTTCTGATATTACCTACAGAGTGTATGATTACGACCGTACCGATGATGAAGGTAATGCCCGTGAACTTCATATCGATAAGGCTATTGACGTTGCGATTACCGCACCTCCTGCCGATGAGCCGGGTCCTGCCGGAGAAGAAACCGAAGTTGAAAACCATACAGAAAAGCTTCTTGCAGACTGCGAATATTTCAGAACCCGACTTTGCACAAACAGCGATGACAGTTCGATTTTCGTAGATGGTACTTCCTTTGCCTGCATCCTTGTTGTAGAAGGAAAGGCAGAATTTGACGGTGTTGAGCTTGAGTGTGGAGAATGCGCTTTTGTGCCGGCCGGATATGGCAGCATAAAGGTAACCGGCGAAGCGGAATATCTTCTTACAACTGTATAAATCTGACCCGGAAAGCATATGCTTTCCGGGTTTTTGCAGAGGTATAAGGCTTCGGATTTGTTGACTTTGTTATATGTTTCGATTATAATCATATAAAGTATATTATTTATTTCAGAAAATAAACTGGAGATGTCGAAATGGACAGAATCAGAAAATTTGAACCACTCTGGGGCGTATGGAAATGCGAAAGTGTTCTTGGTGAGGGTGCTTTCGGAAGGGTATATAAAGCAACAAGGCAGGAAGGAAATCATATATATCATTCTGCAGTAAAGCATATTTCGGTGCCTGCAAATGAGCAGCAGATTCAGGAAATACGGACTGCAGGATTCTATAAAAATGAAAAGGATATAAGCAAGTATTTCGAGGCCGTTGTACGTGATGTTCAGAGTGAAATAGATTTGATGTACAGACTTAAAGGCAGCGCAAATATTGTATCCTATGAAGATCATCTTATTATACCCAAAGCAAGCGGTATCGGATGCGACATATTTATCCGCATGGAGCTTCTTACTCCTCTGACATCCATACTGACAGAGAATATGCCCATAAGAGATGCAGTAAAAATAGGCACTGATATATGTACTGCGCTGGAAATGTGCGCACGTGCAAAAATAATCCACAGAGATATAAAGCCATCCAATATATTTGTAAATGCCTATGGCGACTATAAACTTGGAGATTTCGGAATTGCCAGAGTAACAGGCGGCGCAACGGCAGGAATGAGCAAAAAGGGAACATATAACTATATGGCACCGGAGATATACAAGTGTGAGCCTGCCAATCTTACATCGGACATCTATTCTCTTGGTGTTGTGCTTTACAGAATACTTAACTGCAACCGCCTGCCATTCATGCCTATGACGGGCATGCCCATGCCCCGTCATTATGAAGAAGCAACGGTGAAAATGGTCAGCGGAGCACCGATGCCTCCGCCTAAAAATGCAACTCCTCAGCTTGCTGCAGTAATACTCAAAGCCTGCGCATATAACAAACGGGATCGATATCAGAGCGCTGCGGAATTCAGAAAAGCCCTTAATGATGCCATGTATGGGGCAAATCCCGTCAACACAATGGCAGACAACGACAGATTTTATGAAGAAACCGTAGTATCTGAGCGTACGCAGATAAACAGCAACAGAAGTCCATACTCCTATGAAATCGCACAGAGAGTATCGACCAACACACTGCCTGACGATGAAATACCGGATGACGATCTTGATATCCGTATGAGGATACAGATGAGAGAAGAAGAGGAAGAGAAAGTTGAATCATACTATGCCCCGACAAGCGTGCAGATGAACAATACTCTCTATAACAGCAGGGCATTTGTCAGCAGTCCGATGTTTGATTACCAGCCGGAGGAAGATGATGATGCAGACATCAGAATGCAGATACAGATGCGTGAAATGGAAGAGGAATACCGGGAGCAATATGTTGTTGAAGACAGGAAAACAGAAATAAACAGAAATATTGGAAACGATGAGGAAAATTATGCGAGAGCTCATTTTATTTTCAGATCCTCCGGCAATAATGAGGTAATCCTCGAGAGATGTGTACTTTGCGAGTCTAAAATGCACATTCCCTACAAAGTAAACGGAAAGATTGTTGCGGGAATAGGTAAAGGTGCATTCAGACGATGTGAAAAGCTGACATCCATCACAATACCGAACAGCATAAGAAGCATAGAGCAGTCAGCATTTGAAGCATGCAGTTTTCTTGAATCAGTTTCCTTGCCAAGAAGTGTTACGGTTATAAGAGAATCAGTATTTGAAGCCTGCGCCAGACTGAAAAATGTATTGATGCCCAGCAGTATAACAGAAATATGTGCAAGAGCATTCAGTGGCTGCAAAAGTCTTGTGTCGGTGAATCTTCCCGTAAATCTTCAGAACATAGGAGCAGAAGCTTTTTTCGGCTGTACTTCACTTAAGAATTTTGTTTTCCCGGATAATCTCAGAAGCATAGGTGATGGTGCATTTTCATGCTGCACCCGTATACAGAGTCAGACAATTCCGAGAATGCTTAATCATATAGGAAAAAATGCATTTTCAAGCTGCAATATCAGGATATATGCACACAACAAACCGTCATATTATGGTTACAGTGCAGATTCAGGTGTTTCATGGAATATAATATAAAAAAGGCAGGTTGAACCTGCCTTTTTATTATAACTTTATCTCAGTCCATTTGCCTCGTCTGACCCTTGGCCAATAGAGCGTAAGTCTGACACACTGATCAAAACACATGCTTATCCATGCTCCGATAAGACCCCATCCGATGACATTTGTAAAGATATAACCGGAAATGGGACGGAATATGGCGATGCTTATAAGGCTGACCAGAGCGGTGAATTTAGTATCACCGGCGCCTCTCAGCGCACCTGCACATATAACCTGAGCTATCTGCAGGAATACAATTATAGCTGTTAGAGGCATGATTATCTTTCCGTAATCGAGAACAGCCTGATCGTCCTGTGTAAAAAGCCAGAATATTCGCCAGTTCAGGGTTATAAAGAGGATGGAAAGAACCAGAGAACATATAAATCCCATTTTCTGACAGAAGTTTACATAAACCTTGGCGAAATCAGGCCGCTTTTTTCCGAGACTCTGACCTACGAGAGTGACCGACGAAGCGGAGAGTCCGTCAGCAAAAGCAAAGGAAATGGTAATAACATTCATTCCTATCTGATGAGCCGCAAACTCTGTAGTTCCAAGATCTGCAATGATCATGGCGAAAAGGAGAAAACCTGTGCGTATAAAAATCTGTTCAAGGAAGGTGCTTGATCCAACCTTGCATACAGCTCCAACGGTCTTTTTGTCGAAGACATTGGGCTTTTTCATTTTGAACCTAAGACTTATATAACTGTCAGATGGGATAATTGAGCAAAGTGCCATAGTGCACCCCACTGCAGTACCTGCAACAGTTGCAATGGCAGCGCCTTTGACGCCGAGGGCAGGAAAGCCGAAATGACCTTCGATAAGCAGATAGTTAAGTACAACATTTACGGCATTGGCGCAGAGATTTGTGCGCATGGCGATTTTGGTATTGCCAACACCACGCTGAGCAGCATTGATCATCATGTTGAAAATCATGAAGAAACCGCCACCCATGATTATGCGGTAATATGCCGCCGCTTCCTCAAGGGTTTCGCCGGGTATTGCACCTGCAGCAAGCAGGAAAGTATCTGCAAAAATTACACACACAGAACATATAATGGCAGCCAGCACAAGAGTGATAATAGCTACCTGTCTGAAAGTACGGTTGGCAGATTCTCTGTTGTTTTCGCCTTTTCTTCTTGCAACAACAGCGCTGAGAGCGACATTTATGCTTATGAAAATTGCAAGCGCAATCCATTTGGGCTGATTTGTAAGACCCACAGCAGCAATGGTGGATGTGCCGAGTGCACCGACCATTATTGTGTCAACAAAAGCAGCAAGAGCATTGAAGAATGATTCCACAGCAGCAGGCCACGCAACCTTAAGCGTGCTTTTTAAGAAAGCTTTGTCACTGGGCATTTCACCGCAAGGCTCACTGCGTCGAAGGGCATTGGAGGCTTTGAAAAAGCCTCCTGCAAAAATTCCCATTTTAATTCATCTCTTTCCCGGGTGATAAGAAATTATTTCGAATGCAGCAATATTATAGCTCATTTGTCATGTAATAATCAAGCTTTAAGAAAAAATGTAAATTCGCAGAGATTTGTGTAAAAATAGAATACCGATTGTTAAAAAATAAACCATATTGCTTGCTTTTTTGCTGATATTTATGTATAATATTTATAAACAGACATTTATCCTACAGCCCTATCCCGGAGGTTAATCCATGGCAGAAAACAGAAATCTTAAAAAAACATCAGAATATGCATGGGAGCATTTCCTGAATACAACAGATGACATTGTCTTTTTCAAGGACAAGGCATCTGTATATATAGCAGTATCCCGTTCTTTTGCCAGAATTGTAGGCAAGGAAAAAATGGAAGATATTATCGGAAAAAGTGAATTTGATATTTTTCCTGAGGAATATGCAGAGCGATATGTAAAGTCCGACGAGAGTCTTATCAATGGTGAAGAAAACACCATTACAGATATCACCCCTCTGACTTTTCCTGACGGCTCAAAGGGGCATATGCTTATAAGCAAAAGTGTATTTCGTGATATTAACGGAAACATCTGCGGCATATGCGGTATCGGTCATGGATTTGCAGAAAACGGATCAAAAGAAACGGGAAGAGAATCTGCAAAAGCCTGCATTTTTGACTACAATATCGAGGAAGATGTTTTCCATATCCAGATAAATTCCGGAAAAGAATCACGTAATCTCAGCTATGACAATTACAGAAAAACTGCAGGAACATCTGATATGGTTCACCCTGACAGCAGGGAAAAAATCAAAGAAAATCTTGAGAAGGCAATCACCGAAGGCCACTCAGGATCTTTTGACATTGTCTGCAATGTATTCGGCACAGGTTTTACCTGGCATTGTGTTTACTATAAAACCCTTATTGACAGTAAAGGAAATTCTTTCCGTGTAATAGGCCAGATAAATAACGTTCAGGAAGAGAAGAAGAGAGAGCTGCTCATCAATGACCTGGCAGGTCAGATGATGAAAAAAGCAAGGGGAATAAGCTATGACCCTGATATAGTCAGCAGTGTGTTCTCGCTTATGTATGACTCATCAGACATAGAAAAAACAGCCCAGTCCATTCTTGAACTTATAGGAACATATTATGGTGTAAGCCGTGCCTATATATTTGAAAATCATGAATCCCAGCTGTACTGCAGCAATACATTTGAGTGGTGTGCAGAGGGGATAGAGCCTCAGAAAGATGCCATGCAGAAATATGAGTATGTTTTTGAGGATGGAAGAAATGTCTATATAGATAATTTCAACAGCGAAGGAGTATTCCTCTGCAGAAACATCCATGAGCTGCGGGATGATCAGGCAGATATCCTTAAATCTCAGAATATATATTCCATGCTCCAGTGTGCAATGTACGATAACGGAAAGTTCGATGGCTTTGTTGGCTTTGATGAATGTTACCACGAGAGAGTGTGGACAGGCGAGCAGATTGGAACACTGAGAATCGTAAGCCGACTGCTTGGTGTATTCCTTGAAAAACGTCATCATTCCGCTGATGCCGCATTCACGGCGGATTTCATGCTGGCACTTGATCAGAATGCATCTTTCCTATACATTGTCGAACCTGAAAGCCATGATATCATATTCACAAATCAGGTTGTAAAAGATGTTTTCGGAAATGATCTTGTAGGTAAAAAATGCCATAAAGCTCTTCTTGGTAATGATGAGCCCTGCAAGAACTGTCCCATGCGTCTTTATTATGAAACCGGAAAACCCTGCGCAACAGAGATCATGTTCCCCGATGGTATGTGGGTTCTTGCGCAGGCATCACCAATGCACTGGCAGGGCAGATATATGATGATGGTTTCGTCCACTGATATCACAAGACATATGTCTGCAACGGAAGAACTTCGAGTTAGAAACGAGGAGTATTCCATAGTAATCAATCAGAGTGGAAAGCACATATTCCGTTATGATATTCCCACCACAAGAATAAACCGTTTCTATGATTCGTCACTTGTTTACGGACAGAGAGACAGAGTACCCAATACACCTCTTGGAATAGTATCTCAGGGTCTGATTTCGGCGGATACAGTGGATGATTATATGCACTTTTTCAATTCCATGGCCGAGCAGATTCCCGAAGGAAGCTGTGATGTGCAGATACTTCAGGGAGACGGAAGCTACCGCTGGTTCCATTATGATTACACTCTTGTAGACAATCCTGACGGAAAATCTGTTTCTGCAATAGTATCCATCGGTGATGTCGATGCAGAAACAAAAGCAGCCATCGAGCTTACACGTCGTGCAGAGCGTGACGGAATGACAGGGCTTTACAATAAATTAGCAACTGAGGAAATTGCAAAAAGAGTAGTTTCAAGAAATAACTGTGAATCCTGCGCAATGATAGTCATTGACCTTGATGACCTCAAAACAATAAACGATACATTGGGTCACTCCGAGGGAGACAATGCAATAAATTCAATAGCATCTGCAATACGTGACCATTTCAGAAATACTGATATCGTCGGCAGAATCGGCGGCGATGAATTTATGGTGCTGCTCCATGGTGCAATAAGCGAAAGTGTGCTCCGCTCTACTCTTTCGAGCCTTGTAAGAAAGGTATCGCACAAGAAAATCGGCCAGGGAACACGCAGCATAAGCTGCAGCATAGGTGCATCCATGGGTACCTGCGGAGTATCTGATTACGAAACCCTTTTCAATCATGCAGACACTGCACTTTATCATATAAAGAGAGGCGGAAAGTGTGGCTTTGCAATCTATTCTCATGAGATGGAAAGCGAAGACTATTCCTTCAGCAGAAACAACAGAATGTCGCTTAATAAAACCGAATGGTTTGAATCTGCAGAGCTTGGAAAGCTCTTTGCTGCCATTTCAGAGCTGTATCCCCTTGTAATATCTGTAAACCTGACAAAGAACAGCTATTATATGATGGAATATGACAGATTCAAGGCACAATCCTGTCCGGATACAGGATCATTTGACGAGCTTATTGCAGGAGGAGCATCCACATATCATCCTGATGACAGACAGTCATTCCTGAATGCCTTCTCACGTGACAGACAGCTTATTGCCCATAAATCCGGAAAACGCACAATAACCCATACCGGACGTCAGCTTGGTGACGACGGAGTATTCCGCCTGACAAAGACGGTGGTTGTTTTTGTAGAGGACAGCAGCGGCGATATTTGTCAGATGACATTTTCCAAAACGCTGTAAAAATGACACAGGGAGGAACAGTATGAAAAGAAGAATATTAAGCCTTGCTATGTGTGTTCTTCTTGTGCTTTCTGTATTTGCAGGCTGCAAAAATAAAGAAGATGAAAAAGGATACTCCACAGAAACTGACATAATAAATGACAGTTACAGAAACTGGTATGAAATATTCGTATATTCCTATGCGGACAGCGACGGTGACGGCATAGGTGATATAAAGGGAATGACAGAAAAGCTTGATTATGTCAAGGATATGGGCTACAACGGAATCTGGCTCATGCCCATAATGCCATCACCCTCATATCATAAATACGATGTAACAGACTATTATTCCATTGACCCTCAGTACGGTACTCTTGAAGATTTCAGGGCGTTCATGGAAGAAGCTCATAAAAGGGATATATGGGTCATAATTGACCTTGTTGTAAACCATACCTCCAGTGAGCATCCGTGGTTTAAGTCTTCGATAAGCTCTGACAGCGATTACAGAGAATGGTACAACTGGACAGACACAAGAAGTCCGGGATATTCATCATACGGGTCGGATTACAGCCAGTTTTACGAGTGCAGATTTGTTGATACCATGCCTGATCTCAATCTTGATAACAGCGAGGTCAGGGATGAAATACGCAATATAATGAAATTCTGGCTCAGCGATATGGATGTTGACGGATTCCGCCTTGATGCAGTAACAAGCTACTATACAGGTGCGCCGGGCAAAAGTACGGAATTCCTTTCATTCATAAATGAAGAGTCCGAGAAAATAAAGCCGGGCTGCTTTATCGTAGGCGAAGCATGGACTGACCTTGTGTCTATTGCAGGATATTACGAAAGCGGAGTGGATGCATTTTTCTGTTTCCCCACAGCCCAGGCAACGGGCTATATCGGCTCGCTTCTCAGTGCCCTTTCAAAGGAGCCTGCAAGAAGCTATGAAAAAGCGCTGACAACCATTTCTGAAAGCTTTGGCGAAGATGTGATCCAGGCCAATTTCCTCGGCAACCACGATACATCACGCACAGGAAGCTTCCTTCCGAAGGAAGAAAAGCTGAAATTTGCAGCAGGGCTTCTTGCCATGATGAATGGCGGATGCTTCACATATTACGGTGAAGAAATCGGAATGTGCGGCTCAGGCGATGACCCCAACAAGCGTGTGGGAATGCTTTGGACTACTGAGGATGAAACGACCTCAACGCCTCCAGGCACCACATCGGTCAGATACAAATACCCGGGAGTTGAAGCTCAGCAGGAAGATCCGCTATCAATACTCAATTACTATAAGCAAGCCATGCTGCTGAGAAATCAGCATCCTGAAATCGCACGAGGAACTGTAACAATACACTCTTGCGATGATCCGTTTGTGTCCACACTTGAAAAGACATGGAACGACGATCACATTGCAATCGTAATAAACTTCTCAGATGAAGAAAAGACAGTTTCAATAAATGGCAGCGAATTTGACGTAACGAAAGCAGCAGGTGAGCTGCTGGTGTCAGATGTCAGTGCAGATGTTGAAAACAATAACGGCACATTCACACTGACAATGCCTGCATATTCAATAATAATTCTTGATTAAAAATATCCCCTGCTTTATAAAGCAGGGGATAAAATTTTATATTTATGCTTCCGCACCTTCAAAGCCTACAAGCAGACCGCCCGCCTCGGCATAGAAGCTGCAAAGAGCTCCGGTGCTCTGAATAAGAACAGCCGCCTTGGGAAAAGCCTTTTTTATGAGATCATATACAGTCTGTGCTGCATTGAAGTTCTGACAGTGGTGAATACGTACCTTTCCGCCATCAAAACCTGTTTTGAGCATATTTTTAAATACTTCATTATGCGCCTTTTCAGCACCACGAACCTTGTCGGTGATTTCAAGAGTGCCTTCACTGCTTGCCTTTCCGATAATACGGATGCCGAGAAGTCCAACAACCTTTGCGACAGCCTTGTTTACACGACCGTTATTGGCAAGGTTTCTGAGAGAGTCAAGGCAGAAGATAAGGTGAGTACGCTTCATATAGGAGCGTACTTTTTTCTCAATTTCCTCAAAAGAAAGTTCTTTTTCAATAAGCTCCATGAGCTTTTCGATGATAAGTGCATTTTCAGGACCGGTTGAGAGACTGTCGAAAACAGTAGCTTTGCATTCGGAATGCTCAGCAAGATATTCGCTGACAGCCATGGCAGCGGAGTTGTAGCTTCCGGAAAGACCGCTTGTAATGGTTACGCAGAAGATATGATCATATCCGTCAAAAGCAGCCTTCCAATCCTCAATGTTGGGGCAGGAGGATTTTGATGTACCCTTGTATTTCTTAAGATCATCGATCATCTCATCTACATTGAGAGAAGTGTCATCAACATATTCTTTTTCATCAGTTATAATTTTAAGAGGAACGCTCTTATATTCACAAGGAGCCTGTGCAGTGAGCATATCAGATGAGGAATCGGTAACAATTATGTATTTCATAGGTGCCTCGCAGGTCAAAATGTCGACATAAGCCGCAAAATAATTATACGTGATAACGTTTAACCTGTCAAGGGTTTTTGAAAAACCGATTGACAGATACCGATAAACAGAGTAGAATAGTCACATGAAAAGAAGCATGGATGATGTATTTGCAAAAAAAATAGCAGGTTTCAGGCTGCCGCGATATGAAGAAATACCCAATGTCGGACTGTATCTCGAACAGGTGGTGAAGTACGTTAACGGATGTATAGTGTCCCTTGGGTGCCCGGAGATAACTTCCTCAATGGTAAGTAATTATGTAAAGGGCGGACTTATTGCAGCGCCTTCAAAGAAACAATACGGAGCCGAACAGATAGCCTATCTTATTTTTATGGGAATAGGAAAAAGTGTTCTTTCAATGGACAGCATAGAGCATCTGTTCATAAAGCAGAAAAAGGTCTACAGTGCTGAAATTGCCTACAATTATTTTTGCCTTGAACTGGAAAATATGCTTGAGGTTGTCTGCGGATTAAAGGAAGAACCCGAGAGTATCGGAGTTACAGATACAATGGAGAAATACCTTCTGAGAAACGTAATAATAGCAGTTTCAAATTTGATTTATGTAAACTACCATCTCAAACTTCCTCATGCAGAAGAAAAGCCTGAGCAATAATGCTCAGGCTTTAAAAATATCAGAATGAAAGAAGAGGAGCAAGACCTGTCAGAATGCCGAGAAAACCGAAATTAAAAGCAGAGAAGGTTTTGACATAGTAGCCTGTCCTGCCGGGATTGTGACTGGTGTACTCCCTGAAAGTGATAAGACTTGCGAGTGAAGCGATGAGAGTACCGACTCCGCCAATATTTACGCCAATCAGAAGTTCTCTGTAGTTATCTGTAAACTGCGAAAGAAGGACAGCAGAAGGAACATTGCTTATGACCTGACACGAAACAACGGAGAAAAGCAGTGTGCTTTTCTCAAGAAGCATTGAAAAGAAGGAGCGCACAATATCGATTCTTGCCATATTTCCTGCAAAGATAAAGAAGAACACAAAGGTAAAAAGCAGAGGATAGTCTACCATTTTAAGTGCCTTTCTGTCTGTAAAAAGAAGAACAGCAGGAATAATTATCAGACCTGTCCAATAGGGGATCACACGAAAAACGATGATTATTGAAAAAGCAAAAAGACAGAGATAAAGAATAGTTCTGCCGATGGGTAAATGGATTTTTTCATCTTCTATTTCAAGAGGCTCAGGCTTTACAAATATGAAACAGCAGACAGTGATAAGTACAACAGAGAGAATAAATGCAGGTCCCATTATCTGAATAAATTCGAGAGTGGGAATGTTGAATTTTGAATAGAGGTACAGATTCTGCGGATTCCCGAAAGGAGTAAGCATACCGCCGAGATTTGCGGCTATGTTCTGCATGATAAACGTAAAAGCCATATATTTTTCTTTGCCTGTGGTATTCAGAACGAAATAACCGAGAGGCAGAAAAGTGAGCAGTGCCATGTCATTGGCTATGAGCATGGAACCGATAAAAGTAATATACACCAGAGCCAGAATACTAAGCCGTGCATTTTTAAAGCATTGAACTATTTTCTGCGCAAGAGAATAAAAGAAACGGATATTTTTAAGAGCGCACACAACCGCCAGTACGCAGAAAAGGCAGGTAAGTGTTTTGAAATCAAAATATCCAAGATATTCGCTGTCAGGAGGAACAATAAAGCTTGTTGCAGCTGCGGCGACCAGAGCGATCACCATAACGGTGTTCTTTTTTACAAAATCGGATATGAATTTTACTGCAGCCATACAGTATATGCGCTTCCTCTCGAGAAAAATCATTTTTACCGAGGAAGAATTATAGTGCAATATTCGTGCAAAATCAATGAACGCAATGATGAAATATACAGAATTTAAAATACTTTTTTGTGCATAAGAACCGTAGGGACAGCCCTTGCGGCTGTCTGTCTGAAAATATATAATCAAAGCAGAGGAGTGACAGCAATGATAATTCTCATAACAGGCGCATCGCATACAGGAAAAACTCTTCTTGCGCAAAAATTTATTGATGAATATGGTTATTCCTGCCTTTCGCAGGATCTTCTGAAAATGGGACTTATCCGCAGCGGACAGACATCACTGACCCCTGAAGATGACAGTGAGCTTGTGCCATATCTGTGGAGCATAACAAAAGAAATTATAAAAACAGCTGTAGAGAACAAACAGAATCTGATAATAGAAGGTTGTTATATTCCCTTTGACTGGAAAAAGGATTTTAATGAAGATTATCTATGCAATATCAGATACATATGCCTTGTAATGAGCGAAAAATATATAAGAAACAATTTTGATGATATGAAGAAATATGCGAATGTAATTGAAAACCGCATGGACGATTCCTTTTTTACAATGGAAACAGCGCTCAGGGACAACGCAGAGGTGCTGGAAATGTGCATAAAGAATCATCTTCCCTTTTTGCTTATAGATGAAGAGTATAAAATTAAACCAGACTTCATTATATAAATGAAGTCTGGTTTTCGCAATGTCTATTTATAGTCAGAGTAAATCTGCAACAGAGGGGAAGGGCTCAACGGTGCGTTTTAGTATGCCGTTGAGATAAGCAATGAGTATGCCGTAGTTTGTAACAGGCACACCCTGATCTTCGCAGCAGCGAATACGATAGCGAACCTCACGTTCGTTAAGCATACAGCCGCCGCAGTGAATTACCATTTTGTATTCGCTCACATCATCAGGGAACTGTGTGCCCGAAGTAAATACAAACTCAGGCTCTATCCCGGTGTGCTGTCTAATCCAGTTGGGAATCTTTACAGAGCCGATATCATCGCACTGTCTGTGATGGGTACAGCCTTCGGCAATAAGCACCTTATCGCCTGCATTGAGTGTGTCAACAGCTACAGCACCTGCAACTGCCTGAGGAAGATTTCCTTTATACCTTGCCATAAGAATGGAGAATGAAGTAAGAGGAACATCACTGGGCACCATCTTGCTAACCTTGCCGAAAACCTGACTGTCGGTGATGACCATTCGGGGCTTATCAGCAAGCTTTCCGAGAGTTGCGACAAGCTCGCTGTCGCGGCATACAAGAGCATTTGCCCCTGCTTCGAGGATATCTCGTATGGTCTGCTGCTGAGGGAGAATAAGTCTTCCTTTAGGTGCAGCCTTGTCTATGGGAACAACCAGCACAACGGTGTCTTCTGGAGAAAGCAGGTCTGCCACTAAAGGCTGCTGAGGCTCTTCTCTGACAGCGGTGCGAGCGGCAAGTTCTTTTAGTTCATGAATGTTCAGCTTTGTCTGAGCGCTGACCCATATTGTGTTGCCTTCTGCTTCGGGAACATTCTCAAGTAAATCCGACTTGTTATAAACAAGAATATAGGGAATATTTTTATCTTTAAAGGATGCAATAAGATCCTTCTCAACATCTCCAAGTTCAGCAGTACAGTCAGCGACCAATATTGCAAGATCGGTCTTGTTGAGCACCTGCTTTGTTCTGCGCACACGCATTTCGCCTAAAGAACCCACATCGTCAATGCCTGGGGTGTCGATTATCTGCACGGGTCCCATGGGCAGAAGCTCCATAGCCTTTGTGACAGGGTCGGTGGTAGTGCCCTTTACATCGGAAACAATAGCGATCTCCTGCCCTGTAAAAGCGTTTACAAGGCTTGACTTGCCAACGTTTCTGCGTCCGAAAAAGGCAATATGCACTCTCTCTCCGCTGGGAGTCTGATTTAAATTGCTCATAATATCACCTCACAGAATTATTATTTCGCCATCTTTGCAGATGGCACAAGAACCCCCCGGCGAGGGTTTTTTACGGGTGAACAGTCCACCGGACTGTTCACCCTATCTTCCTGCGCTTTAGTTTGTATGGAGTATTTCGCTTTCTGCGGAAAGCGAGTAAAGGGCGGTGCCCTTTAGAATCCCACCAAAGGAAAATTGTTCCTTTGGAAACCTGGTAATCAGAATCTGAAGTCACGTTCTCCGTTTGCGATCTTCTCAAGACGTTCTGCAACAATACCACGTACTTTATCGTTGGGAATGTCATTTATCTGCTTTGCAATAAGCTTTTCGCCTACCTCCTGAGTGTCAGGCTTTGCGTAGTCAGTGAGATATTCTTTAAGGGTCATAAGTGCGTTGGGCAGGCAGCAGTTTGAAATCTGACCCGACTTGCACAAAGACATGAATCTGTCGCCTGTACGACCTTCACGGTAGCAGGCTGTGCAGAAGGAGGGGAGATAGTCCATTCTCATAAGCCAGTTGACCACCTCATCAAGAGTTCTGCGGTCAGAAACGTCAAACTGAGCGGAGTTTTCCTCTTCGGGCTCTTCCTCGGCATAGCCGCCGACGCTGGTACGTGAACCGCCGGAAATCTGAGAAACACCGAGATGGAGGAGTCTCTCACGAACCTTAGGGCTTTCACGGGTGGAGATTATCATGCCTGTATAGGGAACGGCAACACGGATACATGCAACGATCTTTGCAAACATATCGTCAGAAATGCCGTTGTCAAACTCATCGGGATCGATGTCATCAGCAGGGCATACACGGGGAACACTGATGGTATGAGGACCTACACCGAAAGCGGCTTCAAGGTGCTCTGCGTGCATGAGCAGGCCTGCAAACTCATAGCGGTAAAGCTCGAGACCGAAGAGAACGCCAAGACCTACATCGTCGATGCCGCCCTGCATTGCTCTGTCGTGAGCCTCAGTGTGATAGGTATAGTTGCTCTTGGGTCCTGTGGGGTGGAGTCTCTCGTAGGTTTCCTTGTGGTAGGTCTCCTGGAAGAGTATGTAAGTGCCGATGCCTGCCTCTTTCAGCTTGCGGTAGTTTTCGACAGTGGTAGCGGCGATATTTACGTTTACTCTGCGGATAGCGCCGTTCTTGTGCTTTATGGAGTAGATGGTCTTGATGGATTCAAGAATATACTCAAGAGGATTGTTCACAGGGTCTTCGCCTGCCTCGAGTGCAAGGCGCTTGTGTCCCATATCCTGCAGAGCGATTACCTCAGCCTTGATCTCTTCCTGAGTAAGCTTTTTTCTTGCAATGTGCTTGTTCTTGTAGTGATAGGG
>JAZUNN010000038.1:0-22685 GCA_045604155.1 Acutalibacteraceae bacterium
TCCCATTTGAATGTCCTCCTTTTGCTTTTTGTGCAGTTGGCAGACCGCACCTTTATTTTAAGCAAAAGGAGCTTTTATTTCTTCCTCATCTATGTAATTCTTCCCGAACCACGCGTCTAACGCGTGGTTTTACTTATACAATAAAAAACCGACGGATTTCACCGTCGGTTTTTTGATTTCTTTACTGAATGGAGCAATCGATGTAATGCTCAAGCTCCTCGTCTTCCTTGCGCTTCTTTTCAAGCATAAGGATTGCGGTGGTAATGGATGCAACTACAGCTGCGATAGCAGTAATAACACCAAGAATTACCCAGGGATTTGACTTTTTCATGGTTTACGCACCTCCGAAAATTCTATATCTCTTTATCTCTCATCGGGCTCAGAAAGCCCTGCTCTTTATCTCAATAACATGATAATATCTTTGACCGCTGTTGTCAATTCAAACATTTCGTTTTTTACATAACTTTTACTATTTTTCCAAATATGGTTCATTTTATTGATACAACAGTACCAAGAATATAAAACAACGAGAATGCCAATAAAAAGCAAAAAAGCAGAGCCAAGCTCTGCTTTTAAATCAAAGACATAATTAGGAAGCCTTGTTTGCCTTGCGAGCAATTGCAGACTTCTTTCTTGCAGCGGTATTCTTGTGAAGAATTCCCTTTGCAACTGCCTGATCGATCTTCTTCATTGCAAGGCGGACTGCCTCATCAGTATTCTCACGATTCTCGATTGCAGCATCAGCCTTTTTGAGGGTTGTCTTGAGGTTGGATCTGAGAGCCTTGTTGCGAAGGTTCTTAGTCTCGTTGACCTTAACTCTCTTCTTAGCAGACTTAATGTTGGGCATTAGCGGTACACCTCCTTGCTTTCTTACAGTCACGTGCAGTTATTGTAGCACTAATTATTCTAAAAAGCAACTATTTTTTTTGATCAGAAATTTTTTTGTCTTTGATTTGGTCATTTGTGATATTTTGAACCGTTATTTATGCAAAATGCACGATATATCTGCTCGCAGAGCATTACTCTGGCAAGCTGGTGAGGAAATGTCATGGGTGACATTGAAAGCTTTACCCTTGCTCTGCTTTTGACTTCATCAGACAATCCAAAAGAGCCACCTATGATATAGCACATTCCTCTGCTTGAAATTGCAGATTTCTCCGTAAGGCCTGCCAACTGCTCTGATGAGTGTGTTTTCCCCTCTATGCACATTGCAATAATGTCACAGCCTGCAGGACATTTTGAAAGGATGTTTTTTCCTTCTGCTGCAAGACCTGCTTCTATCTGAGCTTCCGAGGGATTATCGGGAAGTCTGTGTTCGTCAATTTCAATTATGGAAAATTTACAGTATGCCGAAAGCCTTTTTGAGTATTCAGCGCAGGCATCACGCCAGTACTGCTCTTTAAGCTTTCCAACGCATATTATGCGGACGTCCTGCATCAGAATACCACCATTTCTCCACCGTCGGGTCTGAGCACCGACAGGATATAATCATAATTCTGCTTCATTCCCGCCTCTGACAGGGCTCTGAATGAGGTTTCATAGGCAAGGGACGCTGTATTGTTCTCCTGACTGAGATGTCCCAGATAAAGCCTTGTGGTGCCGTTTCTTACAAGCTCTCTCAGCTCTGAGGCACAGGCAGGATTTGAAAGATGTCCTATCTGAGAAAGAATTCTCTGCTTTGTCAGAGGCGGATAAGATCCTCTTCTCAGCATTCCCTCATCATGATTTGACTCAATTACAACCGCATCACATCTGCGTATTGCCGCCCGGACGGTTTCAGTTACATAGCCCATATCTGTTGCAACGGCAACTCTTCTTCCGTCTGCAGTTTCCACTGTGTAACCGCAGCTTTCGGCTGCATCATGGGATGTGCTGAATGCTGAAACCTTCATTTCAGGAAGCTCCACAGCACCCTCTATAACACGAAAATCAACACCTTTAAGATGTCCGTTCTGCTCCATGGCTCTGAGTGTACCTGCTGTTGCGTATACGGGAATTTTATATTTGCCTGCAAAAACTCTCACACCGCTTACATGATCAATATGTTCATGGGTCACAAAAACTGCTGCAATGCTTTCGGGGGATACTTCCCTCTGAGCAAGTGCTTCTGTGAGTTTTTTTGCGCTTGCTCCGGCATCTATCATTACATATATGCCGGAGCAGCCGATTATTGTGCTGTTTCCTCTGCTTGAAGAAAAAAGTGAGCTTATGCGCGCCAAAAGATTACTCCTTCCGCTTTTTATCAGACGCCGAAGAAATCTATCGGCTTGCCCTTTGCCCAAAGCTTCAGGGCATTGTAATTGAGCATATACTTGTAAGAGGAACGTACTCGCTCGCTCTTGAGGTCAATATATGTTTCGCCGCCTACAGAGAAGGACAGGTGTGACCTGTTGGTGGCTCTCAGCTTTTCTATTTTGTCAAAGTACCAGACCTGATCGATTCCGTCACCGTGAAGTTCAAAGCGGTCAGAATACATATAGAAGGTACCCTTTCCTGCTGTTGCCTTTTCATGAGCCTTTTCCGATTCGATGAATATTTCATCCTCATCAACAAAGATAGGAGTCTTGCCTGTAAGATCATACTCGCCCTCTTCAATACAGCGTACGATCTCTTTTCTCTGCCAGTCGTCCCAGTCGGTGATGTTGTCGAATATTACATCCTCGCCCTCAAAGAAGCCGTATACATTGTATTTCAGGCTGTATCCGCAGGCTTTGCAGGAGAATGTATTTCCTTCGCCGTGCATCTGGCACATTGCACCGCACTTGGGGCATCTGTACAGAGATACTTCAAGCTCTGCTGCAAGATCCTTGCCCTTGTACTTGTACATCTTCTCTCGCTGGGTTGCATATGCGTCTACATGGAGGTTTTCGCAGATGCACTCGTGGAGTTCATTGACGCTCATTGCAGCTACTTCCTCTGCGGTCAGAGTTTTTCTCAGCACACACCATTCCCTGCCCTTGCGCATATTCTTTGCAGCAATGGGCTTCATGAGGAAGCTTCCCTCTATTCCGTAAAGATAAACAGGAAGTCCGAGCTGCTTTACAAGTTTTGCGGTTGCCGGAGCTATGTAACCTGTTCTTCCTGTGTATGTGCAGCCGCCCTCGGGGAATATGCCGATGCTTCCGCCCTCTTTTTTGCACTGAAGTATCTCTTTTATTGCCTTGAGATCAAGCTGTGCACGGGATATGGCGATAGGTCCGCAGGCCCAGTTTATAAGTCTGCCGACTTTCCACTTGAGAATATGGTCACTTGCAACAAACTGGCAGGGACCGGGGATTGCTGTTGCAAGTCCCGGAGTGTCAAAATCATTGTTGTGATTTGCAAGCACTACATACTGCTTGAACTTCGGTGTTCCTTTCGGTTTGATTGGCTTTCTCCATCCACACTTCAGGCGGATGAATATTCTTGCAAGGGGTTTTACCACAGCAAACACAACACGGTGCCTGAAAAGTCTGTATGTCTTTTTCTTCTTCTTTGCCTTTGCCATTACTGTCACCTCGTACTGTATATTAGCATACACTTTATGATAACACATCATTTAATAGTTTACAACAAATAATCGCTGTTTTTACTTTTTCTTAAAAATCGCCCTGAAAAAACAGTTTTTGACAAGGTAATTAAACTGTTTGTTTTGAAAATATGAATTTCTGTTAACATAAGCGTTAACAGTTTTCCACATTGCAAAACCGCATGGTTACGAGATTTTCGATTTTGGCACTAACGGTGGAATGCGAGTTTTTCACCTTTTCCACAGAGTTTTCCACATTTTTTATGTTAACAGATTTATGAAAATCAAAATTACAATGTGTAATCTGAATATTTCTCATTGCGATGACCATAATCCCCCCGTAAGGAGTTGATATTTATGATACGTTCAGTCAGCCGGTTTGCAGTGGAAATAAATAAGCCTGACAGTCCTTATTTTGAGAGAGTTATCTGTTTTGTGCGCCCTCAGTATGCGGAAAACGGCAGCATTGACCTGCATAAGGCTGCAATGGAATGCATTGAAGATATCAATGATGATATTGAAGTCGGGGATAACCGGGAAGAAGAAAACCATAAAATCCCGCCTCTGTGGAACAAGGTACTCGGGCTGCCCCGATGGGCTCTGATGGCAGGTGCCGCAACCATCGGCTCCATATTCACTGCGGTGGGTGTCCTTCTCATATTCTGAAAATGGGGTGCATATATATCAGACAAAACGGAGGTCTGATATATATGCAAAATTTAGCTTCACTCAAACGTATTTCCATGTCAGAGAAAACCCGCACAATACTTGTGTGCTGTGCAGGTATTGCCCTGTGCTTTTCTCTTTCCGCTCTTCTGCATTTTACCTTTGATCTCAGCGGAAGAAGTATTCTCACTGCAGTCTTTTCTTCTGTAAACGAAAGTGTCTGGGAACATCTGAAAATACTTCTCATTCCTTTTCTTCTATGGAGTATTGCGGAATACTATCTGCTCAGGCCAAATGTAAAAAGGCTTGTGGTTGCCAGGTGTGCAGGGACTATCTCCATTATGCTCCTCACCGTTTGCTTCTTCTTTATCTACAGCGGAGTATGGGGCAGCAATGTTCTGTGGATTGATATTATCGCAGCTTTTGCATGGATAACCTGCGGAGAACTTGTGAGCATAAGAATTATCAACTCGGATAAGAATGTCAATGACATCTTCCCTATTTCTGCGGCTTTGCTCTGTCTTATTATTGTAATGCTGCTCTGCTTTACCGTAAGTCCTCCTAAAATCGGGCTGTTCAGAGATCCTAACACTCAGCTTTACGGGCTCGAAACAAGGCCGTAAAAATAAAAGGCTCCTTATGGAGCCTTTTATTTTTGAGTCATATCGATTTCGATTGTTTTTTCGTTGTATGCACCGTCTGCTACAAAGGTAACTGTCGCAATGCCATCAGAGGAAATATCCCAGCTACAGATATTCTCGATTGGTGCGTCCTTGTCATCTGTCAGAAGCACTTCTTTGTAATACTTCTTTTCATCGAAGATATCACGGACAACCATATAATGGCAATCATTTTTCAATGATAAATATATTACATTATTTCCATATTCATCGTAGGCAGCACCGTGTATACCATTATCAGCACCGTATGTTGGCGATATTTCACCTGTTTTTATATTGACATATACGGTCTGTCTTGTAAGCATACCCGTGCCGTACTGAATGTACATACAAAGCACTGAATCATTGACCATGTGGAAATTAGGCCATCTTTTCATATTGTGATCCTCAAGCACAATATTTCCATTTATGTCCTGAATGACGTAATCATAGCCTGAGCTGTGAGAATACAAAGAAGTGAAACACTTCCCTGATTCCCAGATGTACACATGACCTTCCATATCAAAGTCAATGGGAACAACGAAACAGGCAAGGTCATCTTCTGCTGCAGTGAGATCTATTCGGATAACGCTCTGATTATAATCATTGTCAGAATAATAAAGTATTGTGGCAATACCGTCCTCAGAGATATCAACATCAGTTATCACCTCAGTGGCAATATACTCCTTTGTTATAGGTATCTTTCTGTAATATACATCCTTATCAAAGATATCCTGTATGATTATGTTGTGAACACCATCTTCATAGGATTCGTAAAGGACTTTATTCCCATATTCACCCCAGACGCCTGTGAAATCCTCCGACACCTTATCGGTTCTGACATCGCAATAAACCGTATTCACACACAACTTTCCCGTACCGCCTGATATATCTCTGCGAACAACTGAATCGCTTATCATTTTTATTTTCGGCTCTTTTGTCAGACCGTAGTCCGAAAGGAGAATGGTTCCGCTGCGATTTACGATGTCATAGTCATAGGTAAAATTACCCATATCGGTGACAGTGTAATAATCACCTGAGGCTATTATTTTGCTGTCGGTGTATTTAACAAACCTTGCATCAATGACCTCAAACTCTCCGCTGTCCTTATTGTATCTGAGAGTGCATTCGGAATCACCGATACCGTCGGCGTGAGAGTAAAGATGGGTATGCATGGAGCCGATAACTTCATATACCCCATCATTGTCCACATCTTCCGGGGTGAACGTTCTGAAGCAATCGTGCTTTGCCTCCCATTTGCCCAACGGGTTGCCTTTTTCGTCAAAAACCTCGCCTATATATTCCTCTCTGTCCGAAAAATCAATAACGGTGCTGTAGCCCGTGATGCTGTTTGTCACAAGAAGCTCAAAGGGTGCTCTCAGAGTATATGAAAAACCTTCTTCAAATGGGTGGATATATAAATTCTTTTCAAACAAAGGAGTGATTCTGTCGTCCTCAATCTTGAGCACATAAGCAGTATGGGAACAGAAACCACCATTGTCAACGAGCATTATTATTTCATAGCTTTTATCTCCGTCCACATCTGCAGTCTCACAGCTCATGAGTGAACACATCTCAGATATCGGATAAAGCAGAACATCGTCTTTTCTCTCCATCGCAATAAAGAGATCTGTCAGTGCATCGGACATGGTGTGTACCGTCAGGAAATGCAGTGTGCTGTTCGCCGAATAATCCATGGTATGGCTGATTTCTGCACCTGCAAGTCCAATACTTTCAAGACCTGCAGTTTTCCAGTCGGGTGTGTTGGGAATTTTTGTTTCTGTTAGGGTTATTGGCGGTCTTGGGATAGAACTTGCCTTTGCTATATTTCCTTCAAACAACGCATCGTCTGGGACGGGACACTCTGTGTCATAGGAATCGGCAGAATAGCGGTATTCGGGTATCTTCGAGGAACGTTCTGCATCAAATCGGAAGCCCTCATCGGTGACATCGAAAACGTAGATATACATTCCGTCCGATGTCGGGAGCATAAGAGTGTCCTCGGTCAGTATATAGCTGCCCCATGCGATATAGCTTGAAAGACCTGAATAAACAAACTCAAAACCACCGCTTTCGGGGCTGAGTACGATTTTAGGCTCCATAAAATCAACGGAATCACGGAAATAAAAGATCGCCTTGTTTTCTGATTCACCCGATGCGCCAAACTCATAGCTCACTGTCGCAGGCGTTGTCAGTTCATAGACACGCTCCGCATAGGAATTACCCTTGTTTTTCTCATCAATGTGTCCTGTCACAAGGTATGCACTGCCGTCGTTCTGGAAAAGCAGGATACGAAGTCTGTTTTCCTCATCGCTCGCTATATAAAACTGGTGATTCTCTCTGCGCAGCTTTTCTGCACTGAGACCGCTCTTTTTAAAGCCCTCCGAGAAAAGATAGTCAAAATTCTCTTCCGTAAGCTCGGTGTAATATATTATCCCCAGATAATCATACTCGTTCACGCTGTTCAGCTGATAGAGGGCGATACCGCCGTAATGGGTAACCGCACGGTATTTTGTTCCCACTCCGAGATCATCGGGAGAGTTTAAAAGACTGCTTGCGTAGACAACCGAAGAAGCCTGATAGTCGTTGGTCACCATGGGATCTACAATTCCTCCGAGCTCAAAGCATATCGATGCGGTGTGAATTTCCGACGGTCTTTCATCGGGGAAATACTCGGCGGAAAATCTGTACTCCTTTTCTCGTAAATGGTTATAGCTGAGATAGTATTTCTTAACCACCGTATCGTGCGGAGGCAGTGCGTACAGCGTTGCGCCGTAGTTTATTTCTTTTGTACTGCTGTCTTTCCACTCATCTCCCTCTTTATAGCTGAGAGTGAAGTTTCCACTGAAAATCATGCATTCTTCGGTTTCGTTCTTCCACTCGATTTCGATATAGGGAAGTCCCGAAAAGAGCTTCTGTTCTTTTACGGAAATTGAAACACCCTCTGTTGGCGATTTGTTCCAGAGCATTTCAAAATCCACCCACGCCTTATAGTCTTTGCCACCCGAGTGGATTATCAGCTCAAAGCGATATATACCGCTGTTGCTCAGGTCGAAGTCATTCATTGAGTAAGTGTGTGAAAATGTCTCGTCAGGCTCGATGGCATAACCAACATCTCCCCACTCCCTGTCGCTGACCTTGCTGCAGTCAATCCACTGACCATCCTCATAGCAGTAGAGATTGAAAATATTGCCTGTGGTTACAAGGGTATCACCATCATTGTGCAGTGTGACAGTGACAAATTTATTCAATGTATTGTTGTTTATATTCCACTGATCAAGTGTAATGTGAACACCCGCACAGTCACTGCCGTTTTCCTTGACGGTATAAGTGTAGGCGCTGCCAATCGAGAAATAAATTTCATCGAAGATATAGTAAACCGTATCATTGTCGAGGGCATAGCTGTGATGCACAAGCTGGAGACTGCTCATGCACCAGTCTCTGTCGGCGCGCAGGTAGTAAAACCCGCTTTCAGTACAGTGAACACCAAGGTAGTTATTTATGAACTCATTATTGAAATATCCCGAATACGCCTCGTTCAGGAGATACTCATCGGTTACGATATTTCCGCTGTCCTTGGTGAAAAAACTCTGAGGCTTTTCATTACATGGAGATATTTCGTCCTTTTCAACATCGTACTGATATGTATAATTCAGGCTCATGCCGTCGTGCTGACATATGTACACTGTCTTTCCGTCGGGAGATGCCACGGCGTCGATTCCCGTAAAACCGTATTCTTTCAGTACATCATAGCTTACTCTTCGTTCTATTTCGGCTTCGTTGTGATTATACACAAGCAAGCCAAAGGTGCCGTTCATGATAACTCTCTCGTCATCGCAGTAAATCATGCGGGGAAGATCGGTACCGATATTCATATCTGCAATATCGGACAGGCTGATTTCATGGACAGAATCCGCTTTATCATCTTCTTTTTTCGGATCTGTCAGCAGACATATTGCCGCAACAATGCACGCGATTATTGCCACAACTATAATCCAGAACGCAGGCTTTTTATAATTAAGTACATTCTTTATTCTGTTTTTGACGTTGACTTCTCCGAATGCCAGAGGACAGGCGGAGATCATTCTTCTGGGAATGGAGCAGTCAAGAAGCGCTGTGGAATATGCCTTTTTCTCATCTGCGCTCATATCTTTTATCACCCGCTCGTCGCAGGCGAGCTCAATATCACGGCAGAGAAGCACATAACCCAGCCACAGAAGCGGATTAAACCAATATACTGTCAGAAGTGCAAAGCCCAGAGGCTTCCAGAGGTGGTCGCAACGCTTCAAGTGAGATTTTTCGTGGGCGATGACATATTCCGATTCCTTTTCGCCAAGGGCTGAGGGAAGATATATCTTCGGCTTTATAAGGCCTAAGATAAACGGGGTGTTTATATCATCGCAGATATAGATATTTTCACGCAGCTTAATTGAAGCACGGACTTTATGCCGCACACGCAGATAGCTTACAAGTGAATAGATAAGCATACCTGCAATGCCTATACACCATATAATAGTCCCAATAAATATTACTACTTGTATAGGATCAACACTATTTTCCGGAGCAGGAAAAAGAATATCTGCGCTCACAGGGCTCATGGCAATGTCAGCAGCTATAACATCAGTTATCGGCTTTGGCTCCTGAGCATAAATTATCTCCTGAGGTATTGTTTCTGTGCTCGGCACTACACTGACCTTGCTTTCAAAAGAGAACGGAAGAATGAGTCTGAGCCCTACAAGCACCCACAGAAGACAGCTTATCCACTTTGGGGCTTTTTTGAGAAGCAGACGCAGAAGCACCACAGCAAGCACTATCCACCCTGCGGTGATGCTCATGTTGAGAAGTTTAAGAAATACAGCCTCCATAATTATTCCTCCCCGTAAGAATCGATCATTCTGCGAAGTTCGGCAATTTCCTCCTTAGTGAGCTGTTTACGAGCGGTGAAAGCGGCTAAAAATGCAGGAAGTGAGCCGTCGAAGGTTTCCTCCACAAACTGCTGGCTCTGCATGGAATAAAAATCCTCTCGGCTTATGAGAGAGGAGACTGTTCCGTTTTCGTTTTTGAAAATTCCCCTTTCACAAAGCTTGCGAAGAACGGTATAGGTAGTGGGCTTTTTCCAGCACAGTTCCTTTTCGCATATTTTCACAAGCTCGCCCGAGGGGAGCGGTTCATTGTTCCAGATAATATCCGCAAAGCGGCTTTCCACAACGCCTAATTTCATATCCATAATACAATTCTCCTTTGGTTTATTGGTTGTAAACCTATTTTTAGTTTATAGTCAATAAACCACTTTGTCAATAGCTTTATAAAAATTAACACAAATATTATTTTATCATTACACTTGACTGCTTTACTTCAATGCGTTAAACTGTATCAGTAAAATACAGAAACGAAAGGTTGCAGTTACCATGGCTATCGTAAAAGGCTTCAACGGTATGCGCTTCTCTGAGGCTGCCGGCACTCTCGAAACCCTTACCTGTCCCCCTTATGACATCATCAGCGAGGAGCAGCGTCTTGCTTTCCTTGAGACCAACAAGAACAATGTTATCCGTCTTGAGCTCCCCAAGGGCGATGATCCTTATGCTCAGGCAGGCGAAACCCTTAAGACCTGGCTTGAAAACGGCACACTTGTTCGTGAGGGCAAGGATTCCATCTACATCTACGAAGAAGAGTTCAAGGTCAAGGACAAGGTCATGTCCATAAAGGGTATGATCGCTGCTGTCAAGCTTGAAGAGTTTTCCAAGGGCATCGTTCTTCCCCACGAAGAAACCCTCTCCAAGGCTAAGACTGACCGTCTTAATCTTATGAAGGCTACAGGCTGTAACTTCTCTCAGATATATTCCCTCTACATGGATGACGAGGGCAAAACCAAGGCTAAGATCGACGATTATTCCGACGGCACTCCCGATCTTGAGCTTACCGATGAGGCAGGCGTTACCCACCGTATGTGGATAATTTCCAACCCCTCCATGGTCGAAAAGCTCTGCGCTGATTTTGCTGACAGAAAGCTTTATATCGCTGATGGACATCACCGTTATGAGACCGGCATCAACTACCGCAACTACTGCCGTGAAAACGGCACTCCCGAGGGTGCTGACAGCGATTACATCATGATGATGCTCGTTGATATGGAGAACGACGGTCTTGTTGTTTTCCCCACCCACAGACTTGTCCGTGATCTCGAGAACTTCGATAAGGATGCTATGCTCCAGAAGGCCTCAGAGAACTTTGATATTACTCACGAAACAGGCGTTGACACCATCGAAGATAAGCTTGATGCATATTACAAGGAAGGTAAGAAGGCTTATGCACTCTACTGCGGCGGCGATGAATGGGATCTTCTCGTTCTCCGTGATATCGCTGTTATGGAAAGTGTTCTTCCCGGCTGCTCCGATGCTCTCAGAGGTCTTGATGTAAGTGTTCTTCACTCTCTCGTTCTTGAGAACTGCCTCGGCATCGACAAAGAGAACATGGCTGCTCAGATCAACCTCACCTACACAAGAGTATTTGATGAGGCTATCGAGGGCGTAAAGAGCGGTAAGTTCCAGTGCTCCTTCATTCTCAACCCCACAAGAGTTGAAGAAATCCGTGATGTTGCTGCTGCAGGCGAAAAGATGCCTCAGAAGTCCACTTACTTCTATCCCAAACTCATCACCGGTATGGTTATGAACCGTTTCGGCGAATAAAGCGGAAAATCATTGAATATCGCATATTCATGCGGTTATTCATATTCTTTTAAAGTTCTTAACTTTCTGTTTTTCAGCACCGCCCAACTGCATGGTTGGGCGGTTTTACCATGATTTCCCATTTCTGTGTGCAAAATTCAAAAAAATTGTTTTTTCTATAGATTTAAGAATATTTATGGTGTAGAATTGTTTTCGTCACATATACTTATATTTGAGAAAGGATAGAAGTACATGAAAGAGTATTTAATGGAAGCATCTGATGTCATTGCTGAGCAAAATTCTTCCGCAGAAGGTCTGAGCTCGGCTGATGCTGCTGCACGACTTGAGCAGTACGGTCCCAACAAGCTTGCAGAGGCCAAAAAGACCAGCCTCATTATGAGATTTCTGAAATCTCTCGCTGACCCTATGATCATCGTTCTTCTTGTCGCTGCAGCTATTTCTGCAGTAACAGAGATCATTGAACAGAAATTTCCCACCGACGCTATAATCATTCTCGTTGTTGTTATCATCAACTCCATTCTCAGCGTTGTTCAGGAATCCAAGGCTGAGGCTGCTATTGAAGCACTTTCTGAAATGACTGCTGCACAGTCAAAGGTCATCCGTGACGGCAAGTCTGTTGTTATCCCTGCCGCAGAGCTTGTTCCCGGCGATATCGTTATTCTTGACGCAGGCGATGCTGTCCCTGCTGACGGACGTATCATCGAATGCGCAAGCATGAAGGCCGAGGAAGCCGCTCTTACCGGTGAATCCGTACCCGTTGACAAAAAGATCGATGCTATCAGCGGCGGCGAAAACGGTGATGTTCCTCTCGGTGACCGCAAGAACATGGTTTACACCGGCAGTACCATTGTTTACGGTCACGGCAAGATGGTCGTTACCGGCACCGGCATGAACACCGAAATGGGTAAGATAGCAAACGCTATCGCAACCGCAGAGGAAGGTCAGACTCCCCTCCAGCGCAAGCTTTCCGAGCTGAGCCGCCTTCTCACTTTCCTTGTACTGGGAATCTGCGTTGTTCTCTTTGTTTTCAAGCTTGTAAAGGGTGCTGTCACCGACGGCGTTGACACCCATCTGGTGCTTGACACCTTCATGGTTGCAATCTCCCTTGCTGTTGCGGCTATCCCTGAGGGTCTGGCTGCTGTTGTTACCATCGTTCTCTCCATGGGCGTTACCAAGATGTCTAACCGCAATGCTGTTATCCGCAAACTTACCGCTGTTGAGACTCTCGGCTGCACCCAGATAATCTGCTCCGATAAGACAGGTACTCTTACCCAGAATAAAATGACTGTTGTTGAGGATTCCTCCGATGACAAGACTCTCCTTGCAAAGGCTATGTGCCTCTGCTGCGATGCTGTTCTCAATGAGGAAACCGGCAATTCTGACATAGGCGACCCCACCGAGTGTGCACTTGTAAACCATGCTTACAAGATGGATATGGCAAAGCCCGCTCTGGAGGCTGCTGCTCCCAGAATCGGCGAAGCTCCCTTCGATTCCATGCGTAAGATGATGACTACCGTTCACAATGAGAACGGCAAGATCGTTCAGTATACCAAGGGTGCTACCGATGTTATCCTCAGCCGCTGCACAACTTACCTCGAAAACGGCAAGGCTGCTCCTATGACTGAGGAAAAGAAGAAGGCTATCGTTACAGAAAACAAGGCTATGGCTGACAGAGCACTCCGTGTTCTCTGTGCTGCTGTAAGATATTGGGACAATGCTCCCGAAAGCTATGAGGACAGCTTCCTTGAGAAGGATCTCTGCTATGTAGGTATCGTCGGCATGATCGACCCTGTTCGTCCTGAGGTCGTTGCTGCTGTTGAGGAATGCCGCAATGCTCATGTACGTCCCATTATGATCACCGGTGACCATATCGACACCGCTACCGCTATTGCACACACCCTCGGAATTCTTGATGGCGGCAAGAAGGCTATCACAGGCGCTGAGCTCGATAAGATCAGCGATGAGCAGCTTGCAGAGGATATTGAGCTTTATTCCGTTTACGCTCGTGTACAGCCCGAGCATAAGACAAGAATCGTCAACGCATGGCGCTCTAAGGGCATGATCACCGCTATGACCGGTGACGGCGTCAACGATGCTCCCTCCATCAAGAGTGCTGACATCGGCGTTGGCATGGGTATTACCGGTACTGACGTTACAAAGAACGTTGCTGATATGGTTCTTGCAGACGACAACTTTGCAACAATCGTTACAGCTGTTGAGGAAGGCAGAAGAATCTACGATAATATCCGTAAGACCATTCAGTTCCTCCTCGCTTCAAACCTCTCCGAGGTTATTGCGATATTCGTTTCCACCCTCATTGGATTCACCATCCTCAAGCCTCCTCACCTCCTCTGGATTAACCTCATCACAGACACCTTCCCTGCTCTTGCACTCGGCACTGAGCAGGCAGAAAAGAACATCATGAAGCGTGCTCCCCGTGATTCAAAGGAAG
The DNA here is from genome assembly GCA_045604155.1 of Acutalibacteraceae bacterium. Taxonomy (GTDB): domain Bacteria; phylum Bacillota; class Clostridia; order Oscillospirales; family Acutalibacteraceae; genus JAISGQ01. The sequence goes on from JAZUNN010000038.1 coordinate 13,972, forward strand.
GCGTATTCGCAGGCGGCATGATGCTTGACATCGTGCTTCAGGGTGCTATTGTTGCTGTTCTTACACTGATCGCATTTTTCATCGGTCATGCACTTGACCCCAATCCCAACGGTCTTGAAAGCAATCATGGCATTACCATGGCATTCCTCACCCTCTCCATGACTGAGGTCTTCCATTCCTTTAATATGCGCTCCAGAAGACAGTCTGTATTCGCTCTCAAGAGCCATAATAAGCTTCTCTGGATCACCATGCTTATCTCCTTCCTGCTGACTACCATCGTTGTTCTTACTCCTGTAGGTTCTATCTTCAGCTTCACAGATATAGGACTTCTTGAGTATGCAATCGGCGTAGGTCTTGCAATCACCATTATTCCTATTGTTGAACTCATCAAGTTCATTCAGCGCAAGACCGGTCACGGCGAAGAATAATCTGATAATTCCACGAGAACAAGCTATCCGCTTCATCCGCTTCGCTGTGCTCAGCACCTTCTTTTCCATGAGAAGGCTTCAGACACCAAAGCATATGATTTAATTTAATCTCAAAAGATATTCTGAGAAACTCAAAGGACTTCCCTTACAAGGGAAGTCCTTTGTTATTTCTCACAAAACCAGCACCTGACAGATGGTTATTCTCCACAACCAGATTATTGACACAGTCGTTATATTATGATAGAATTTTCTTTGTTAAACGATTAATTGTTAATCGGCTAATTTGTCGAAAGGAGTGATTTTTTGCCCCTTGAAAAACGTGCCGTCTTCGGTAAGATAACCCAGGTAAAGCTTCTAAAAAGGCTTGCGGTCCAGCATGAAGATCTGGGATTGTATTACACTCAGTTTCCCGTAATCGAAACGCTGCGAAGGCATGACGGCTGTACTCAGAAGGAGCTTGCGGACATGCTGATGGTCAGTCCTGCCTCTGTTGCGGTTTCTGCAAAAAGGCTTGAAAAATCAGGACTCATAGCACGTCGGTGTGACGAAAACAACGCTCGCTGCAACCGGCTTTCTCTTACCTCTCAGGGCATCGAAATCAGCGATCATTGCCATGCTGTGCTGGAAACAGTTGATAACCGTGCCTTTGAGGGATTTTCTGACCATGAGCTCGACGAGTTCGTTTCTTTTCTTGACCGAATAATTGTAAATCTCGGCGGCGATGCTGAGCGCAGCGGTCCTTGTGCTATTGCAGCTCTCGCCGGTGAAGTCGCCGATAACGACCGAAAACTTTCAAAACAGCAGGAGGATGATCCCGACAATGATTAAATTACTTGTACCATATGTGGGGAAATATAAAAAGCCTGCCATTCTCACTCCCATACTTATGCTTGGTGAGGTCGGAATGGAGATTGTTATCCCCTTCATCATCTCTCTCATTGTGGACAACGGTATAAATGCCACCGACAAGAGCAGAGGTGAGCAGATCGCCTATGTTGCTCTCATGGGTGGTATTATGATACTCTGCGCTCTGTTCTCTCTCTTCTGCGGTGCAATGGCCGGCAGAACTGCAGCTGTTGCAGGTGCGGGCTTTGCAAAGAATCTCCGACAGGGGCTTTTCTATAAGGTTCAGGACTTTTCCTTTGCAAATACAGACCGTTTCTCCACCGCTTCTCTGGTTACAAGACTGACTACCGACGTTACAAACACCCAGAATGTATTTGCCATGCTTCTTCGAATGGCTATCCGTTCCCCTTTCATGATGATCGGCGGACTCATTATGGCAACAAGGCTCAGCGGCAGTCTTTCCCTTGTTTTCGCCATTATTATGCCTATTATGATTATTGTTCTTGCAATTCTCATGGCGGTTGCATACCCTCGTTTCAAGATCATGCTCTCAAAAATCGACACAATGAACAGCACTGTTCAGGAAAATCTTATTGCAATGCGTGTTGTAAAGGCTTTTGTCAGAGGTGATCACGAGAACGAAAAGTTCAGCAAAGCAAGCAATGACCTTCGCAATATACAGATCAAGGCAGAAAAGCTTCTGGTCTACGGTATGCCTGTCATGTCTCTCTGTATGTACGGCTGCATCGTTTTTGTCCTTCTTTTCGGCGGCTCTATGGTAATAAACGGCACCCGTGAGGCAGGCACAGACCCCTATCTCGTCAAAAACACCATGACAAGCGGTCAGCTTATCAGCTTTATCTCATATATTTCTCAGGTGCTTATGAGTCTTCTCATGCTTGGAATGATTCTTATCAATATCGTTCTCTCCCGTGCTTCTGTATCAAGAATTTCTGAAGTTCTTGAAGAAAAGCTCGATATCGCTGATGTCGATTCTGATCTCAGAGTCGAAGACGGAAGCATTGATTTTGACATGGTTGATTTCAGTTACTCAAAGAATCCCGAAAATCTCACTCTTGAAAATGTTGATCTTCACATCAGTTCAGGTGAAACCATCGGTATTATCGGAGGTACAGGCTCTGCAAAAACCACCCTTGTGCAGCTTATCCCCCGCCTTTACGATGTAACCGACGGAAGTCTTAAGGTATCAGGCAGAGATGTCCGTGAGTATTCTCTCGATGAGCTTCGCAACAATGTTGCAATGGTACTTCAGAAGAACGTTCTTTTCTCCGGTACCATCGCAGAAAATCTTCGCTGGGGCAATGAACACGCTACAGACGAAGAGCTTGTTGCAGCCTGCAAGACTGCCTGCGCTCATGACTTTATCGAAAGCTTCCCCGACGGATATAACACCGAGCTCGGTCAGGGCGGCGTAAATGTTTCAGGCGGTCAGAAGCAGCGTCTATGTATCGCACGTGCCCTGCTCAAGAAGCCTAAGATAATCATTCTTGACGACAGCACCAGCGCAGTTGACACTGCAACAGATGCATCCATCCGTGAGGCTCTGAGAACAGAGCTTGCAGACACAACCACAATAATCATTGCTCAGAGAATTTCTTCCGTTTCTGATGCGGACAGAATCATCGTCATGGACAACGGAAAAATCAATGCTGTAGGCACCCATGATGAGCTTCTCGAAAGCAATGAAATTTACCGTGAGGTTTATGAATCTCAGCAGAAAGGAGAGCAGGAATAATGGCAGGACCTAAAATAGGCGGCAAAAAGGGTATGGCAGGCGGTCCCAAACCCAAAAATGCCGGCAAGACTCTCGGACGTGTGCTCTCCTATATGTTCCGCTACAAGTTCAGCATGATAATAATTCTGACACTTGTAATCGTCGTTGCTGTGGCTGAAGTTGCCGCAACATATCTTCTCAAGCCTCTTATCGACAGCATAAGCATTGAAGAAGGTGATCTCTTTATTCCTTCTATGACCCGTTTTGAAAACCTTCTTTCCACTACAATTATTATTGCTGTGATATATATATGCGCTGTATTTTTCAGTGTTATATCCAGCAGACTTATGCTCAAGGTTTCCACCCGCACGCTTCTGACCATAAGAACTGAAATGTTTTCCAATATGCAGAAGCTTCCAATAAAATTCTTTGATACCCATACCCACGGCGAGCTTATGAGCCGTTATACCAGTGATATCGATGCTCTCCGTGATTTCATGAGCAACACCATAACAAACTTCATAACCTCCATGCTTACTGTTGTTTCTGTCTTTGTTATGATGTGCATTCTCAGCTGGCAGCTGACAATCCTCGTTGTTCTTATGCTTTTCGTTATTCTCTTCCTTGTCAGCACCATAGGCAAGAAAAGCGGCAAATATTTTATGGAGCAGCAGAAGAATATCGGTAAGGTTAACGGTCATATTGAGGAAATGATTGAAGGTCAGAAGGTTGTAAAGGTTTTCTGTCATGAAGGTAAGGTCAAAGAAGAATTTGATGCTCTCAACAATGACCTTGCAAAGGCATCAACCAATGCTCATACCTTTGCAAATATCCTCGGTCCCATAATGAATAACCTCTCTCACATCCATTATGCTATCACTGCTCTTGTAGGTGCTGTAATCGCAATACTTACTGGATGGGTCACCCTCGGTACTCTGGCTGCATTCCTTACATTTACCCGTAATTTCGCACGACCTATTTCCATGATGAGTCAGCAGATAAATGCAATCCTCACCGCTCTGGCAGGTGCCGAGAGAATCTTTGAGATTATCGATGCACAGCCCGAAACGGACGACGGATACGTAATGCTCGTCAATGCCAAAGTTGACGAAAACGGCAATATCACCGAAAGCGATACAAGAACAGGTATCTGGGCATGGAAGCATCCTCACGGCGACGGCACAATCACCTACACCCTTCTCAAGGGTGAGGTTGAATTTGAGGATGTTGTGTTCGGCTACGAAGAGAATAAAACTGTTCTCAACGGAATTTCTCTCTATGCAAACGAAGGCGAAAAGATTGCATTTGTAGGCTCTACCGGCGCAGGCAAAACCACTATTACAAATCTTATCAACCGCTTCTATGATGTACCCGACGGAAAAATCCGCTACGATGGCATCAACATCAACAAGATCAGAAAAGACGATCTCAGACGTTCTCTTGCAATGGTACTGCAGGATACTCACCTGTTCACAGGCACTGTAATGGAGAATATCCGCTACGGAAAGCTTGATGCAACAGACGAGGAATGTATTGCAGCCGCAAAGGTTGCAAATGCTCACTGGTTTATTGAGCATCTGCCCGAGGGATACAACACCATGCTTACTGCAGACGGTGCAAACCTTTCTCAGGGACAGCGTCAGCTTATTGCAATCGCACGTGCGGCGGTTGCCGATCCTCCCGTTCTTATTCTCGATGAGGCTACAAGCTCCATTGATACCCGTACAGAACGCCTTATCGAAAAAGGCATGGATAAGCTTATGGAAGGCAGAACGGTTTTTGTTATCGCTCACAGACTTTCCACTGTTCGCAATTCTGACGCAATCATGGTCCTTGAAAAAGGAAAAATCATTGAGCGAGGCAATCACGAAACCCTTATTGCTCAGAAAGGCAAATACTATCAGCTCTACACAGGAATGTTTGAACTCAGCTAAAAAGAAATCAGGCAGGGCGCTCATGGCGCTCTGCCTGATTTTATTATTGATATTTTATTCTGCGTAATCACCGTTGTAATTTACAAGAACAACACTGTCAACGCCGGAAATGGAGCTTATCCCCTCAACAAGATTGCGCTGTACATTTCTGCCGGATATCTCAATGATAACCTCTGCAACGCCCTTGCGGATTGTCTTGTTCTTTACATTGCCGTGTACAGATTCGATGATCTTGTCGATTTTGGGGCCTGCACCGGGAACATACTTGATTATCAGCAGGTAAGCGCCTTCCTTGCTTCTGAATATCAGAGATACGAAGCAGAGAAGTGCAATAAGTACAGTTGAGATGAGTGCAAATGTAAACTGGTGTGCACCGACTACGATACCGACTGTTATTGCCCAGAAAAGGAACATGATATCAACAGGATCCTTTATTGCCGTTCGGAATCGTACGATGGAAAGAGCACCGACCATACCGAGCGAAAGAACAACATTTGAGCTGATTGTAAGTATGATAACGCAGGTGATAACTGCCATCATTACGAGGGATACATTGAAGCTGAAGCTGTAAACTGCGCCTCGGTAGCAGATCTTATAGACTGCGAAAATCACAAGACCCATTACAAGTGCAAAGAGCACTGCAGCAACTGCGCTGCCTATATCCAGCTGATTCTCTGTAAACTGGCTTATAAATTTATCCTTGAAAATATCACTGAAGCTTGACTGGTCCGACTGTAAAAACAGATTCATAAGGAATCTCCCTCCTGTAGAATGTTTCTTTCGCCTTGCGGCAGAGTATATATTTGGATATTGCCATTGGACGTTTGTCCACCTTTTTCAGTTCCTTACGGATGAAATTCGGCAGGAAATCATCATATTTGACCTCCAGCACCAGTGTGCCGGGCTGGAGCGTGGGCACTGTTATTATGCCGCTGTCAAATATATCGAAGCTGTCTATACCTGCGCGCACGTCCTTGTCAAAGGTGATACGCACGTTGCCTTCCTCGCACACGAATGCTTCTCTTTCATAATCAACTATGACTCTTGGTCTGAGAATTCCGCATTTTGCATCGATATAACCGGCACGAAGGGTGGGATGCTCGGAGCCTATCATGAAATCAAAGTTGGTATTTATCATTTTTACGCATTCTTCACGAGATATAGGAGCGGAGATCTTCGATATGAAATCACCGTATTTGTCCTTGATTTCGTATTTTATGACGCTGTCAGAGTAATTATATATGCGTATGCGGTGCTTTCTGCGTCTGCCTTTGCCGCTTTCCTTGTCGGTATATGCACTGTCGTGAATATCGTCAAAATACAGACTTCTGATAAGATATCCGTCTTCAACAGAGTTCTCATCATGGTCAAGGAGAGCACAGAGGGATGCTTTTAAATTGTAGTAGTCCGCATAGGTTATAAGAAATTTCAGCTCATGTCTTAAAAAACGTGAACCGTACTGCAAACGCATCACTTCCTTCAAGGTAGGTTAAGGGAGTTATCAGTCAGCGATAACCTCACCGTATACAACGCCTGCGCATGCTGCAGCGTTGGACTCATCGGTGTCAATGTGCATTGCAGCAGCAAACTTGGGGCTTACTCTTACAACAACATCACCGAAGGTGGTGGTTCTGCCGTCGGTTTCAACCTTTACGGAAACAATCTGCTTGTCTGCTACGCCGAATGTCTCTGCATCAGCAGGAGTAAAGTGGATGTGACGCTTTGCAGCGATGACACCTTCAGTAAGCTCAACCTCACCGCAGGGACCGACAAGCTTGCAGCCGGGAGTGCCTGCAACGTCGCCGGACTCACGGATGGGAGCGATGATGCCGATCTTACGTGCATCGGTAAGAGAAAGCTCAACCTGGGAAGCAGGTCTCTCGGGTCCGAGAATGGAAACACCGGGGAGCTCGCCCTTGGGGCCTACAACGGTAACTCTCTCTTCGCAGGCAAACTGGCCGGGCTGAGAAAGATCCTTCTTCTTTGTAAGCTGATGGCCCTCACCAAAAAGGATAGCGAGATGCTCAGCGGTGATGTGTGCATGACGTGCGGAAGTTTCAACCAATACTTTCATTTTTTATTCCTCCATAATTCAATGGTTTTATTATCTACGGTCTGCCCGTGGACAGCCGAATTGGTACATATAACATAATACCGCAGATTTCCCCGAATTTCAATAGATTTGTATTGATTTACTACGATATTATACAATATAATATCCTTGAAAGGAATGATACTATGAGCAACAAACTTTCCGAGCTTTATGAAAAATGTCTCGGCTGTGATAAATGCGAACTCTGCAAAGGCAGGACAAATCTCGTTTTCGGCGTGGGCAATCCTGAATCAAAGGTTCTTTTCGTCGGCGAAGGTCCCGGCGAGCAGGAGGACCTTACCGGAAAGCCCTTTGTCGGGCGTGCAGGCAAGCTTCTCGACCTTATGCTTGATGCTGTGGGCTTAAGCCGTGAAAAGAACATCTATATTGCAAATATCGTCAAGTGCAGACCTCCGAAAAACCGTGATCCTGAGCCCTTTGAGCAGGAAGCCTGCATGGAGTGGCTCAGAGAGCAGGTGAGAATCATACGTCCGAAAATCATTGTCTGTCTTGGAAGAATTTCGGGCATGAAGCTTATCAACCCCAATATGAAAATCACCAAAGAACACGGTGTTTTTACAGAAAAGAACGGCGTGCTCATGATGGCAACCCTCCACCCTGCCGCACTTCTCCGTGATCCGAGGAAAAAGCCCGAGGCTTTCGATGATTTTCTCAAGCTCCGTGATAAGATAAACGAAGTCTGTCCCGAAATATGGGATCTGGAGATGAATTCCGATGACAGTAATTGACGGTGAATGGCATCCTCAGGGTATGAGTGATGAGGACGCACTGATAAAAAGTCCTGAAGAACTTGAAAATTATATCGAAAAAGTGGGATTACTCCCGCTTTTCAGCGTTGAAGGTGCACCTGATTTTTCTGCAGAGGCTGTAAGTCCCGGGGCTCACTGGTGGACAGGCGATGCTCTTGATGTATGGGAATGGCGTGCAGAAATCGCCGCCCGGGGTAAAGTTGCCTACGGAAAATTTTTCGGAAACAAGGCAGGATTTATTTCACGGGAATGGTTTCCGATTTTCGCCGCATATCGACGTGACGGTTATGATTTTGACGCAAGATGGGATGATGACCTTGCCACACTGCGTCAGAAAAAGATAATGGACACACTCGAAAAGCACGGTGAGCTTTTGTCTTCTGAGCTTAAAACTCTTGCAGGTTTCGGCGGTGCTTCCGGTGAAAAAGGATATTCCGCTGTTGTAACTCAGCTCGAAATGCAGACATATATTGTTACAAGAGGTTTTCGCAGGCGTGTGAATAAAAAAGGTGAGCCTTACGGCTGGGCGGTTGGAGTATATTCTGCTGCTGAAAGTCTTTTTCCTCATGACCATATAGCATCCTGCTATTCCATGAGTGCAGCCGAGGCTTATGAGAGAATTTTTGCGCAGGCTGTGAAAATTGCTCCCGAAAGCGATATTAAGGCTATTAAGAAACAGATAAAATAAAAACTCAGTTTTTTCCATCCGTCACGGCTTCCGCTGTGACACCTCCCTCATCAGAGGGAGGCATTGAACAGTTTTCAAATAAAAAATAAATATCCCCCGGTAAAACCGGGGGTTTTTCACATGCGGGCGAAGCCCTCTATTCCTCGCGGAACGCGTTAACGCGTAATTACGGTCTGCCAGCCGCGTAAGTTTACTTGCGTTTCTTAAATGTATCTACTCCA
>JAZUNN010000039.1:0-18505 GCA_045604155.1 Acutalibacteraceae bacterium
CAACGAAATCTATGTAGATGTTGGTAGAAAGCAGTCCGGTATCGTTATGCTTGAGGATCTTACAGATGATCCCAACCTTACAACGAGTGACGTTGTAAAGGTCGGCGATGAGCTTGAGCTTATGATCATGCGCACCAACGACCAGGAGGGTTACATCTACCTCTCCAAGAAGCTTCTCGATTCCGCTAAGGCATGGGACGAGATCAAGGCAGCAGCTCCCAAGATTGTTGAGAGAAAGAGACGCCGCTTCGATGACGAAGAGGATACCCTTGATGCAGCAGAAGAGACTGCTGAAGAAGCAGTTGAGGAAGTCAAGGAAGAAGAAAAAGAGCCCGTTACTTTTGAAGGTGTTGTTACCGAAGTCAACAAGGGCGGCGTAGTTGTTTCCTACAAGGGCGTACGTGTTTTCGTTCCTGCTTCTCAGGCAACCATTTCCCGTAATGATTCCATGGAAGATCTTCTCAAGAAGAAGGTTCAGTTCCAGCTTCTCGAAGTAACACCCAGCCGTCGTCGTGCTGTTGGTTCCATCAATAAGGCTTCCCGCCGTGAGCGTGCAGCTGCAGAGAAGAAGTTCTGGTCCGAGGTTGAGGTCGGCAAGATCTACACCGGTACCGTTCGTTCTCTCACCAAGTACGGTGTATTCGTCGATATCGGCGGTGTAGACGGACTTGTACACATTACTGAGCTCTCCTGGCAGAGAATCAGCGATCCTTCTGAAGTTGTAAACGTAGGCGATGTTGTCGAAGTTTACGTCAAGAAGATCGACGAAGAGAAGAAGAAGGTTTCCCTCGGCTACAGAAAGCAGGAGGACAATCCTTGGGAAATCATGAAGGTCAAGTATCCTGTTGGTACTGTTATCGAGTCCAAGGTTGTCGGCACACCTGCATTCGGTGCATTCGTCAGCATCCTTCCCGGCATCGATGGCCTTGTTCATATTTCTCAGCTCTCCACTCAGAGAGTAAATGCTCCTACAGATGTTGTTAACGTTGGTGACACTGTCAAGGCTGTTATCACCGAGGTTGACTTCGAGCGTAAGAGAGTAAGCCTTTCCATCCGTCAGCTTCTCGAGGCTGAAACAGCTGCTGAAGAAGCACCTGTTGAGGAATAATCCATGAATTAAACCCCCGAAGAAAACTTCGGGGGTTTTCTGTTTTTTAAATATTTATTAAAAGTATTGAAAAATTATTATGAAACATTATAATATTTAATAGCTGATATTAAATACAAATAAGAATGGAAGTGTTCTGATTGGGCAGAAAAGATGGCAAAAAAGTAAAGAATTGCAGTGCGATGTACAGAATTGTACCCTATATAATGGATAAAAGATACGACGCAATGAATTCATGTACAGAAAGATATCCTTATGAGCCGATGCATGAGTATCTTAAGAAGAAGCATAAAGAGGGTGTGGATATCAGCCATCTTTCTCTTGTCATTGCTGCATTTGTCAGAGCTGTATCACAGAATTGTGTTCTTAACAGATTTGTTGTAAATAAAAAGATTTATGCCAGAGATGGAATCTGGGTTGGTATGGTTGTTATGAGACCCGGTGAATCTGAGTCTACCATGACAAAGGTACGTTTTGAACCGACTGATACAATCTTCGATGTAAATGAGAAGATGAATAAGATGATTACTGACAATAAGGCTCAGGAAGGTTCCAATTCTACTGACAGGCTTATGAAAGTGCTTCTTTCCATTCCCGGACTTTGCAATGTCGGTGTCGGTCTGTTCAAGTGGCTTGACAGGCGTGGATGGCTGCCCAGATCAATAATCAATGCAAGTCCTTTCCATGTAACTATGACAATTTCCAACCTTGCAAGCATCAGAACCAACTATATCCATCATCATATTTATGAGTTTGGTACAACAAGTATGCTTATTACCATGGGCAATTCTGAGTATCTCCCGAAGAAAGGCAAGAATGGAGAAATTGTTCTTGAACGTCATATGCCCATGGGACTTGTCATGGACGAAAGAATTGCCTCCGGTCATCAGTATTCTCAGGCATTCAAACTGATGAAAGAAATGCTCAAAAATCCTGAAAAGCTTGAATCTCCTCCTGAAACTGTTGATGTTGAGATATTCAAGAAGAAAAAGGAAAAGAAAGCAAAAAAGAATAAGAATAAGTAATATAAAAGCTGCAGTGTTTGCTGCAGCTTTTATACTTGAAAAATTATATATATGATAGTATAATTTGTAAGATAGGGTCTCTTTATTATAGATAAAATAGAAAGAGAGTGAACTTTATGACAACAGTAAAAACAGTTAATATTCCATCAAACGTTGAGGAAAAAAATGTTAATACCGTAATCTGGGAGTGCAATGAGCCAAAGGCTATTATTCAGATTGTTCACGGTATGGCAGAACACATCATGAGATATGATACATTTGCAAGATGGCTTAATACTAAAGGGGTTATGGCTGTAGGACACAGCCATCTCGGACATGGTACAACTGCAGATTCAGAGAAAGAGCTTGGATATTTTGCAAAAAAGAACGGCTGGCAGCATTTGGTTGAAGACGTGGATAATGTAAGAAAGGAAATATCGAAAAGATATCCCGGCATTCCATACTACATCCTCGGTCATTCCATGGGCTCTTTTGTTACAAGGACGTATATCTGCACAGAAAAAGCTGAAGGGCTTAAGGGGGTTATAATTTCAGGAACAGGAAATCTGCCCGGTGCAGTTGCTGGAATGCTCAAGAAAATGGCTTCATTCATCGGTTTCTTCTGTGGAAAAAAACACAGAAGTAAGCTTATAAACAGTCTGTCATTCGGAAGCTACAACAAGGCATTCAAGCCCGCAGATACACCCTATGACTGGCTTACCAAAGATGAAAATGTTGTTCGCAAGTATATTGCAGACGGAAGATGCGGATTTATTTTCACCTGCAGCGCATACAAGGATCTTGCTACGGGTCTTAAGTTTATAAGAAAAAAGAAAAATCTCAGAAAGATGAACAAAGATCTTCCGGTATTGTTTATTGCAGGAGATAAGGATCCCGTAGGTGCACAGGGGAAAGCCGTAAAAGAAGTTTATTCAATGTTTGAAAAGCACGGAATGAAAGATATAGATATAGAATTATATGAAAACGACAGACATGAGGTCCTCAATGAAACAGACAAGGAAAATGTATTTGAGAGATGCCTTAAATTTGTTGAAGAAAAAATATAATTATTCGTGTTTTCATTTTTGTATTTTGATGAAAGAAAAATGATCATTATTTGATAAATTACATTATTAGCATACTTGAATAATTATTAAGTATATGTTAATATTATGTCGAAAAAAGAATGGCCTTATTCTGTCTGGAGGAATAATATATGGAGCTGCTTGAACAGAAAATAATAAAAGATGGCAAGGTGAAAAACGGAAGCGTTCTGAAGGTTGACAGTTTTCTCAATCACCAGATAGATATCGATCTTCTTAATGAGCTCGGAAAAGAATTTTTCAGACTGTTTGGAGATTGCGGCGTTACAAAAATTCTTACAATCGAGGCATCCGGAATTGCTATCGCTTCAATTGCAGCCCAATATTTTAAAGTCCCTGTTCTTTTTGCAAAAAAGAACAAGACAAAGAATATCAGCGGTGATGTTTATACTGCAAAGGTAGAATCCTTTACACATGGAACTACATATGACATCATTGTTTCAAAGGATTTTCTGACAGAAGAAGATAATGTTTTGATCATTGATGACTTTCTTGCAAGAGGAAATGCTCTTATAGGGCTTATTAATCTGATCAAAGCTGCCGGTGCAAAGATAGTCGGTGCCGGAATTGCGGTTGAGAAGGTTTTCCAGAACGGCGGAGAAATTGTAAAGCAGATGGGAGTTCGTGTTGAATCACTTGCTCGAGTCAAAGAAATGACAGAGGACGGACGGGTAATTTTCTGCTAATATTCCAGGTGCATTTTATAACGGTAAAAGGCGAAAAGCTTTTTATAAAAAAATTCAGGAGGAGAAAAAATGTTCAAGAAGTTTTTATCCATGGCACTTGTTCTTGTAATGGTCCTCACTATGACTGTTGCATTTGCAGGCTGCTCCGACGATGCTGCAGACGGCATCAAGATTGGTGTTATCCTCATCGGTGATGAGAATGAGGGTTACACTGAGGCTCACATCAACGGTATCAAGAGTGCTGCAAAGAATCTTGGTATTGCTGACAGCCAGATTCTCTGGAAGTACACCATCGGTGAGGATCAGGCATGCTACGATGCAGCTGCTGACCTTGTAAACAAGGGCTGCACTCTCGTCGTTTCCAACAGCTACGGTCATCAGACCTATATGCAGCAGATCGCTGCTGAGTATCCCGAGATTTCCTTTGTTGCAATGACCGGTGATACAGCTGCTAAGAGTGGTCTTTCCAATTTCTCCAATGCTTTCACAAAGGTATTCGAGTCCCGTTACATCTCCGGCGTTGTTGCTGGTAAGAAGATTGCTGAGCTCGTTGCAGACGGCAAGCTCACCGATGCTAACTACGACTCCAAGGGCAACGTTAAGGTAGGTTATGTCGGCGCATATCCCTATGCTGAAGTTGTTTCCGGCTATTCTGCATTCTATCTCGGCATCAAGTCCGTTGTTGAAAATGTAACAATGGAAGTTCAGTACACCAACTCCTGGTTCGACCTCACCGGCGAAGCAGAGGCTGCAAACCTTCTCATTGCTGACGGCTGTGTTATCATCGGCCAGCATGCTGGCTCCACCGGTGCACCTTCTGCAACTCAGGCTAAGTTCGAAGAGGGTACTGTCTGCTATTCTGTTGGTTACAACATTGATATGCTCAAGGTTGCTCCCGATGTAGCTCTTACTTCTGCTACCAACAACTGGGTTGTATACTATGAGTATGCATTCAAGGCTCACATGAACGACGAAGCTATCGTTACCGACTGGGCTGAGGGTTATGCTTCTGACGCAGTTGCAATCACCACACTTGGTCCTGCTTGCGCTGAGGGTACTCAGGAAGCTGTTGACGCTGCTATCGAGTCCATCAAGGCTGACGAGCTCCACGTATTCGATTGCGCTAACTTTACTGTAGGCGGCAAGACTCTTGAGTCCTACAACACTGTTTGGGGCTTCGAAGGCAACGAAATGATCTGGGACGGTTATTTCCATGAGAGTGAGCTTCGTGCTGCTCCTGCTTTTGAAATCCGCATCGACGGTATTGTTGAGCTTAACAACAACTAATTAAAATCAAATTCACAGGAGAGGGCATAGCAGTCCTCTCCTGTGGGTCAGTTTTCTCATCCGCAGCTATGCGGATTGTTTTCTTTATAGGTCAATAATCAGAGATAAAGGAGAATGCGCATGGAACAGCCGATTGCCATAAGCATGAAAAATGTTACAAAAAGCTTTGGTTCCGTAAGAGCAAACTACAAAGTCAATCTCGATGTACGCCGTGGTGAGATTCTTTCTTTGCTTGGTGAAAACGGAAGCGGCAAAACAACTTTGATGAATATGCTTTCGGGCATATATTTCCCTGACGAGGGTGAGATTTCTCTTTACGGAAAGCCCGTAACTATTCGCTCACCTAAAGATGCACTTGATTTAGGAATAGGAATGATCCATCAGCATTTTAAGCTGATAGATGTTTTTACTGCTGCAGAAAATATTGTACTTGGTCTTGATGAAGGCTCCATGAAGCTCGATAAAAAGACTATCAATGAAAAAGTAAATACTATCTGCGAAAGATATGGATTTGACATAGACCCCAATCAGAAGGTCTATGATATGACTGTTTCACAGAAGCAGACATTGGAAATAGTCAAGGTTCTTTATCGAGGCGCAGATATTCTTATATTGGACGAGCCTACAGCTGTTCTAACTCCCCAGGAAGTAAAGAAGCTGTTTGCTGTAATCAAAAATATGCGTGACTATGGCAAATCCATAATCATCATTACTCATAAGCTTCACGAAGTTCTTGAGATTTCTGATCGTGTTGCAGTTCTTCGAAAAGGCGAATATATCGGTACAGTTCCAACAGAGAATGCAACTGAGCTTTCTCTTACTGAAATGATGGTCGGTGAAAAGGTTGAGCTTGATATCGATCGCCCTGAACCAAAGAACAGGGAAGAAAGACTGAGAGTAAGCAATGTGACCGTTAAGAATGTAGAGGGCAGAGATGTTCTCAGTGACGTTTCCTTTACTGCATACAGCGGCGAAATTCTTGGTATTGCAGGTATTTCCGGCTGCGGACAGAAGGAGCTTCTTGAGGCAATAGCAGGTCTTCAGAAGGTTGAAACAGGAAGTGTTGAGTTCTACGAGCCTGATACAGCTCTTTGCCGTCAGCTTATCGGAAAAACACCGAAGCAGATCAAAGAGTACGGTGTACATATGTCATTTGTTCCTGAGGACAGATTGGGTATGGGTCTTGTAGGCTCAATGGGCATGACAGAAAACATGATGCTCAAGAATTACAGTGAAGGTAAGCTTCCGTTTATTCATACAAAAGACCCCAGACGTCTTGCTGTAAAGATCATTGAAGAGCTTGGTGTTGTAACTCCCGGTGTAAACACACCGGTCAGAAGACTTTCAGGCGGTAACGTTCAGAAAGTTCTTGTCGGTCGTGAAATTGCTTCATCTCCTACAGTTCTTATGACTGCATATGCGGTAAGAGGCCTTGATATCAATACATCCTACACAATTTACCGACTTCTCAATGAGCAGAAGGAAAAAGGTGTAGCGGTTATTTACGTCGGTGAAGATCTTGACGTACTTCTTCAGCTTTGTGACAGAATTATTGTTCTGTGTGCAGGCAAGGTAAACGGTATTGTCGACGGACGTACAACTACCAAGGAAGAAGTCGGCTTGCTTATGACAAATCTTAAAGAGGAGGGTGAAGCATAATGACAGTTGCAGAAAATAATGAACTCGGCACAAAGACTGCGAAGATTCATGAGCCTTTTGTCAGAATGGTTGCACGAGAAGAAATTCCGTTTCATAAGTCGCTGCTTATTCGTGCAGCTGCGATTGCAGCCTCTCTTGTTGTATCGGGTCTTCTGATAATGGCATTGACAAAGATGAATCCGTTCCTTGTTTATGCTGCTATGTTTGAAGGTGCATTCGGAACAGATTATCTTATCTGGAATACAATCAGAGATGCAATGCTTCTTCTCTGTGTCGGTATCGGACTTGCTCCTGCATTTAAAATGAGATTCTGGAACATCGGTGCAGAAGGACAGATACTTGTAGGTGCTATTGCATCTGCTGCAATGATGATTTATTTCAAGGATATTAATCAGACACTTCTTCTTATCCTTATGGGTGTATCGAGCCTTGTTATCGGTGCATTATGGGGACTTCTTCCTGCAATATTTAAGGCAAAATGGGGAACAAATGAAACCCTGTTTACCCTTATGATGAACTATATTGCAATCAGATTTGCTGCATATTTTGTTACTCTCTGGGAAAATCCCAAAAACTCCAACTCCGTTGGTGTTATCAACCTCAGCGGAAAAGAGGGTTGGTTTCCTGAAATATTCGGAGAAAAATATGTGCTCAATGTCATTCTTGTAATCGGTCTTGCAGCACTTGTTTATTTCTATCTGAAGAAAACCAAGCAGGGTTACGAAATTTCCATAGTCGGTGAATCTGAAAACACTGCAAGATATGCAGGTATCAATGTCAAGAAGGTTATAATCAGAACCATGCTTATTTCCGGTGCAATCTGCGGTTTTGCAGGCTTCATTGCAGTTGGCGGTGTAGGACATACCATTTCGACAACCACAGCAGGCGGCAGAGGTTTTACTGCTATAATTGTTGCATGGATGGCAAAGTTCAATACATTCGTAATGATTGCAGTTTCATTCCTTATTGTTTTCCTTGACATGGGAGCCTGTGAAATTGCATCAAGATTCAATATGAATGAATATATATCTGATATGATCACAGGTATTATTCTTTTCTTCATCCTTGGATGTGAATTCTTTATCAAGTACCGTCTTGTATTCAGACACAAGGAAAAGGAGGTGGCATAAGTAAATGGATGCAATCATAACATATATTCAGGCAGCTGTTATTTTTGGTACAGTACTTATGCTTGGCGGATTAGGTGAAATTCTTACCGAAAAGTCCGGTAACCTTAACCTTGGTGTTCCGGGTATCATGTATCTTGGCGGTATTTCCAGTCTTGCAGGCGTTTTCTTCTATGAAAATGCAGTTGACACTCCCAATAAGCTTCTTTGTGTTGTTATTGCAATGCTCTGCGGTTTCTTTGGAGCAATGTTCGGCGGTCTTATATACAGCTTCCTTACAATCACACTCAGAGCAAATCAGAATGTTACCGGTCTTGCCATAACCATTTTCGGTACTGGTGTTGCAAACTTCTTTGGTGGTCTTCTGAACAAGTCCGCAGGCGGCGTTGGACAGATCCGTGTTGATGTTACAAGTTCTGCATTCAGAGCCAATATTCCTTTCCTTGCCAATCTTGGTATAGTCGGAAGAATTCTTTTCTACTACGGATTTATGGTTTATCTTGCTGTAATTCTTGCAATTCTGCTTCAGCTTTTCTTCAACAAAACAAGAATTGGTCTGAATCTTCGTGCAGTTGGCGAGAATCCCGCAACCGCAGATGCAGCAGGCGTTAATGTAACAAGGTATAAATATCTTGCCACATGTATAGGTGCAGGTATATCCGGTCTTGGCGGTGTGTTTTTTGTTATGGACTACACAAAGGGCACATGGAGCAATGGCGGTGATATAGAAGCACTTGGCTGGCTTGCGGTTGCACTTGTTATTTTCACATCATGGAAATCAATAAATGCTATCTGGGGTGCATATTTCTTCGGTGCTCTTTACTGGCTCAGCACTTATATTCCTGTCATACTCAGATCGATTGAATATGACAAGGATAATAAATTCCTTGATGGAATCATTTCAGGAATAGTAAATATGAGCCGAGGCGGACAGGAGTTGTTTGAAATGACTCCGTATATTGCAACTATTATTGTTCTTATTTTTGTAAGTCTTAGAAAGAAAAAGGAAAATCTTGGACCTGCAAGTCTTGGACAGCTTTATTTCCGTGAAGAAAGATAATTTTTCGTAATAATGATTTACATTAATGTTTTAATCGTGTAAAATGATTACAATAAACCATTGGAGGTAAGTAATATGTTTTGTTCGAATTGTGGCACAAAAAATGATGACAATGCATTGTTCTGCGCTGAATGCGGTACTTCCTTGAAGAATGCTGCAGATAATGCTGCTCAGGGTAATTTCTATACCCAGCCCCAGCAGCCGATGTATCAGCAGCCCCAGCAGCCGATGTACCAGCAGCCCCAGCAGCCGATGTATCAGCAGCCTCAGCAGCCGATGTACCAGCAGCCCCAGCAGCCCCAGCAGGCGGTATATCAGCAGCCCCGTCAGAGAGCAGCTGGAAATTCATTTATGGATTATCCTGTCCCTGCAGATGCTATAGTTAAACTGCCGTTCCCTTCATTTGTTCTTAAGTTTATTAAAATGGGCACCTGGACATTTTATTTCATAGCAATGTTTTTTGCATGGCTTTCTGTTTCAGGAATGAAGGGTGGAGCAAATCTGTTTGAATGCTCTTTTGCTCCCGGATATGTCAAATATATGATAGACGGATTTGGCGCAGTTTCTACATTTGGAATATTCACTATTCTTATAATTGTTGCTGTTATTGCACTTCAGGTTGTTAACCTCTTTATTCCCAAGAAGCTTCCCATTCCTCAGATTGTACTTTGTGCTGCACCTGCACTTATCACATTTCTGTATATGATAGTTACCTGGATTGTAATGGCTTCTTATTATGGTGCTGCAGGCCCCGGTTTCGGCGCATGGTTTGTCTTTATTCTTTCAAGCCTTGAGACCGCTGCATTCATTCTCTTCCAGAAGGGCAAGAGCGAGCCTCTTTTCAAGGCATAATTTAATGATTAAAGGAGAAGCTGATGCTTCTCCTTTTTCTTATAATGTAAAATTAAAAGCTCGTTCTTATAAAAGAACGAGCTTTATTGATTATTTATTTTGCGTAGCTGTCCTTGAGTTCAACAGAACGGTTGAAAACAAGTTTTTCGGGTGTTGAGTCAACATTATCAACACAGAAATAACCGAGTCTGAGGAACTGGAAACCATCACCGGGCTTTGCTTTTGCCAGAGAAGGCTCAAGCTTGCAGCCATTGAGAACGGTCAGAGAGTTGGGGTTGATGAACTGCATGAAATCAACATCAGCTGCATCAGGAGAGGGAACAGTGAACAGACGGTCAAAAAGTCTGACCTCAGCATCAACGGCATCTGCACAGTTGACCCAGTGGATAGTACCTTTGACCTTTACGCCCTCGGGAGGATTGCCGCCACGGGTAGATTCGTCATACTCTGCGTAAACCTCAACAACATTGCCGTTTTCGTCTTTCTTGCAGCCTGTACACTTTACGATGTAAGTGCCCTTAAGACGTACGAGATTACCGGGGAACATACGGAAGTATTTCTTCTCGGGAACTTCCATAAAGTCGTCAGCTTCAATATACAGCTCACGGCTGAAGGTGATCTTTCTGGTGCCTGCATTCTCGTCCTGAGGATTGTTTTCAACCTCAAATTCCTCGGTCTGTCCCTCGGGATAGTTGGTGATAACAAGCTTTACGGGATTGAGAACAGCCATTGCTCTTGTTGCGTGAGCATTAAGATCTTCACGCAGGCAGAATTCAAGGAAACTCCACTGAACGGTGGAAGGATTCTTTGCAACACCGATTCTCTCACAGAAATTCTTGATGGAATCGGGGGTGTAGCCACGGCGGCGAAGAGCAGCAAGAGTGGGCATTCTCGGATCATCCCATCCGCCAACGATACCGTCTTCAATCATCTTGCGCAGCTTACGCTTGGAAAGAACTGTATAGTCGATTGCCAGACGGGCAAACTCAATCTGTCGAGGCTTGCTGGGAACTGAAACGTGATCGCATACCCAGTCATAAAGGGGTCTGTGGTCTTCATATTCAAGAGAACAGAGGGAATGTGTGATATGCTCAAGAGCATCACCGATGGGATGAGCAAAGTCATACATGGGGTAGATGCACCATTCGTCACCTGTGCGATGGTGTGTCATGTGCTTGATTCTGTAGATAACAGGATCACGCATATTCCAGTTGCCTGATGCAAGATCGATCTTTGCACGGAGAGTCATCTTACCGTCGGGGAATTCACCGTTTTTCATTCTCTCGAAAAGATCAAGGCTTTCTTCCATAGGTCTGTCACGATAGGGAGAGGTAGCAGGAGTGTTATAGTCACCACGCATCTCCTTCATCTGCTCAGGAGTCAGCTCACAGACATAAGCAAGACCCTTCTTGATAAGCTCAACAGCAAATTCATAGGTCTGCTGGAAATATTCGGAAGCGAAGCAGTAGTTGTCCCAGTCATATCCGAGCCAGTGGATATCGTTTTTGATGGCTTCGACAAATTCTTCCTTTTCTTTGGTGGGGTTTGTATCGTCCATACGAAGGTTGCAGGTACCGCCGAATTTTTCAGCCATGCCGAAGTCAATGCAGAGTGCCTTTACGTGACCGATGTGCAGCCAGCCGTTGGGTTCAGGCGGGAAACGGGTGTGAACCTTCATGCCTTCACAGCGCTGTCCGGGCTTAAGATCGTCGATTATAGCCTGCTCAATAAAGCTGCCGGCAGCGTTTTCTTCGTTTGTGATGTTTTTGATTTCTTCAGACATTATTATTTCCTCCTCAGGAGAGCTTAGTAAGACCGATGTTTAGTCTGCGCATGGACTCTTCCTTGCCAAGAATGCCAAGAACTTCAACTGCACCGCCGGGAGTTACCATACGACCGGATGCAGCGATTCTGACAGGCCACATGAGCAGTCCGTTCTTGACTTCGAGTCTGGTTGCAAGATTAATAAGGCAATCATGGATTGATTCGGTGTTCCATTCGGTAATAGCATCAAGCTCGGGAATTGCAGCTTCAAGCATCTGCTTGCTGCTTTCGACAGAACTCTTTGACTTCTTGTTTACAAAGAAATCAAGAGGATAATCGTCAAGAGTGTCGATGAATTCAATCTGTGCAGGAATCTCAGAAAGAACCTCGGTTCTCTGATGCAGGCACTTTGCAATAAGCATTGTATCCGCCTGTTCGCTCTGTACTCCCTGACGGATAAAGGGAAGAGCAGTTTCATGGAATTTTTCGAGATCCATTGCACGGATATATTCAGCATTTACCCAGCGCATCTTGTCGGGGTCGTAGATAGCAGGAGACTTGGAGATGCCATCAATATCAAATGCTTCGATGAGCTCGGGGAGAGAGAAAATCTCACGCTCGCCTTTAGGTGCCCAGCCAAGAAGAGCAATATAGTTGATGATAGCTTCGGTGAGGTAGCCCTTTGCAACCAGATCCTGATAGGATGCATCGCCGTTTCTCTTGGAAAGCTTGTTCTGGGCGTCCTTCATAATGGGAGAGCAGTGAACATAGATGGGCTTTTCCCAACCGAATGCTTCGTAGAGAAGGTTGTATTTGGGGGTGGAGGAAAGGTACTCACTGCCTCGGACTACGTGAGTGATGTTCATAAGGTGATCATCGATTACGTTTGCAAAGTTATATGTGGGCAGACCGTCGGATTTAAGAAGAATCTGATCCTCAAGCTCCTCGTTGTCTACTGTGATAGTGCCGAATACAGCATCGTCAAAGGAAGTCTTGCCTTCCTTGGGCATCTTCTGACGAATAACATAAGGCTCGCCTGCTTCAGCTCTCTTACGTGCTTCCTCAAGGGTAAGCTCACGGCAGTGACCGTCATACTTTGCGATACCGCCTGCGGCTTCTCTTACCTGTGCGAGACGCTCCTCGGTGCAGAAGCAATAATATGCATGTCCGCTTTCGCAGAGCTGCTCGGCATACTTTTTGTAAATATCTCTGCGCTCAGACTGGATATAGGGACCAAAATCGCCGCCTACGTCAGGACCTTCGTCCCAGTTAAGACCTGTTTCCTTGAGGGTTGCGAAGATAACTTCACAAGCGCCTTCGACATATCGTCCCTGATCAGTATCTTCGATTCTGAGAATGAAGTCACCGCCGAGTTTCTTTGTGAGAAGGTACTCATAAAGTGCTGTACGAAGATTTCCTATATGCATATAGCCTGTAGGAGAGGGTGCAAATCTTGTTCTTGCTTTCATGGATATAACCACCCTTTATTTGAATTTCAATCACAGTTAATAATACCGCAATATCTTCCGTCCGTCAACAAAAAGAAATCAAAATGTACACACAAAAACTATTGTTTTTTTATTCCCTATGATGTAAAATTAATACCAATATAATAGCGGAGGTATAGCTATGTGGTTTTTAGGTCTGAGTTTACCGATGATTCTTGTTGGTTTAGCTGTCAGATGTCTTATTATATTTGGAATTCTTCCCGTTCACGAATATGCACATGCAAGAATGGCATATGCATTGGGTGATGATACTGCAAGCCTGAAAGGTCGAATGACACTCAATCCTCTTGCACATATTGACTGGGTTGGTGCACTCTGCATAATGGTCATCGGATTCGGCTGGGCAAAGCCTGTACCTGTCAATCCGTATAATTTCACAAACAGAAAACATGTTAAGAGAGGTATGGCTCTTACTGCACTTGCAGGTCCCATGTCAAATCTTATCTTTGCACTTATCGCAATGATTATTTTCAGACTTATCTGCTGTTTTTCCGGTGTTGGTCTTACCGAAGCTGCTCCATTCACAAACCTTAATAATTTCTGCGTTTTCGGCGGAAAGCCGTATATATATAATCAGACATTTGAGATTATTCATTATATTTTCTTTACACTTATAACCATCAATATCTCTCTGGCTGTATTCAATCTTATTCCCATTCCTCCTCTTGATGGATCAAAGATTCTCTCTGCCTTTATTCCCGACAGAACTTTATACAAGATTTCGGAATTTACAAGAAAGTACAGTATGTACATTATGATTGCATTTTTTGCAATTATATATACCGGAATTCTTGATAAGCCTCTTGCATGGATGGGGAATACAATTTTCAACGGATTATGGATATGCATCGACTGGCTTTTTGACCTTGTTGGTCTTGGCGTAGCGAGCATAGGTTAGCGGATATGGAAAAACCGAATTATAAACTTGAGGTGTTTGAAGGACCTCTTGACCTTTTGTTGCATCTCATTTCAAAAAACAAACTTGATATTACTGATATTCCGATTTCAGAGCTTCTTACTCAGTATCTTGAGCACATAGAATATATGCGCAGGGAAAATCTTGATATTGCAAGTGAGTTTCTTACCATGGCATCACGACTTGTTTATATAAAGACAGTGAGCCTGATGCCGAAATCAGAAGAAGCAGAAGAACTTAAAAAAGAACTTGTCGGTGAACTCATGGAATACCAGCTCTGCAAGCAGATTGCTGAAAAGCTGGCTCTTCGTGCAAACTTTGATTCATTTGTAAAGGATGAATCTCCCGTTGAGTTTGACAGGACATACACACTTTCTCACGATGCGCTTATTATCTATAAGGCATATATTGCTGCCGTAGGAAGAGGAAAGAAAAAGCTTCCGCCTCCTGTGGACAGCTTTACACCTCTTGTGGCAACAAGAATAATTTCAGTTCCGGAAAAAGTTGTTTTCATATTGAAACGACTTTATAAAAAGACAAAGGTCACTTTTGAGGAGCTTTTTGAAAATGCAGAATCGAGAAGTGAGATGGTCGCTACTTTTCTTGCTCTTCTCGAACTTATAAAAAAGAACCGTATTGAGATTGACGAAGACGAAAATCTCACGATGGCAGACGGCGGTGGACGTATTTGGAAATCAAAGAATTAAGAAGCGCTGTTGAGGCGATACTTTTCGCCTGCGGTGAACCTGTTGCTGTTGACAGACTTGCAGAGGTACTCGAAACAGATGAACCTACAATTCATTATGTTTGCAGAGAGCTTGGAGAATCTCTCAGTGACAACGAAAGAGGTATTACTCTTGTTAAGGTTGATGATAAGTATCAGCTCTGTACTGTTGAGAAGTTTGCGCCTCAGATAAGGGCAATGCTCGATATAAGAAGAAACACACCTCTTTCGGCTGCGGCAATGGAAACTCTTGCTGTTGTTGCATATAACGAGCCTGTTACAAAGAACTTTATTGAACGGGTAAGAGGTGTTGATTGTTCGGGTGTTGTGTCGAGCCTTGTTATCAAAGGTCTTATTGAGGAATGCGGTCGACTTGAGGTGCCCGGCAGACCGATGCTTTACAAGACTACACTTCAGTTTTTGCGTTGTTTTGGACTTGAATCTCTTGAAAATCTTCCTTCACTTCCCGGGGATACTCCGTCGGGTGAGATTGAAGGTCAGATGAGCATTGAGGAAGTAATTCAGCGGCAGCGTGAAAAGGAAGAAACGGAAGAATCTGAAGATGAGGAATAAGGAGGTTTGAATGATGGCGGTGTTTTTGCTGATTTTAAAAATAATCGGCATTGCGCTGTTGTCGATTATCGGACTGATAATTATTATCCTTTG
Organism: Acutalibacteraceae bacterium; assembly: GCA_045604155.1. Taxonomy (GTDB): domain Bacteria; phylum Bacillota; class Clostridia; order Oscillospirales; family Acutalibacteraceae; genus JAISGQ01. Next base: position 15,465 of record JAZUNN010000039.1, read on the forward strand.
CATACCTGCATTTGCTTACATAAAATTTGATAACGAACTTTCTGCAGATATCAGATTCCTTTTTATCAGATTTAAGGTTTATCCGTCTGACAAAGAAGAACCCGGGCTTATTGAAAGACTTGTCCTCAAATTCTGGAGATATCTTATCGGAATATCTTACGGGCAGGAATCAAATGCACAGACATATGCAGATATTTCTGATGAAGCGGGATTCAAAGCATTATTCGATGACAGAGGTGCAGCAGGAGCAATAAGCTTTCTGTGGCAGGTGCTTTTGATTGTATTCGGTCGCTTTGTCAAAGTCCTCAGAGGAGTTCATGTTTCAAAATTTGACCTGAAACTTGATGTTGCAGGAGATGATGCAGCTGAAGCTGCGCTTAGATACGGGAAACTCTGCGGAATAGTTTATCCGCTGCTTTCACTTATATTTCAGAATATTAAATCCTATAAACATACAATTGACATGAAACCTGATTTTAACAATAAGCTTGAATATGATCAGGTTGATCTGAATGTTACACTTCGTATAAGTCCAATAATTATAATAGGTCATGTAATTGCTTTGCTTTTCGATCTGATAGTATCGGAAACAAAGCGTCAGGTTGCAGAAAAACTTGCTGCAGCGGAAATGAAAACAAATTAAGGCGGTGCTTTTAAATGGCAGAACATCCTATCAATGGTCTTATGGATACAACTCTTGAAAAAATAAAGCAGATGGTGGATGTTTCCACTGTTGTGGGAAATCCTATTGTCAGTGAAGGACATTCCATTATCCCCATTTCAAAGGTTACCTATGGGTTTGCTTCAGGTGGCTCGGATTTTCCAAGTAAGAATCAGAAAGATCTTTTCGGCGGTGGTTCTGCAGCCGGCGTTACAGTAACACCACTTGCATTTATTGTAATTACTGCAAGCGGATCCGTAAAAATGCTTCCCATCAATTCAAAGCCTGATGCAGCAGACAAAGCTGTTGCAATGATTCCTGATATAGTTGATAAAATTTCAGACATTATTGCATCAAAAAAATCAAAGAACGAAGATGTTCTTGCCAATGATTAATTTTGCATAATCTGTAAATAATAACAAAGCGCTCCGGAATATTTCGGAAAAACGTTTTGGAGGAATATATGAACAGAGTTTCCAGATTTATCAGTGCAATACTTGCCGTTGTACTGATTTCATCAGTGTTTGCTGTCAGCGTTTCTGCAAGCAGTGAGCAGGTTTATGTCTTTAATTCATTTCTGAACACACCTGCTGATGCACCTGAGATATCATCCCAGTCTGCCTGCGTAATTGATGTAAACACCGGTGAGGTTATTTATGCCAAAAATGAACATGCTCAGCGTCCTATAGCCAGTACCACAAAGATCATGACTGCATTGCTTGCGCTTGAAAGCGGCAATGTTGGTGATGATGTTACAATAACCAGGGACATGATCGGAGCAACGGGTACACTGCTTGGACTTGAAGAGGGATGGCAGATAACTCTTTACGACCTTGTAGTCGGTGCGTTGGTTATTTCCGGTAATGATGCTGCTGATGCTATTGCAGTTACAGTCGGAGGAACAAAGTCAAACTTTGTTTCCATGATGAATGAACGTGCAGCAGAAATTGGTATGCTGAATACCCATTTTGATACACCTTCGGGTCTTGACGAGTTTTCCGACGGTGCACATTATTCAACTGCTTATGACATGGCTTTGCTCGGTGCAGAGGCATCAAAAAATGAAGATCTTATTTCAATAACTTCCGCAGTTGAATCCATAATCTATCTTGGGAATCCAAAAACCAAAAGATATATTTACACCCACAATTTTCTTGTATCCACTCAGAAATATGAGGGCTGCGACGGATTGAAAACCGGTTACACTGACAGAGCGGGATATTGCCTTATCACTCACGTTGAAAGAGACGGAGTTAATCTTGTCTGTGCAACACTTAACGGTCCGGACAGATTCAACGATCACAGAAAACTTTATGATTATGCTCTTTCGCTTTATACAACCTATCATGTCAATGATTCGTATTCACGTCAGGTTTCTTATGTGGTAGGCGGAGCACAGGATACTGTGAATCTTCATTCTGAAGTTGCTGATTTTCCTGTAAGAAGTGAATATTCGGATGAAATAGAGGTAGTTGTCAATACAGACAAGTTCCTTTATGCTCCTATCGGCGAAGGTGAATTGCTTGGTTCTGTTCAGTATGTATACAAAAACAATGTAATTGCTGAATTTCCGTATGTATCCGAAAATGGAGTTGATGCGGTGGATGAGCCATGGCTCACAGCATATATTGATGCAATTAAAAATAAAAACGGAGGGTAACATTTTTGCTGCCTTCCGTTTATCTGTGAAAAGGACGGTATGAAATGGAAGTAAGACTTCAGAAATTTATAGCCGATTGCGGTGTGATGTCCCGTCGCAAGGCTGAAGAAATGATAAAACTCGGACGAGTCAAGGTCAACGGAAAAGTTGCATCCGTTGGTGATAAGATAGACCCAAACAGAGACAAGGTTACAGTTGGCAGCAAAAAGGTAATTGCGGCTGAAGCTCGCAAAAATTACTATTATATGCTGAACAAACCCCGTGGATATATTACAACCATGAGTGATGAGCAGGGCAGAAAGTGCGTCGCAGAGCTTGTGCGTGATATTGAAGCCCGTGTTTTTCCTGTAGGAAGACTTGACCGTGACAGTGAAGGACTGCTTATCATGACAAATGACGGTGAATTTGCAAATTACATAAGCCACCCCAGAAGTCATGTATCAAAAACATATCGTGTAACTGTAAGAGGCAGGGTAGAGGACGAAACTATAACAAAGCTGCAGACAGGCATAATGCTTGACGGACAGAAGACACTTCCCTGCGATATCATGATTATTTCCAGAGCTCCCGAGAGAAGTGTACTTCAGATTACACTTTACGAGGGCAGAAACCGTCAGATAAGAAGAATGTGCGAGGATTGTTCGCTGGAAGTTATGAGACTTAAGAGAACAATGATTGGAAAAGTCAAGATGGGTATGCTCAAGCTCGGCGACTGGAGAG
>JAZUNN010000040.1:0-7237 GCA_045604155.1 Acutalibacteraceae bacterium
AACCAAGCACTCATACCAAACTGAGCTACACCCCGATAAATAACTTTTGAAATGATATCATCAATACATAGATTTGTCAAGAAGTTTATTTTGGCATAAATTTTCACTCAAAAACAGTTGAAAATATTAACTTTTTAACAATAATCAACTATATAAAAAATTATGTTGTTATTATCAATATATTGTGGTATTATTAATAAATAAGGGCAATGAACCAGAATGGCACATAAAGGAGAATCAAGTATGAACAACGTAATACGACTGTTTGTAGAAAAAAAGCCCGGTTTTGATGTTGAGGCACAGAGCTGTTTGTCTGACCTTAAGGTTAATCTTGGTGTCAAAGGGCTTGAAACTCTCAGAATTCTTAACCGCTACGATGTATCAGGACTTTATGGAGAAGATCTTGAAACCGCTAAGGGTACTATTTTCTCCGAACCTCCGGTAGATACAATTTATACAGAGCAGTTCCCGACAAATGAGGGAGACATTGTTTTTGCTACAGAATATCTTCCCGGACAGTATGACCAGAGAGCCGACTCTGCTGCACAGTGTGTATCTCTGCTGACCCAGGGTGAACGTCCTGAAATCAGAACAGCAAGAGTATATGTTCTCACCGGTGACATTGATGAAGAAATACTTAACAAGATCAAGGGCTATATCATAAACCCCGTTGAATCCCGTGAGGCTTCTCCTGAAAAACCTGAAACCCTTACTCAGGAATATCCTGTTCCCGAGAATGTTGAGCATATCGTTGGCTTTACTTCATGGAAGAAGAAGCAGATCGAAGAGTATCACAGCAAGCTTGGCTTTGCTATGACAAAGGATGACCTTGTATTTGTCCGTGACTACTTCCGTGATACTGAGCAGCGTGATCCGACGATCACAGAACTTAAGGTTATTGATACATACTGGAGTGACCATTGCCGTCACACAACATTCCTTACTGAGCTTACCGATATCGACATTGACGAAAGTGGTCTTGGCGAAGTTATCAAGAAGGCATTTGATGAATATCTCGCTGCAAGAACCGAAGTTTACGGCGAAGATACAAAGCGTCCCATTACTCTTATGGATATGGGTACCATCGGTGCAAAGACTATAAAGAAGCGTGGACTTCTCAACGATCTTGACGAGAGTGAAGAGATCAATGCTTGCTCTATCGAAGTTCCCGCTGTAATTGACGGGGAAGAGCAGAGATGGCTTGTTCAGTTCAAGAATGAGACTCATAACCATCCCACTGAGATCGAGCCCTTCGGCGGCGCAGCAACCTGCCTCGGCGGTGCAATCCGTGACCCGCTGTCCGGCAGAGCTTATGTTTATCAGGCAATGCGTGTTACAGGCGCAGGCGATCCTACTGCTGCCTTTGAGGATACAATGGAAGGAAAGCTTCCACAGAGAAAGATCACCACAGGTGCTGCTGCAGGTTATTCTTCCTATGGTAACCAGATCGGACTTGCAACAGGTCAGGTAACTGAGCTGTATGACGAGGGCTATATGGCAAAGAGAATGGAGATCGGTGCAGTTGTCGGTGCTTCTCCCAAAGAAAATGTAAAGCGTGAGCAGCCCCAGCCCGGCGATATCGTTGTTCTTCTCGGCGGCAGAACAGGCCGTGACGGCTGCGGCGGTGCAACAGGCTCCTCCAAGGCTCAAACAGAGGAATCCCTCGAATCCTGCGGTGCAGAGGTTCAGAAGGGTAATCCTCCCACAGAGAGAAAGATTCAGAGACTTTTCAGAAAGCCTGAAGTTGCTTCCATGATCAAGCGCTGCAATGACTTCGGTGCAGGCGGTGTCTGCGTTGCAATCGGCGAGCTTTCCGATGGTCTGAGCATTCGTCTTGACGATGTAAGAAAGAAGTACGACGGTCTTGACGGCACTGAGCTTGCAATTTCTGAGTCTCAGGAAAGAATGGCTGTTGTTCTTGCAAAGGAAGATGTTCAGAAGTTTATCTCATATGCTGACGAGGAAAACCTTGAAGCTTATGAAGTTGCATGGATAACTGAGAATCCCAGACTCAGAATGACCTGGAGAGGCGAGGTTATCGTTAATATCTCCCGTGAATTCCTCAATACCAACGGTGTACGTCAGAAGGCTGAGGCAAAGATTCATGCTCCCAAGAAGTCTGATGATTACAGAACCAAGGTCCCTGCTGAGCTTGAGTGCATCACTCTTGCACAGGCAATGAAGAAGGATCTTGCAAGACTTAACGTATGCTCCCAGAGAGGTCTCAGCGAGCGTTTTGACTCCTCCATCGGTGCTGCAACTGTTCTTATGCCGTTCGGCGGAAAGAATCAGCTTACGCCTGAGGAAGCAATGGTTGCAACTCTGCCTCTTGAGCACGGAAAGACCGATACAGCAACCGCAATGAGCTATGGCTTTATTCCCGGTCATATGCGCTGGAGCCCCTTCCACGGTGCTGCATTCTCTGTTGTAGAATCCCTCAGTAAGCTTGCTGCTGTCGGTGCCGATGCACTTTCCGCAAGACTTACCTTCCAGGAATATTTCGAGCGTCTTGGCGACAAGGCATCCCGTTGGGGCAAGCCCACTGCAGCACTTCTCGGTGCTCTCAAGGCACAGCTTAAGCTTGGTGTTCCGTCTATCGGCGGGAAGGACTCCATGTCCGGCTCCTTCAATGATCTCGATGTTCCTCCCACACTTGTCAGCTTTGCTCTTGCAATGACCAAGGCTTCCAAGACCATTTCCGCATCCTTCAAGAAGGATAATTCCAGAGTTGTATTCTTCCCGATTCCCGTAAACGAGGAAACACATCTTCCCAGATGGAAGAAGCTTTCCGCACTTTACAATGAGTTCTTCTGCATGTGTGCTTCAGGTAGTGTTCTTTCTGCTTCTGTTGTCAAGGAAGGCGGTATCTTTGCATCTGTTGCAAAGATGGCATTCGGTAATGATATAGGATTCAATTTCGTAACAGGCGATGACAGACAGCTTCTGTTTGCACCTCTCTCCGGCGGCATCGTTGCTGAGCTTGCAAAGGACACAGAAATTCATGAGTCTCTTGAGTTTGTCGAGCTTGGTTCTACTGTAAATACTAATACTATTAACATAGAAAACACAGAAGTTTCTCTTGATGAACTTAAGAAGGCATGGAGCGAGACTCTTGAGGGCGTATTCCCTGTAAAGGCAGGAAGTGAGCCTGAAGTCAACTCAATTCCTCTTATGAGTAAGAGAAATGTACGTGGAATCTGCATTCCCAGATATGCAAAGCCCAGAGTATTTATTCCCGCATTCCCAGGTACAAACTGCGAGGTCGATTCTGCCCGTGCATTTGAGCGAGCAGGCGCTGATCCCAAGATCCTTGTTGTAAGAAACCTTACTCCTTCTGCAATTGAGGAAACCATCAGAGAAATGGTCAAGTGCATTGAGGAATCCCAGATAATCATGTTCCCCGGCGGCTTCTCCGGCGGTGATGAACCTGACGGTTCCGGCAAGTTTATTGCAACAACCTTCAGAAATCCCCTTGTTGCAGAGGCTGTAACAAAGCTTCTTGAGCAGAGAGATGGTCTCATTCTTGGTATCTGCAACGGATTCCAGGCACTTATCAAGCTCGGCCTTCTGCCTTACGGCAAGATCTGCGATATTACCGCAGACAGCCCCACACTTACATTCAATACAATCGGTCGTCATATTTCCCGTATGGCTTATACAAGAGTTGCTTCTGTCAAGTCTCCCTGGCTTGCAGGCTGTGAGATCGGTGATGTTCATGCTATTCCTGTTTCTCACGGTGAAGGTCGTTTCGCAGCAAGCAGCGAGGTAGTTTCCCAGCTTCTTGCAAACGGTCAGATCGCTACTCAGTACACCGACTATAACGGTGTGCCTCAGGGTACTTCCGACTGGAACCTCAATGGTTCTGTTATGGCTATCGAGGGTATCACTTCTCCTGACGGCAGAATCCTCGGTAAGATGGGTCACTCCGAGCGCAGAGGAGATAACCTCTATGCTAATGTTCCCGGCAACAAGGATCAGAAGCTCTTTGAATCCGGTGTTGCATATTTCTCATAATGGAGATTTAAAATGGCTGCAAATAATAGCGCTAAAAAAAATAAAAGAGAAAACTTTCTCAAATTATATTCAAGAACCTGCGACAGAGTTTATTGCTATGCATATGAATGCACTTTCAATAGCTTTGATGCAGAACTGATCTCCAGAAATGCATATGTATATATGTATCAGAATCTGTCGCAGCTTCGTCACAGTACCAGTATCGATGCATGGCAGCGTGATTGTGTCAGGCAGGCATTCCGTGCACTGGTGCGCTCAAATCGACTTTCCATGATGCATGAAGGGGAGGCGGGTACAACTCCGCCGCCCCTTACAGAAGATGAAAAAGAGACTCTTTGGAGAGCGATCAATAAATACGGTAATATTGATCCGTGGAGGCTTGTTCCCGTTCCGGGTCAGACATCTGCAATTACAGTAATAAAAGACAGATATATTTCTGACCTCAGCAATAAATCAATTGCTGACATAGGCAAGATTATTCTTATAGGTCTTCTTTCGGTTACAGCCGTTGTCGGTGTTGTTGTACTTGGAATTAATCTTATTGCTGATAAGACTTCTGTAAAAGTTGAACCCATGCAGGAGATTTTTCTCGAGGAAAGAAGCTACACAGTATCTTCTCAGCAGGATGTTCAGGTTGACTATAATGAACTTGAAGATCTTGTTGAATCAGCGGAGAAAGAAGCAAGCTGGATTGAGTATCAATCCATGCTTGAGAGCCGTGCAAACATGAGTTCGGTTGTTTCGGCCGAATATGTTTTTGCCTCATCCGATCCTCTCCTTTATATTGCAGAGCTTGTAAGTTCAAGACCTCTTGTGTATGCAAGCGCAGAAGAAATCGGACTTACAGTTGGTGCAAAGAAACTGACAGGTGATTCTGAAATTGATGTTGCGATAGCAGAAATGATTGAAGATATTGCCTTGTCAGGAGAAAATGATATTGAGATTATAGCGAACATTTATGAATATGTAGGTAAACATTTTATTTACTCTGATGAGGATACTTCCAGCGTCAGCGTAAATGATTATGTTAAATACTATATTCTTAACAAAAAAGGCGACAGCAGGCATTATGCGGCTGTTTTATCCACTGTATTGAATGCTTGTGGATATAACTGTGAGGTTGTATCCGGGTATTTTGTTCTGAACAGCGGAACAGAATTTGAAAAAAATGTCGACCATTACTGGAACCGACTTAATCTGAATGGCATATACTATTATCTTGATCTTGAAGCGGATTGTAATGCTTCGGGTACACAGGTAAGATATAATTATTTTATGGCAACAAGAAATAACAGTCTCTGGAGCATTTTTCAGAGAGATCACGTAATTAATTAAGGATGTGAAATTATGGCAAAGGTAATTTTACTTGCGCATACTCCTGCACCTGATAAGACCGTTGCAGCTGCTGCAAAGCTTTGCTATTCATCCTCGGATATTGAGGGTCTGTACAACGGACTTTCCGATGAAAAAGTAAAATCATTTGTTGGTATGCTGGCAGAAATAGGACATGAAAGCCCTATTGAACATGCATCATTTACATTTGGTATAGAGGGAGTATCACGTTCTCTGCTTGCTCAGATTACAAGACATAGAATTGCTTCTTTCAGTGTTCAGAGTCAGCGCTATGTTAAAATCAATGAGTTTGAATACGTAACACCTCCTGAAATTGCTGCAGATCCTGAGGCTGCTGAAATTTTCAAAAAAGCCATGGACAAGGATATGGAGGACTATTGCAGACTTACTGATATTCTTTTTGAAAAGCATAAAAAGAAGCTTATTGAATCAGGTGTCAGTGAGAAGGAAGCTGCAAAAAAAGCTGAAAAGATGGCTATTGAAGATGCAAGATTTGTTTTGCCAAATGCTGCGGCAACAAAGATTGTTATGACAATGAATGCAAGAAGTCTGCATAATTTCTTTGCTCATCGCTGCTGCAACCGTGCACAGTGGGAGATAAGAGATGTAGCATGCCAGATGCTGAAGCTTGTCAGCGAGGTTTCTCCCTCACTTTTCTCAAAGTGCGGACCTCCATGCCTTTACGGAGCATGCCCTGAAGGTAAAATGACTTGCGGTAAAGTACTTGAAGTCAGAGAGTATTTTTCTGAACTGCTTAAGGGATGATCGTATGGGTAAACTAATTGTTATTGAAGGTCTTGACGGAAGCGGAAAGGGAACTCATACCGCTGCAGTATATAAAACACTTTGCGATATGGGAATTCCTGTTAAAAGAGTTACATTTCCTGACTACGACCAACCATCTTCTGCACTTGTAAAAATGTATCTTGATGGAAAATTCGGTAAAGATCCTATGGATGTAAATCCCTATGCTGCTTCTGCTTTTTTTGCAGTTGACAGATTTGCGAGCTATAAGCGTTTCTGGAAAAAGGATTACGAGGAAGGTACACTTATTCTTTGCGATAGATATGCAACATCAAATATTCCTTACCAGATGCCGAAGCTGTCAAAAGAAAATTGGGATGAGTTTCTTGAATGGCTCTATGAATTTGAATTTTCCAGAATGGAACTCCCTAAACCTGATGCGGTAATATATCTTGATGTTCCTCCTGTGATTGCTCAGAAAAAAATGAGTGAACGATACAATGGAGATGAATCGAAAAAAGATATACACGAAAGTAATCTTGCTTTTCAGAATTCCTGCTATGAAGCAGTAAGATATGCATCGGATAAGCTGGGCTGGATTCGTGTTGAACTTACCGAAAATGGGGATATGCTTTCCATTGATGAAAACAGAAAAAAAGTATTTGATGCCTTAAGACAAAGTGGGGTTATTGATGTCTGAGTTTCGTGTACCTCGAATAGAAGACAAAAAATTAATTGACAGTATTCTTTCTAAGTCAAAATTTGAAGGAAGCTTATATTCTTTTGCTGCAATTTATACGTGGGCACAGAGATATCAGACTAAAATATTAACTTCTGACGAAATGCTTCTAATATCAGGTCATACATCTGAGGTGGGTAGCTATTTCTTATATCCTGTTGGGGTATATAATATCAGAAATGCTGTTGAAATCATTAGAAATGAGTCATATAAAACAGGTTCTGAGTTTAAAATTGTCGCTGAAAAGTGTCAAGCCAATGAGCTTTACAATGCTTTTGGTGATGAATTTAAAATTGAAAACGCTCGTAATGAATGGGATTATGTTTATAACACAGAAGATCTCGCTTTATTAAAAGGAAACAGGTATCACGGAAAAAGAAATCATAT
>JAZUNN010000041.1:0-60176 GCA_045604155.1 Acutalibacteraceae bacterium
TGAAATATCATAAAATGTGAAACGCTGAACTCGTCTTTTGCGAGGAAATAAAATGACAGATTATAATATTTTAAACAGCCAGCTTGAGGCTCTGACGCAGGATGTTCCTTATCTTATAACAAATCTTTCCAATGCATCTGCACTGCTTTTTAACTCGCTCCCCAATATAAACTGGGCAGGCTTGTATCTTATGCAAAAGGGAAAGCTCGTTCTGGGACCGTTTCAGGGAAAGACTGCGTGCACCGAGATAGCTGTGGGTAAGGGAGTTTGCGGCACGGCAGTGGAGCAGAACAGAACTCTGAGAGTGCCTGATGTTCATAAATTCCCAGGTCATATAGCCTGCGACAGCGCATCGAATTCAGAAATAGTGATACCGATACATAAAGGCGACGGCAGTATTTTTGGCGTACTGGACATAGACAGTCCTGTTTTGGACAGATTCAGTGAGACTGATCAGAAAGGTCTCGAAGGACTTGTTGAAATCATAGAAAAACTGATCAGTGAATAAAATAAAGCTACGGAGATTATGTCAACTCCGTAGCTTTTTGATTTTAATTAACCGAGGTAGTCGATAAGAGCTTTTCTTGTTCTGTCAATTTCAACAGCATCACCTTTGCGCATAGCGCCTTCAAATGCACTGATATACCGATCCAAAACAAGTCTTCTGTCGCCGGTAGCTTCCTCGTATGCCTTGTCTGCAAGATACAGTGCGAGTTTGTTCTCTTCCAGCTCTCTCGGGCTTATCTTGAGATAGGAAAGCTCCTCCATGCGTTTCTGAGCTTCCTCGTCAGACATCTTATTATTCTTACCTTTGATTATCATGGTTTTTACAAGGTTGGTGGAATGAACCCGAACCTTTACTTCAAGCAGGGAATTGACATCATACGTATATGTTATGTCAATCGCTTCCTCACCCTTCGGCTTGGGAGGTACGGGCACTGTGAGTTCGCCGATGAGGAGATTGTTTCTTGTCATACGGCTTTCACCCTGAAGAATCTTGACACGTACAACGGTCTGATAATCACTTGCGGTGTATACCGTCTGAGTACGGCTGACAGGTATGACGGTGTTGCGCTCAATTATGGGAAGATAATGTCCGCTTTCTTCAAACATTCCGTTATCGTGAACAACATCGGTGCCGAGAGTAAAGGGACAAACATCGGTAAGAATTACTTCTTTTATAGCTGCAGCACGCTGTTTCATAGCACCCTGAAGTGCTGCGCCGACAGCAACTACTTCATCGGGATTCACGCTGCCTCGGGGGATTCGGCCAAACATTCTTGCAGCAAGTTTTTTAACAACAGCTGATTTTGTTGCACCACCGACAAGAACAACCTCGTCAATATCAGCAGCTCTGATGCCTGCATCTTTAAGGCTGCGCTCGACGGGTTTTCTCAGCCTTTCAAAAAGAGGCTCGCAGGCTTCTTCATATTCCTCGGCCTTAATTGCGAAGCTTTTCTTTACGCCTCCGATTGTACATTCCATAAAAGCAGCAGGAGCATTTGACAGTGCGCACTTGCATTTTTCTGTCTGCTCTCTTATCTGAGCACGCTCTTCATAGGTCAGGGAGAGGATATTAACACCGCATTTGTCACAGAACATCTGCTGAATAACATCGGTAAAATCCTCACCGCCCAAGAAGTTATCGCCTGCAATGGAACGAACTTCGATTATCTTGCCGGAGCGAATCAGAATAGAAACGTCAAAAGTTCCGCCGCCAAGGTCAAAAACAAGATACTTAGCCCTTTCTCTGCTGTCCATAAGACCGTAAGCAACTGCAGCGGAAGTAGGCTCGCTTACAATTCTGTCAACCTTAAGACCTGCAAGCTCACCTGCACGTTTGGTTGCCTTTCTCTGCATATCGTTAAAATAAGCAGGTACACTTATAACAGCTTCATCAACCTTCTGACCGAGGAAAACCTCGGCATCCTCTTTCAGTGAGCGGAGAACAAAGGAAGAAAGCTCCTCTGCACGGAATTTCTTATCTCCCAGAGTATATTCCCTGTCTGTGCCCATGCTGCGCTTGAAAACCGAAGCGGAGGACAGAGGACGGCGCAGACTCCGTGCAAGTGCGGTTTTGCCTACAAGTACGGTTCCGTCATCGTCAATACTGACCACAGAAGGAGTCAGATGCTCACCGAGGCGGTTGGGGATTATCTTCACAGTCTTGCCGTCATAGTAGGCGGCAAGACTGTTTGTTGTGCCTAAATCTATACCAATTATCATTTTCTGTTTTCCTTTTTAAGCTCTTTTTTGTGTTCACGGCGAATACGCTCTGCAATGTAGATAAAGTCATATTCATCCTTTGCGATTTCACGACCCTCACGGCAGATTTCAATTACCTTGTCATAATCACCGAGTGCCTCGTAATATTCTGCAAGAGCGAGATATGCATCCTTGCACTTGCTGTATCTGCAGTGTTCGCAGAGGGGAATGGAGAGAGCCTCGTCGATATAGGGCTTTGCCTTTTCGGGCTGACCTGCGGCGGTATATACAAGAGCATACTTTGTAAGCTTCATTGCAAACTCATCGCCGTCCCAGCGTCTGCTTTCCAGTGCTCTGAGAGCCTTTTCGACGCAGACCTCAGCTGCGGCATTATCACCGAGCTTTCTGTAGCAGGTGATAAAATCATTGAACATATCAAGCTGATTGGCCTCTATTTCATCGCCTTTTACGAAAAACTCAAGAGCCTTCTGGTATTTACCTTCGTTGAAGTAGTATCTGCCAAGTCTTGAACAGTAGAATGTAGTATCCTTATCTACCTTACTGATAAATTTGAAATATTCCTTGTATTTACCCTGCATTCTGCGAACATCAGCCATCATAAGCAGATACTGAAGCTCAGATATTCTGCTTTCAGCCTTATATTTGTTGATGTATTCCTCTGCCTTCTCAAGCCAGGCTGCTTCGATATATGTTTCAATAACATATCTTGCATCGTCAGGCCTGCCGAAGATGCCGAGACACTTGCGATAAGATTCAGCAGCTTCCTCATATTTTCCTGCACGGGCATATGCACGTGCAAGGCAGCGGTAGGGATATATCTTGCGTTCTTCGTCATCGAGAGCATCGTTGAGCTCCACAGCCTTTTTGTGAATCTCAATAGCTTTCTCAAAGTCGAACTTGTCCTCATAGGAAAGACCGAGGTTTGAATTGAGTCTTACGCTGCTGCTGTCTATTTCAACTGCTTTTTTGAAGTGTTCCTGAGCCTCATCAATACGATTGAGGTAAAGCAGACAGAGACCTGCCATATCGTGGCAGCCTGCAGTTTCACTGTTTTCAAGGCGTCTTAAGTAGTAATAAAGTGCCTTCTCGTAGTTCTTGAGATCATAATAGTCATTTGCGTAAGCTATGTTCAGTTCATATCTGTTGGGATATTCTTCCTCAATCTTGTCATAGATCTTTATAGCTTCTTCCTGCTGATTCTTGTTTTCAAGAAGGGTGGTCTTGAGATAAAGCAGATCATAATAGTTGTCTTTTTTCTCAAGTCCCTTGTTGACAAGTTCAAGTACCTCGTCATTGGTTTTGTTTGCACGTTCAAGCTCAGCGACACGATAATAAACATCGTGAATAAAGCTTATATCCGAGTTGTTGTTATTTTCATTTTCCATAATGGAATAATAGATTTTAAGTGCTTCCTCATTTTCGCCCTTGCCTTCAAGCACACGTGCCTTGCAGTAGGAAAGGGAATCAGATTGAATATTGTGGCTGTCAAGGTAAGAGATAATTTCTTCAGCACCGTCATACTGCTCAGCATCGCAGAGAATACGGATACGGTAGATGTAGCATTCAAGCTCAAGAGTGTATTCAAGGGATTCACCGAAGCTGTTGAATGCATCCTGCAGCCTGCCAAGCTCATACTGTTCGGTACCGAGAACATAATAGGTCCAGGAGCCGGGTTTTGCTTCAACCATAGCCTCAGCCTCATGCAGTGCGCCGATAAAATCCTTCTTTATTCTGAGGACAACCCTGCGAAGATCGTGGCATTCGCTGCGGCGCTGGGGACCTGCTTCGATTGACAGAGCAGCTTTCTCAAATGCTTCATCAGCACGATCCATTTTCATAAGGGTATGAGCCTGAACATAATAGATATCGTCAAGCTTATTCTTGCGTTTCTTTTCTTCCTCGGTTTCACCCTCGGGCAGAGCGATAACAGCCTTTTCCCATTCCTCGGCGTGCTTCAGGGCATTCTCACAGTCACCGAGATTGTTGTAAAGCTTGCTTCGGAGATTCTGAAGATCGCACTTTTCAGCAAGATCATCGGTTTCGAGGGGATCGGTAAGTTCCTTTGCCTTTTCATTCTGATTGGACTGCAGGCAGCTCCATGCATAGTCGATGGTTTCGCTTACAGTGAGAGTGCCGTCGGAAAGCTTCTGCTCGTAGTATTCGTTTACCTTTTCGCAGGCCTCGTCAAATGCCTTTCTGAAAGAATTTTCAAAGGGATAGTCGTGCCACAGCTCTACGAGTATATCCTTTGCCTTGACATATTGACCGATTTGCATCAGACACTGGGCATATACATATTTCGAACTGTTGTGTCCCTTTGTCTGCAGGAATTCATAATCTTTTACCGCTTCCTCAAATCTGTCAGCACAGTAGAAGATATCGCCACGCTGGCTTCTGATTCCAAGATCTTCGGGATACTTTTCACAAAGAGGCTCAATAATTTCAAGAGCCTTGTCAAATTCCTTTTTGTCCATAGCCAGACGAGCCTTGATCACATCGGTATAGGGATGGTCAAAGCCTGTTTTTTCAAGATCAGCTATGGTAGCCTCGGCATTTTCAAGTTCTTTGTTGCGGCATTCTCTCAGAGCCTTGCTGTAGAGACTGAAATAGCAGTCAGGATTGCCGTGAGTACCCTCTGCAAAAAGCTCATACGGTACATATGGGGTGTTTACAAGACCTGACAGAACACAGTTGTCGATAAAGTCCTTGGGGAATATCTCATAAAGAGCATCCTTGTTTTCGGTGAAGGAAAATTCGTCGTCAAGGAGTTTCCAGACACTCATAGGAAGCGCACTGTTTTCCATGGTAGAACGAAGGAATGCATTTCTTGCATCAATTCTTGAATCGAGAGCCTGACATACATCGTCCTTTAAAAGCTCCTGCCATTCGTTTATATCTGTTCTGCGTGAAATATCGTTATAGACTTCCTCGATTTTTTCTACCCATAAATCGATGGGAGTCTTTTCCTTTTCCTTTGTTTCATCTGTCTGTTGAGCAAACCTGAGAGCTTCCTCATATTCCGAGCGGAGAGCCATGAATTCTTCGGGCTTTTCCTCGGGATGAACAAGCTTCAGCTTTTCATGATATGCCTCGGTGATGGCATCGATATCTTTTGTTTTCTCTATTCCGAGATTTGTCCACATTTCCATGTTAATGCCTCCGAATAATAAAATTTCCACCCATAATTTTATCAAAGTAAAAATGATAATTCAATAGTGAAGAAACAACCGAATCAATCGCTGAAATACTGCAAATATTGACAAATTTATATATTTATCATATTATCATTATAATATTATCATAAATCCATAAAAACAGGAGGGTAAAAATGTTTGGTGAAAAACATATTATCATTCTTGGCATATGCCTTGCTGCAATAATTCTGCTGAGCATACTGTCAAGAAAAGTAAAGCTTGCTGCTGTATGTAAGATACTTCTGGTTATCGGAATCATTTCCGAGATTGTAAAGATTGTGTATTACATTACGGCAAACGAAGAAACCCACGGCGGAATACTTCCCAAAACTGATCTTCCATTTCATCTGTGCTCCATACAGATTCTGCTTATTACCATAGTCAATGTGGTGCCCAATGAAAAAATAAAGAGATTTATTTTCAGTTTTATGATGCCCAGCTGCCTGTTTGGAGGAATAGCAGCTCTGCTTATTCCGACCACATCCTCTCTTAACGGCGGAATTGCGATAACACTGCAGTATTTCGGTTATCACGTTGCCATAATCGTATTTGCAATAAAGCTGATGTTCTCTGCAGAATTCAAGCGAACAGTAAAGGACTATTTCAACTGTCTCAAGTTCCTGCTTGTAATGATGTTCTTTGCGGTATACATAAACAGCATTCTCTACGACGGAGTGTCAAATATCAATTATATGTATGTTGCATCTCCTCCTCAGGAAGGACTGCCTTTCCTTAACGAAAACCACGGCTGGCTGGTATATATTGCTCATTATGCCTGCCTTGTTCTGTTCTGTGTAACCCTGTTTTACATCAAACCTATCTGCAGTGCAATATTCTGCAAAAAGAAAACGGAGGAAGAAAAAGAGCAGCCCGAAGAATAGAATCAAACAGACCCGATACAGTGTATCGGGGCTGGTTTTATATGAATAAACGGTGAAAAATCAAGAATGTTGAAAAAACATCTTTGAAAAAAGAACGAAATGATATATAATAATTCATATCATGTTTTGGGCGTTTTTTATAACGCACAGAATCGAGGTGTCCCATGGGCGAAAAAAAGAAGAAAAAGAAGTGGATAAAGAAAAGACATTCCATTGTCATAGGACTTCTTAAATTCCCATTCAGAATCTACACAAAAGCAAAGTATAAGATAAAGCTTGAAAAATTCAAAAATTACGATGGCGGACAGTATCTTATCCTTTCAAACCACCAAACTGCATTTGATCAGTTTTTCGTATCTTTGTGCTTCCCGAAACACGTTTACTATATAGCAAGCGAAGATCTGTTTTCAAAAGGATGGCTTTCAAAGCTTATAACATGGCTTGTAGCACCTATACCTTTCAAAAAATCCACATCGGATCTTTCAGGTGTGCGCAACTGCATACGTGTAGCAAAAGAAGGCGGAACAATTTCCGTGTTTCCTGAAGGAAACCGTACTTACAGCGGCACAACGGAGTACATGAAATCAGGTGTCGCATCACTTGCTAAATCCGTAAAACTGCCTATTGCATTTTATCGCATAGAAGGCGGATACGGAGCTCATCCCAGATGGAGCGATGAAGTGCGAAAGGGAAAAATGCGTGGATATTTCTCTAAGGTAGTACCCTATGAAGAATTCAAGGATATGTCCAATGAGGAACTTTTTGAAATGATAAAAAAAGAGCTCTGGGTTGACGAGCGTGAAGATAAGACGGAGTTCTACGGAAAAAACAACGCCGAATATCTCGATCGTGCGATGTATGTATGTCCTTATTGCGGTCTTTCTGAATTTCACAGCGAAAAGGATATAATTACCTGCAAAAAATGCGGGAGACAGATAAGATATCTTAATACAAAGCAGCTTGAGGGCGTGGGCTTTGATTTTCCGTATACATACGTCAAGGAATGGTACGATTATCAGTGCGATTTCATCAGAAATCTTGATCTGACACCCTTTATCGAAACGCCCATATACACAGACAACGCAAAATACAGCGAAAATATCTACTGCAAAAACAAAGTTGAAATAGATAAGAACGCAAAGCTGAGTGTCTATGGTGACAGATTTGTGGTAAAAACAGAAAAGGGAGAGGATGTATATCCTTTCTCAGATGTTACCGCAGCGACAGTGCTTGGAAAAAACAAGCTTAATATCTATGCTTATGACAGGATATTCCAGTTCAAGGGAGATAAGCATTTCAATGCACTCAAATATCTGAATCTCTACTGCCATGCAGTAAATACAGCAAAGGGGGATCCTTATGGAGAATTTCTCGGACTTTAGTGTGTGGGGCGGCATAAATATCATAGCCGTGCTGCTTATCAGCCTTCTTTTTGCAAATGTGCTGAAAAGAAAGATTAAACTTCTTCGCAATTCACTTATTCCCACCTCCGTTTTGGGTGGTCTGATACTGCTTGCTATATCAATAGGCTACAGTCAGATATTCAAAGAGAATATGTTCAATACTCAGTTCTTCGGCGGTAATGGTGTAACCACACTGGAAATGACTACATACCACTGCCTTGCAATAGGCTTTATCGCAACCTCTTTCAAGCCTTCAAAGGAAAAGGTCGGTAAGAAGCGTGCAGTTGAAGTGTTCAATACAGGTGTAACAACAGTTGCAACGTATCTTCTTCAGGGCATTTTCGGACTTGGAATAACAATTATTGCAGCAATGTACTTCATGCCCGAGTTTTTTGAGGCTGCAGGAATAATCCTGCCCTTCGGCTATGGACAGGGTACAGGTCAGGCAATGAACTACGGCAATATCTATGAAACCGACTACGGCTTTACAGGCGGCAAGAGCTTCGGTCTTACCATAGCAGCATTCGGATTCCTCAGCGCAAGTCTTGGCGGTGTTATTCACCTGAACATCCTGAAGAAAAAGGGCAAAGTGATTATCGGCGGTGACGAAAAGGCAGAGCACCTTTGCGGCGATGATATCCAGACAAACGACGAAATTCCCATGAACGGAAGCATGGATAAGCTGACAGTTCAGATGGGCTTTGTACTCACCGCATATATAATTTCCTACCTTATCATGTTTGGTCTTGGAACACTTCTTCCGGGACTCAAGTCAATTCTTTACGGATTCAACTTCCTTTTCGGCGTACTTGTTGCTGTAGGCATCAACTCCATTCTCATTGCACTTCGCAGAAAAGGCACAATGAAGCGCCAGTACGTCAATACCTTCCTTATGAACAGAATCAGCGGATTTTTCTTTGATCTCATGGTAGTTGCAGGTATCGCAGCAATCCAGATTGATGTTCTCAAGGGCTACTGGCCTATCATTATCATTCTTTCCGTAGCCGGACTTATCATTACCTATCTGTACAATATTCTTGTTGCCCATGTGCTGTTCCCCGAATACAAGCATCAGCAGTTCCTTGCTATGTACGGAATGCTCACAGGCACCGCAAGCACAGGTGTTATACTGCTTCGTGAAATGGACAGAGATCTGAGTACACCGGTATCTGAAAACCTTGTCTATCAGAATCTCCCTGCAATCGTCCTTGGATTCCCTATGATGATAATTGCAACCATGGCGCCGAAGAGTCCTGTAAATACCATTATTATTGTAGCCGCATATTTTGTGGTGCTGAATATTGTACTGTTCCGCTCGAAGATATTCCGCCGCAGAAAGAAAAAGACAGAAGAAACAGTGGTAACAGAAGAAACCACAGCAGAAGAATAAATATAAACCGGGTGTCACATCACCCGGTTTTTTTATTCCTGCTGTGGTTGTGTTGAATGAATATCTATGGTAAAATCAAAAAGAAGAGGTGTTAATTATGATTCAATACGGGATGCCTGCACTGATCGAAATGCCTGAAATAAGTGACTGTGCGAAACTCTGCAGAGAGCTGGGGCTGCAATTTGTTGAGTTCAATATGAATCTTCCGGAATATCAGCCTGACAGAATTGATGTTGATAAAATAAAGAAAGCAATAAAAGAAAATAATATCTTCTGCACCATTCACCTTGATGAGATTTTCAATCCTTTTGATTTAAATAAGATAATAGCAGATGCATACTTTGAGATTTTCACACGCACAGCAGAAATTGCAAAAGAGATAAATGCTCCGAGCATAAATATGCATCTTCTGAACGGGATTTATTTCACCATGCCTGACGGAAAAATATATCTGTACGATACATACAGAGACGTATATCTTGAACGTGTCAGAAATTTTTCCTCACTTGTAACAGAAAAGCTTAGGAGTACGGATATAATCCTCTGCATCGAAAACTGTGAAGGATATATGAGTTTTCATAAAGAGGCGATAGAAATACTGCTTGAAAACCCTCATATTGCCCTGACTTTTGACATCGGACACAGCCATGCGGCAAATGGAGTGGATGAGGCATTTATACTTGAGCATAAGGACAAGCTTCGCCATTTCCATATTCACGATGCACTCGGGAGAAAAAATCACAAGACTCTCGGTACAGGGGAAATTGACCTTCCAAAATATATTTCACTCGTAAAGGAAACAGATTCCCGTGCAGTGCTTGAAACCAAGACGATCGAAGCTCTGAAAGAATCTGTTATATATCTCAGGGAAAATCTGGATTCAAAAGGATGAAATCCTTTTGCGGGGTTAAGGGGCAGAGCCCCATGCAGGGTTTGGGACGGAGTCCCAACTTTATATGAAACGAAAAAGCCACGGAAGTTATCTTCCGTGGCTTTGATAACATGATAAGCTGGGGACGAAACTTTTGTGTTTTACAGCGCCATAAGCAGCTTTTCAAAGTCTGCGGAAAGGCATGTAGTGCAGATAGCAGTAACAGGACCGGACATATAAACAGTACCGTCGTCTGCTATTTCAACAGACAGATCTCCGCCGGGCATATGAACAGTTACCTTGTTGCCGGTAAGTCCCATTCTGAATGCCTCACTTGCAGCAACAGTAGCACTTGTGCCTGAAGCAAGAGTGTATCCGGCACCACGCTCATAGGTCTCAAGCTTGATGTTTTCCTTGTCAACAACTTCCATGACGTTTGTGTTGATAGGCTCAGCAAAAATTTCGCTGCGCTCAATATATTCGCCGATTTCACGGACCATCTGAGCGGAAATGTTCTCCATGGGGATAACACAGTGAGGATTGCCGATGGTCAGACAGGTTACATAGCACTCAAGTCCGTCCAGCATCATGCGCTTGCCGATGAGCTTTTCGCTGCGTTCCTTTTCAGGGTCATCCATATAACTGACCTCACCCATGGCAACCTTTGTTTCGCTGCTGTCCTCGTTAAGGCATTCCACCTTTATTTCGCCGCCGGGAGTGTTGAAGGTGAAATGCTTATCGGTAACATAGCCTGCATCACGAAGATAATGAGCAAAAATACGAACGCCGTTGCCGCTGTTTTCTGCCTCAGAGCCATCGGGATTGTAAATACGAAGAGATATATCATCGCCCTTTAAGATAGGACCGTAAAGAATTCCGTCAGAACCTATGCCGAAATGTCTGTCGCATATATATCTGATTCGTGCAGGATTAAGCTCAAAATCATTTTTATAAGGGTCAAGAACAAGGTAATCATTGCCAAGACCGTGATATTTTCTGAGAATAATACTCATAACTGACACCTCCGGTATTTTCTGATTATATATTATGTCATAAATGAGAAAAATATAATAGTTATAAGTGCTTGAAATGATGCAAAAAGTGCTATACAATAAATGTATCGAGGTGAGAATATGGAGTATGAAAAGCGGGGATACCTGACAAGCAATTTCAGATTGTTTCATATAACCGATCAATCTGATAAGACCTTTGATTTTCATTATCACGAGTTTGATAAGATAGTGTTCATGCTCAGCGGAGATGTCACATATACCATTGAAGGAAATACCTATCATCTCAGACCGGGGGATATAACTCTTGTACGGCACAATGAGATACACCGCCCGGAAATAAATCCGGATAGTGTTTATGACAGATATATTCTCTATATTGCTCCGAATTATATCTCAAAACAGACTGATGAAGAACCATCACTTTCAAACTGCTTTCACCTTGCATCCGAGCGAAATGAGCACGTGCTAAGCGCAGACAGCGAGCGCCTTGAAAAAATCACAGACCTTCTTTCCGAGCTTGAAACAGCCCTCAGAAGCGAAAAATACGGCGCAAAATTATACTGCTCTGCACTTTTTGTGCAGCTTATGATTCTCATAAACCGCATAACCTTTTCAAAACGTCCTCATCTTGTCAGAAGTGAGCCGAAGGACGAAAGAATCGTTGCGGTTATCAGGTTTATAAATGATAATTTAACAGAAGACATGTCCATAGAACGAATCTCGAAAAAATTCTTCATCAGCAGATACCATCTTATGAGAATTTTCCGTGATTCAACGGGAGAAACCATACACAGTTATATACGAAAAAAACGACTTCTTAAAGCAGCTGAGCTTCTTCGTCAGGGGGTACCCGTTGTAAAGGCAAGTGAGGAATGCGGCTTTGCAGAATATTCAACATTTTTAAGAGCATTTCGCACCCAATTCGGAAAATCTCCGTCGAAGCTTACAGGCGATGAATCCGCCATGGCTGACATCTATGATTATTAACATTCATAAGGTTGACCGTTTTGCTCATTGGTATTATAATTATAAAAAATCAAGGCAGGTGTGGATTTGGAAAACATACGACGTGACCCGCTTGGAGGCGGAAAAATCATATATGTAAGCGACTGCCACACCTTTGGAACAGATGCCGTTCTTCTTGCTGATTTTGCATTGGCAAGAAAACGTGACAATGCCCTTGATCTTGGCACAGGCTGCGGAATAATTCCATTTCTGTGGCTCAGCGGCGAAACAACCGCTCATGCAACTGGACTTGAGATTGACCCTGCAGCAGTTTCTCTCGCAGAAAAAAGCGCAGAAGAAAACGGATGGTCAGAGAAAATGACCTTTGTAAATGCCGATATGCGGGAAATAAAAAACCATCTGAAATGCGAAAGTTTTGATCTTATAACCTGCAACCCGCCATATTTCAAGGCGGAAAGCGGATTTATAAGCCCTGAAAATGCCAGAGCAAATGCCCGTACAGAGCTTACCTGCACAATAGATGACGTGTGTAGAGCGGCGGCTCTTGTGCTTAAATACGGAGGCAGATTCTGTATGTGCCACCGTCCCGAGCGGCTTACCGATGTGCTGCTGAGCATGAGAAGCCACAAAATAGAGCCAAAACGTCTGCGCTTTGTTCAGGACAGGGAAGGCAAAGCACCATGGCTTTTCCTTGTGGAGGGACGAAAAGGAAGCAAAAGCTCTCTCGAAATCCAGACTCCTCTTGTTATGAAAAACAAGGACGGGACACGAACGGAAGAAATGAAAAGAATTTACGGAAAATACGGGGAGGGATTTAATTGAGCGGACAGCTGATATTGGTCGGCACTCCCATAGGAAATCTCTCTGACTTCAGTCCGAGAGCACTGGAAAATCTTGAAAAATGTGATTTCATAGCTGCAGAGGACACAAGAGTGACATTGAAACTGCTCAACCATTTTGGAATAAAAAAGCCTATGGTGAGTTATTTTGAGCATAATAAATTTGAACGGGGCGAGCAGATATGTGCCCGTATTTCGGCGGGAGAAACCTGCTGCCTTGTAACAGACGCAGGTATGCCTGCTATCAGTGATCCGGGTGAAATGATAGTAGCCCAGTGTGCTGAAAAGGGCATAGAGGTAATCTGTGTACCGGGACCCAGTGCAGTGGTTACAGCCCTTGCATTGTCAGGACTTCCCACAGGACGGTTTACCTTTGAAGGCTTTCTCAGTGTAACAAAGAAAAGCCGTTTTGCCCATCTTGAAGAAGTAAAAAATGAAAAGCGCACAATGATATTCTATGAAGCACCGCATAAGCTTCTCAATACCCTTGAAGATATGTATTCGGTATGGGGTGACAGAAGAATTTCTCTTGCCAGGGAACTCACAAAGCTTCATGAAGAAACAGTCCGTACCACACTCAGTGAAGCGATTTTACGCTATAAAGAAAAACCGCCCAAGGGCGAATTCGTTCTTGTAATAGAGGGTACACCTGAGGAAGAAGCAAAGGAATACACCCTTGAGGATGCAGTGAAAATTGCAGAAGAACATATTGAAAATGGCTGTTCAACCAGTGAAGCTGCAAAGAAAGCGGCAGCGGAAACCGGCATAAAAAAAGCAGAAATTTACAAAATAATAGTCAGCTGAATATATTGGTTCAATTTGAAAGGAGATACCATTTATGAAAACATTTGCAAAAATAATTATCGCAGCAGCTGCAGCGGCAGCAGCAGTTGTTGTCACCAAAAAGGTTATTGACGAAATAGAGAAGATCGATAAAAACAGTAAGATTGTAAAGGGCTACAAGAAGGCTGTAAATACTGTCAAGGGAATAGTAAATTGCGACAAGGCTGGCAAGCCCAGAAAGTTTGATACTGACGGATACGATATCGATTTCTACAACGAAGACGATGAAAATTGCCGTTGTATGTGCGATGAGTGCCTTTTTGACGATGGCTGCGATAAGGACGGAGACTATTTCGCATTTGATAATGCGGAAGAGGATCAGGACTTTTTTGATGATACTCTTGATTTTATCCAGACAGAAAATGCTGAGCCTACAGAAGAAGAGATTCTGGAAATCATCAACGAAGAAATGGCTCAGGAGCAGATAGACAAAATCCTCAGCGAAATGGACGCAGAAGATAAGGAATAATGAAGTACAGATACGGAAAAAACGTACTTGTAACAGGCGCATCCAGCGGAATTGGCCTTGCCTGCGCAGAGCTTTTTGCAAAGAAAGGCTTTAATGTCTGCGCCTGCTCACGCTCAGCGCCTGAGAGAAGTGATATGCGTTCAGTGAAAATGGATGTGTGCAGTGAGGAAAGTATAGAAGCTGCATACGATGAGCTTGAAAAAGCTGATATGCTGCCCGATATTATTGTCCATTGCGCAGGGCTTGGAATCGGCGGCGCCGCAGAGGATACAGCCAATGAAGCAGCCCACAGGCAGATGGAAACCAATTACTTCGGAGTGCTCAACGTCAACAGACGTTTTGTGCCGCATATGCGTGAAAAGGGTAAGGGTATGGTCGTGATTGTCACATCGGTGGCTGCGTTTATAGCAATTCCGTATCAGTCTCATTACAGCGCATCAAAGGCCGCACTGGAAAGCTACTGCGAATGCCTGAGAATGGAATCGGGCAAGTACGGCATACGTGCCGCCTGCGTTGCGCCGGGGGATACAAAGACAGCTTTTACCTCCGCACGTACCATGGAAATACCTGACGGTTCGGTGTATAAGGAAGACTGTGAAAAATCCGTTGCAAAAATGGCAAAGGATGAGCAGAACGGTAAATCGCCCGAAAGTGTCGCAAAAGTGGTGCTTAAAGTGGCGAAACGCCGCAATCCGCCAATTCGTACAACCGTTGGATTTGCATATAAGTGCATAGCAATGCTGAAAAAATTACTTCCGAAATCACTTGTGGAAAAGCTTGTTAAAATGCTTTATACATAATCAGGAGATATGCAGGGAATGGATATGTCCGTTCCCTGCATTTTGAAAATAAAAGCATATATTGTCAAAAAATGGAGAGAAACATATGAAACCTACAGTATATTTCAGCAAGGAAATCAGCCCTGAAAAAGTATTGGAGCTGTTTAGAAAACTCAACGCAGAGCTTCACGGAAATGTAGCCATAAAGGTACATTCCGGAGAAGTGGGCAATCAGAATTTTCTTAAGCCTGAATTCTGGAAACCGACCATTGACCATGTAAAGGGAACAGTGGTTGAGTGCAATACAGCCTATGAAGGTGAGCGAAACACCCGTGAAAAGCATCTTGAAACAATAAAGAAGCATGGCTGGACTGAACTTTTTGATGTGGATATCCTTGACGGTGATGCAGATGATATGGTGCTTGAAATAAAGGACGGAAAACATCTTAAAGCAAACTATGTGGGAGCACATCTTGAAAATTACGATTCAATGCTGGTGCTTTCCCATTTCAAAGGTCATCCCATGGGCGGTTATGGCGGTGCATTAAAGCAGCTTTCCATCGGTATTGCATCCTCATTTGGCAAGGCATACATCCACGGCGCAGGCGAGCCTGAAAAAATATGGACATCAGATCATGATTCCTTCCTTGAATCCATGGCAGAGGCAGCAAAAAGCATCATTGACTACTTTGACGGAAAAATAGCATATATAAACGTAATGAAAAATATGTCCGTTGACTGTGACTGCTGTGCTGTTGCAGAAGACCCGTGCATGGCTGATATAGGTATTCTGGCTTCACTTGATCCCGTTGCAATTGACCAGGCTTGCATCGACCTCGTTTACAAGGCGACAGAAGACCCGGGACAGGCACATCTTATAGAGAGAATAGAAAGCCGCAACGGTATTCACACAATAGAAACCGCAGCAAAGCTTGAATGCGGACTCAGAGAATATGAACTTATAGAAATATAATAAAAAACGCTGTGCTTATGCACAGCGTTTTTGTTTTAATCAAGTGATGACTGAATTGACTGGATAACGAATGTGTTACGTCCGTTATATACAGTTTTTCCGAGAGTTGCAGTACCTGTACCGATAAGGGTACAACCTGCAGCTTCTGCTTCTGCAGCGGCCATTCCGTAGTAATCAGAATCATTTCCGGAAGAAGAATAGATATTGAATTTCACATCCGCCATATCGCCGCTGGATGAATAGTCGGTGATAAGTGCAAAACCCTTTGATTCAGGCTTTTCAGTGAAATAATATTTGTTGTTGTAGTAAATCCAGCCATTGCCGCTGTCGCCGGTGGCAGGGAATATCTGAACACTGCCGCCGAAGTACCTGCTGACATAAGCTGAAACAACATCAGCAGGTATGGAATAGCCATAGTCTGTTGAACCGTAGGAGAAGCTGTCAGAGGAATACACATTTGAGTTCATGGACAGACTAAGAACAGCAAATTCCATAAGCTGGTTGGTGGAAACAGAACTGCTCAGTTCATTGAAACCAATTTCGGTAAAGGCTGAAACAAAAGCATTTACCGATGAAAGATCATTTCTGTCGAGATTGCCGGGAACACCGGGTGAAACTGAATCAGAGGTGTTGTCATCAGGTGTTTCGGTAATATCAGAGTCAGATTCTGTTTCTGTTGAATCTGAGCTGCTTACGGTATCGCTCTCACTGATAATCGGATCGTCTTTTTCGACGGGATCAGTTACAACAGGCTGAGAAGTACCTGATGACTCGGGAATAACAATACTATTGTCGGAGGGCTCAAACAAACCGGAAAAATAGATCATGGCAGCCACTGCACCGAGAAGGAGAACGGAAATAACGGTAAGTATAATTCCGCCAACCTTTTTCTTTTTGGTTTCCTTATTGCTGGCCAACGCAGCATCTCTTGCCTGAGCGGAATAAACATTTGTAGAAACTGCAGTATACTGTGCTGCACCTTCACGGCTGGAAGAAAGAACAGGCGCAGAAGATCTCGAAGCACCGGAAATGTAAGGAGACTGCATCATGGACTCACTGTGTGAGGGATAAGATGCTCTTACGGGCGGAGCCTGAGGAGGCTGAGTATATGCACTTGTGGGTTCATCCGGAGTAGCACGGGGATAAGCGGGGCGCTGCGGCGGCACATAACCGCCGTACGGCTGAGCCGGAGTCGTGGGAGAGGGCACGGCTGTGGGCTGATTGACATTCATGTGCTGAACAGGAGCGGAATAGGGATTCGGACGTGCGGGAGCAGCGGAAAGACGGGTACCGCACTTACCGCAGAACATTGTTCCCGGAGGGGAGATAAATCCGCAATTTGGACAAGGCACACTATCACCACACAATACGCTGAAATGAAAGTTGGATATAATATATCACAATACTTTAGTTAATAATATCATAACAGCGATGAAATATCAATTTAAATTTTGAAAAAAATTCAAATAAGCAGACTTTGAAACGTGAAACGAATAATTAACAAATAGTTTGTTGAGTGTTAATCGTTAAAATGGTATAATTTTGTCAGATAGAAAAATATCAGATATTTTTAAAGAAAGAAGGAAAAACAAATGGCAGTAATGGAACTTACAAATGATAATTTTGACGTGATAATCAGCGGAGGACAGACAGTTCTTGTTGATTTCTGGGCACCCTGGTGCGGTCCGTGCCGTATGCAGGGACCTATTGTTGATGCACTTGCAGAAGAATCCGATGGATCTTTTATCGTAGGCAAGGTGAACGTAGATGAATGCGGCGAAATTGCAGGAAGATACGGCATTATGAGTATCCCTACAATTCTTGTATTCAAAAACGGAGAAGTTGCAGCCAGCGCTGTCGGACTTCGCAGCAAGGATGATCTCCTCAGTATGCTTTGATTCGATTGCGTAAGAGCAATTTTGCGAAATGTGAAATAAAATAGCACATTTGGTTAATGTGTACAATTAAATCTTCGATTTCGCAAAGTTGCTCAAACAACGTAAATATTTACATAATAAAATAAATTTGTACACAACTAATTCATATTTATAGTGCATACTATAGTCAGGAAGACAAGCAGAGGTGTGCCAGAGCTTCTGATTAATGCTTCCGATTTTCTTCATTTTTTCTCCTTTCCATATTTGTTATTCGATTAGTTTAATAACTAAAAAGCAAACCCCGACGAAGTGGAGCGTCGGGGTTTGCTTTTTTCATTGTTGAATAAAAACAGCCCGTAAAAACGGGCTGTAAGAATCAGTCGTTATGACAGCAATCGCAGTCGTGGCAGTCGCCGCCGATTTCGCCGATGATGGGGAGGGGATCAACGCCCTTTCTGGTATAATAATCCCAGAGAGCGGATTTGATTGCCTGTTCAGCGAGAACAGAGCAGTGAACCTTTACAGGGGGAAGTCCGTCAAGAGCCTCCATAACAGCTTTGTTTGTAAGTTTGAGAGCCTCATCAATGGTCTTACCCTTTACCATCTCGGTAGCCATGGAGCTGGTAGCAACAGCAGCGCCGCAGCCGAAAGTCTTGAATTTTACATCGGTGATGACATTGCCGTCAATCTTGAGATACATACGCATGATATCGCCGCACTGAGGATTGCCTACTTCACCGACTCCGTCTGCATCAGCAATCTCACCCACATTGCGGGGATTGGAAAAATGATCAAGAACCTTATCTGAATACATTATTTACACCTCATTAGTTTTCTTTGATTATTCTGTCCCAAAGAGGAGACATATCACGAAGCCTCTTGACGATAGGAGGCAGAACTTCAAGAATATAGTCAACATCAGATTCATCGTTGAAATCGTCAAAGCTCAGTCTGAGAGAGCCGTGAGCAATTTCGTGAGGCAGACCGATAGCCAGCAGGACATGGCTGGGATCGAGAGAACCTGAAGTGCAGGCAGAGCCGGAAGAAGCGCAGATACCTGCATTGTCAAGAAGGAGAAGAAGTGATTCACCTTCGATGCCTTCAAAGCAGAAGTTTACGTTGCCGGGCAGACGCTGTGTGCGTGAGCCGTTGAGATGAGAACGTTCAATCTTAAGAACCTCATCAATAAGTCTGTCACGCATTGCGACAAGCTTTGCATTGACAGTGTCCATCTTTTCGACAGCACTCTTAAGAGCAACAGCCATTCCGACGATACCTGCAACATTTTCTGTGCCTGCTCTGCGGTTTCGCTCCTGAGCACCACCGTCGATAAGGTTTTCAATTCTCAGACCAAGACGGCAGTAAAGCAGACCGACACCCTTGGGAGCATGGAATTTGTGGCCGGAAACGGAAAGCATATCAACATTAAGCTCTTTGACGTTTACGGGAATGTGACCGACAGCCTGAACGGCATCTGTGTGGAAAAGAACGCCCTTGTCCTTGCAGACAGCACCGATTTCAGCGATGGGCTGAATTGTTCCGATCTCATTGTTCGCCATAATGACAGTAACAAGAGCAGTATCCTCACGGATGGCATCGCTGACCTGCTGAGGGGTAATAAGGCCGTCGCTGTCAACGGGGAGATAAGTTACCTCAAAACCTTCTTTTTCAAGAGCAGCGCAGGTATGAAGAACCGCATGATGTTCAATAGCGGTGGTGATTATGTGTTTCTTACCCTTTTTGGCCTGTGCGTGAGCAGCACCCTTGATAGCCCAGTTGTCAGCCTCCGAGCCGCAGGATGTGATAAAAATTTCATTGGGCTTTGCACCAAGACAATCGGCAAGAGTCTGACGTGCATCGATAAGAGCCTTTGCAGCCTCAACACCCTTTGAGTAAATAGAGGAGGGGTTGCCGTAGTTATCGAGATAGAACTCGCTCATTGCATCAAAGACTTCACGGGAAACCTGAGTGGTAGCCGCATTGTCAGCATAAACAAATCTTTTTTCCAAAATTATCTAAGACCTTTCAAAGTCAATTTCTTTGCGGTTCTTAATATATACTAAATTAGTCCACTTTGCAATAGGTTTACCAATTTTTTGTCAATTTATTCAATTTCTGTGCTTTTCTGTCTGCATAACTGCAGCCTTGTCACAACGTTCATTGTATTCATGTCCCGCATGACCCTTTATCCATTCAAAAGTGACCTCATGAGAATCAAGAAGATCAAGAAGATTACCCCAGAGTTCAGGATTAAGGGCAGGTTTGCCGTCACTTTTCTTCCAGCCTTTTGCACGCCATGATTTCGCCCAGCCCTTTGTGATTCCATCCACCACATATTTTGAGTCAGTGACGATATGAACTGCACATTTTCTTTTAAGAGCACGAAGCCCCTCAATTACAGCGGTCAGCTCCATTCGATTGTTTGTGGTTTCGTGAGCACCACCGGAAAGCTCCTTTTCCATGCCCATGGAAACAAGAATTGCACACCATCCGCCGGGACCGGGATTTCCGGAACAGGCACCGTCTGTATATATATTTACCTTTGTAAGCTCATTCATAAAAGCAACGCTCCTTTGCCTGATTATTTTACCTTACCTGGATCATCATGTAAAGCAGATTTTCATGTTCTTTGATTCCAAAACAGAAAAATGTAACAAATACTTTACGATTCATCATTGCATTAGACATAACTCTGTGTTATAATTTCAAAGATTTTTGCATGAAAGAAACAGCTATTTTCACATAGGAAAGGAAATGATCCGATAATGCACAACAAGGGCAGAGCAGTGCTTGCTGTTCTTCTTACAGTGGTACTGTGCGGAATGCTTCTGCTGAGCGGCTGCTCAGGAGTATTCGGAGCAAGAGTAGACACAGAGGGAACTGATCCGTATCAGACCCCGAATGTACGAGGCGTATGGAATGCAGGCAGCGTTAACGATAAGATTGAACCTTATTTCAATGACGTTGTTTCGTCCCTCAAGCAGGCAAACTCAAACGAACAGAATGAGCTTGTGGGAAAAATGCGCTACAGTGTTGAAAGCAAGGACGGACAGAAGGTTCTCTGTTCATGGATAGAAGGAACTGCAGGACAGAAGATCATGCTTCCTGACATTATCCTCAACGCAAAAAAGTGCGTGGTCGCAGAGGAAATTCCCGAATGTATTGCAGATTACGAAACACTGAAGTATGCAATGATTGTTGCATCCTACGGAGTCAGTGTTGACCTTTACAATATGGATTCAACAGTTACCGCAGCCCAGATGGCAGAGGTACTGGTTTCATGGTACGAAAGCAAAACAGGAAAAACTGTTGATATTTCAAAGGTGAATGTGTCTGTACCTGAAGAAGCCTCAAAGAAGCTTCTTGCACTCATACCTGAATATGAGTATGCTGAAGAGCTTATTTACGACAGCGAAGCAACCACAACAATGTTTGTTGATACAGTTGCAGTACTCATGAGCGAGATTGATTTTGAAACCTACGGTGTAGCAAGCGGCAGTGTCGAGTTGATGGATTTCGTCAAGTATGCAGCTCTTTTCCTTGAGATGTATGCACCCGAAGGAATAAACAACAGTTTCGCAGGAGAGAGTGTTGAGGGTGAAGTTACCGATGATACCACCGTACTTGCACCTGAAGATACTGAAGAAAAGCTCAGCACCGACTGGGACAGACTTGTATCTGAAATAAATGTCTACAACAGTGTTGACAGCGTACTTATCCAGTCACAGGATACAATTACAAGACTTGATCTTGCAAAGAATATGCTGCTTGTACTCAAAGCAGGCTATGACACCGATATTCAGCCTCAGATAGCCTTGTCCGACTGCACTGAAGAAAGTGCAAAGGCAATGGTTGATTACGGAATCATGAGCAATTTCCCTGAAGATTCCAACCATTTCTCACCGAATTATAAGCTACACATAAACGAAATACCCGTTATTACAGCCAACTTCACAAAGCATTGCTACAATGAGTGGAACAAGAAGGGCAGCTATCATTATTATGATTATCTTACAATGAATGAAATCTGCACAGCCTTTGCATCCATCGAAAGCTTCTGCGCCGCACAGAATTATTACACACCTGATGAGGTTTCCGAAAACATAGTTAACGGAGAAGGATACGACTGGTTTGTATCGAGTGTTGAAACAGGAGAATATGCAGAGAAGAATGTTACTGTAGCAGCTGCTGCAATGGCACTTCAGTGGAGAGGCAAAACAGATAATACTGTTGTATCCCTCAGAGAAGAATATCTCAGCGAAACAGATGCTGAATGGAGCGATGAGAGAATTGCTTCTGTCCTTGAAGATAAGGGAGTAACCGCAGCAGAGTGCGAGGATGTATCCACCGACGCAATCCTCAGCGAGCTGAGAAACGGAAATATAGTAATTGCAAGATACAGCGATACCGGAACTGATAAGGTTCAGGTAATGGTAATTTACGGCTTTAAAAAGATCGGAAATTCCGTAAAATATTACGTCAATGATCCAAACAAAGAATACGAAAAGCCTGCCTATGAAAATGGCATGACTCCGGGCAAGGGCGAAATCATTGAGAGTGAACTTGCATTGTGGCTCATGAATGAGGCAGACGGAGATTACATTGTTGTCTATGCAGAGGGCAATGGTCCCGCAGCAGAAGAAATAGTATCTCAGACAGACGATGAATAATCAAAAAATCCGCAGATTTAATCTGCGGATTTTTTTACTGTGAGGAGTTGAGAAAATAATCGTATAATAGGTGAAAAATCTTTCAGAAAGGAGCAGAGCAATGGATAAGGGTGCAGAAAGCTATGGCAGATATCTTCAGGGCGATGACAGCGGTCTGGCTGAGCTGATAAAAGAATACAAGGATCCACTCATTCTTTATCTTAATGGATTTGTGTGTAATATCTGTACAGCAGAAGAACTGGC
Organism: Acutalibacteraceae bacterium; assembly: GCA_045604155.1. GTDB lineage: Bacteria > Bacillota > Clostridia > Oscillospirales > Acutalibacteraceae > JAISGQ01. Next base: position 22,638 of record JAZUNN010000041.1, read on the forward strand.
AGAGGACACTTTTGTAAAAATAGGCATAAAAAAGCCTCGATACAACAGTAAAAAAGCATCGTTTAAAACATGGCTCTATATAATTGCAAGAAATACGGCCCTTGACTACCTGCGTAAATGCTCAAAAACCAGTGAGATACTGCTGGAAGATTGTACTTACTTTGCGGACGAAAGGGAGATTGAACAGACTTACATAAGAAAAGAGCAGAAGCTTATTCTGCACAGAGCAATGAAGAAAATAGCTCCGCAGTATTACCGGATTCTGTGGCTGATCTACTTTGAGAATTTCAGCACCAGAGAAGCCGCACAGATAATAAAAAAATCCGTTCACAGCACTGAGACACTCGTTTACAGAGCGAGAATGTCACTTAAATCCGAGCTTGAAAGAGAGGGGGTCAGCTATGAAGAGCTGCAGTGAAATGACTGGCAGTGTGTTTGCTCGAATAGAAGAACACAGAAGTATACAGGCAAAGAGAAAAAAACTGTTTGTAAGATCGGTATTTCCTGTCATCGGCATCTGCCTATCCGTGCTGGCAGTGCTCCTTTTAAAGCCGAAAGGTGATATAAAGGTGCCTGCAATAAGCGAGAGTGACAAATCCGAAAACAAAATAATAATAAATCAGATTGACGGCATATCGGCTGATAGAATGTATATCTGTCTGCTGTGGGAGGATTTTGTTCCGATGAATAAAGAGGAATTGATAGAATATTACGGCATAAATGTGTTTCCTGCTGTGCCCGAGGATCTAAGAGAGTGGGATAGCGAAAATGAAAGTGCAGTCTATGGCATATACAGACGCAACGGTGGCACGGGAGAGGTTTATCACGATGGTAATGTGCTCAACTATTCCAATGAGGATTTTACCCGAAGCATAAACATTGAATTTGCAAAAGGAAAGCTTCCTTTTACCTGCTATGGTGATTTTGAGCATTTTTGCGAATTGTCGGAGATATGCGGAGTGGAAGTCGGTATAGGACAATCAGACAGCGGTCATTATCTGGTTGAGTTCATGTATGATAACGTAGGGTTTCGTATGATAATTGAAGGTCTGTCTATAGAAGAGATTGAAGCTGTTATAGAATCTCTGATATACTCACCTTTCTCCCCCTCAGAAATCAGAGTGGAAGAAAAACGGTGCTGCCATAAGGCAGCAGCGTTTTATATTACAATCAGCTTGCTTGTCATATCCAATCCGCATGGAGCAGGCGAGGGGAGAGAAAGTGCCCAGAGGTCTGTCGCTCTGCATTCAAGCTCAAATATTTTTCGTGCAAAATCAGGGATATTCTTTACATCTGCAAAACGTGATACAACAGGAAGAGTGGGTTTTGCGCTGGAGAGAATTTCCCGTCCACGTTCATTCATTGCAAGTACACGTATGTAAGGCGGATTTGCGGCAGTATATTTCTTTGAAATATCAAGAAATGCGGATAGAATTATTCTTCGGATTCTCGAATGAGAATACCTCTTGGTTTTTATGGCGTCATAAAGTGCAGAAAGAGAAACAGCGGAGCGGACTTCATTGTATATTCTGTTTTCAAGTCCTTCAGAGACCTCATATAAGTTTACATAATCATTTGCGCTCATGGTTCGCAGTTTTGCCAGAACAGCTGTGCCGATTTTGTTAATATCCGCAGGAGCATATCCTGCAGTGATTTCCTCTTTTATAATATTCCGTGAAATCCTAGGTACAAAATCATTCCATTCATCGCCTGTAAGCATGGTTCTTACCATGGAAGCAGATGCGAAATTATCAGACAATGTGTCATCGTCATGTAAAACACCCTTACGAGTCACGGCATAGCAGGGAATGGGTTTACATAATTTTAACGAGGCGAGTATATATTCAACCGCAAGAGTGTCGTTGGGATTTCTCAGAGGCTGTGCAAACTCCTCACCGTATTTTGAAGATATGATGTCATATCTTGCCCCGGCCAGACTTCCGCCGCTTTTTACCGAATCAAAAAGTTCATTGTCAATTTCACTCACCGCATCTGCAACAGCGGTCAGTTTTTCAATATCACCGCATTCCGAGCCGAATGAAATAAAATCAACACATCCAAGTGCATCAAAAATATTGACGGCACCTGAGGCAAATCTTCCTGCAGGTGCAACAGCCCAGGGAAGAGGCAATTCCAGCACAAGGTCAGCGCCGCACTGAACAGCTGTCTTTGCTCTTGCAAATTTGGAGATGCAGGCACAGTCGCCACGCTGAGTAAAACTGCCGCTCATACACACTGCAATATGAGTAGCGCCGAGTTCTTCACGGTTTTTTCTCAGCTGATATTCATGACCGTTATGGAAAGGATTATACTCAGCAACAACGCCTGCGACTTTCATATGCACATTATCCTCCAAAAACAATAATAAAATGGATAAAAAGTCCATAATGACTTGAAAAAAATTAATTTCTGTACTATCATAATACCAGTTTGCAAAGTTAATTACAAGGAGTAGATCACAATGAAAATTCTCGTAATCAACGCAGGCAGCAGCTCTCTTAAGTATCAGCTCATCGATATGGACAATGAGTCCGTACTTGCAAAGGGCAACTGCGAGCGTATAGGTATCGGCGGAACTTTTATCACCCATAAGCTCCCCGACGGCAGAAGCTTTGAAAAGAAGCAGGACTGCTCTAACCACACCGAGGCATTTGCACTCGTAAAGGAAATGCTCACCGAGGGTGAGGGCAAGGTAATCAACGAGCTTTCTGAGGTTTCCGCAATCGGCCACCGTGTCGTTCAGGGCGGTGCTATCTTCAGCGAAAGCTGCCTCGTAAATGAGAAGGTTATCGAGGACATCGCAGACCTCGGTGCTCTTGCACCTCTCCATAATCCTGCACACGTTCAGGGTATCCGTGCTTCCATCGACACCTTCGGTGCAGACACACCTCAGGCTGTCGTATTTGATACATCCTTCCACAGCACCATGCCTCCCAAGGCATTTATCTTCCCTGTTCCCTGGAAGTATTACGAAGAGTACAAGGTACGTCGTTACGGCGCACACGGCACCAGCCACAGATATGTTTCTGCAAGATGCCTCGAACTCATGGGCAAGGCTGAGAATCCTGAAGGCACCAAGATCATCACCTGCCACCTGGGCAACGGTTCTTCCATCACTGCTGTCAAGGACGGCAAGTGCATCGATACCAGTATGGGTCTTACTCCCCTTGATGGCTTCATGATGGGCACCCGTTCCGGTTCTCTCGATCCTTCTGTTGTTACCTTCATCGCTGAGAAGGAAGGCTTTACTCCCCAGCAGATGTCCGATCTTCTCAACAAGAAGTCCGGTATGCTCGGTGTTTCCGGTGTTTCTTCCGATGACCGTGATGTTACCAAGGCTGCAGAAGAGGGCAATGAGCGTGCAAAGCTCACTCATGAGATCCTCCGCTATCAGATCGCAAAGATTGTCGGCGGTTATGTAGCAGCTCTCGGCGGTGTTGATGCCATTGTATTCACTGCAGGTATCGGTGAGAATCAGTGCAGCCACAGAGCAGCAGTCTGCGAGTATCTCGATTATCTCGGAGTCAAGATCGACGCTGAGGCTAATTCCCATAGAGGTCAGGAAATCGAGCTTTCCACTGCAGACAGCAAGGTCAAGGTATACGTCATTCCCACAAACGAGGAGCTTGTTATCGCACGTGATACAAAGGCACTCGTAGAGGCAATGAACAAATAAGTAACCAAAGAATATATCCCACCTGTTACGCAGCAGGTGGGATTTTCTTTATGCCAAAAGTTTCGTCCACCTTTTTCAAAGGTGGTGGGGTTAAGGGGCAAAGCCCCTTATGGGAGTTTGAGGGGCTGCGCCCCTCAACTAATCCAAAACACAAAACAGAGCAGGCGAAAGCCTGCTCTGAAAATTCATACCCCCGCATCCTGTCTTTTCTTGATTCTCCGCCAGTTGAAGAATCCGTACATATCATTGGCAAAAAACATGATAAAGCAAATAACCATAGGAACATACGAAAGATTTTCAACTGATGCCAGTACCCACAGAACAATAAGTATGATGTCATTGGCAGCATATCCGAGTGCATAGTAAGGACTTCTGAAAAATGTAAGGTAAGACGCAATGAAGCTTGTTGTAACTGATATGGTGCTGAAAAATATGTTGGCATTTCCCAATGCTGACAAAATAAAGTAAAAAATAGCCGTTACAGCAAATGCCAATACCCACATCAGCACGCACTGAAGTTTTGTCAGAGTATGTACCTCAACCTCTTTAGTCCCTTTATACGGGTGTCTGAGCCATGAAATAACCGCAAGGGCGGCGATAGGAGCGGTCATGCACAGATAGGTTATCATTTCACCGTAATAATGAAAATGAAATGAAATAATGCCGTAAAAAACAGCAAATACAACTGTCAGCGCCTGCCCCAAAACATAACCCTTAGCAACAAATATAAGTGCAGTTACTCCTATGAGAGAAGCCACGGTGTTCAACAGCCCGTCAATGCCTGAAAAAACTCCTGCGCCAATGGATACAGCTATTGATAATATCCACAGACAAAGCTCAAACTTAGTAAGGTCTGAGAAAGGATTTTTTATTTTCAAAATACTCACCTCAAAAAATAAAGCATCCGCAGGCACATCTTCTAAGACCTAACGATGTGCTGACGAATGCATACGCAATCACTACCCGGTGGCAGTCGAAATATTCTTTGCATTGATTATATTCGCAGAAAGGTCGGTTGTCAATATGTTAAAAGTTTGGTCCAGCTTTTCAAAGCTGGCAGGATTGTCAAGGACAGAGTCCTTGACGCAGGAGTTTGAGGGGCTGCGCACCTCAAATTATTGTGAAAAAACCAAAGCAGGCTTTCTGCCTGCTTTGGAAAATGTCCCTTGTGCCAACGGCACAAGGGACATTAGCAATAAAAGTTGGGACTCCGTCCCAAACCCTGCACAAGGGTTTCACCCTTGTGAATCCCACTTAAGGGCAGAGCCCTTAAGAATCTCATTTGGGATTATCTCAGCTACGGTTTCTGTCTTCCACAACTTCTTCTCTGTCTCTGAAAAGCAGTGAAATGCACCAGAGACCTGCAAGAGCTACAAGCACGAAAATAATTCGTGAAATGACGGAAGTTTGTCCTCCGAAAAGCCAGCCGACCAAATCAAACTTAAACAGACCGATGGAGCCCCAGTTAAGAGCACCGACGATAGTCAGAAGCAAAGCGATTCTGTCAAGCATTGGAAATCAACTCCTTATAAATTTCAAATCTGAAATTCGTATAGGCGCAAAATGAGCGCACCGTTATTTTGCTCGGTGCGCTCATTAATAATACAGAAAAAGCCGAAAACCATAATTTACTGATTTTCTTTATTTGATTTGATAACCTTAAGGCGTGAAAATTCCTCACGTTCCTTTTCGTCAAGAGATTCGGTAATGAATTTGACGGTTTCGGTAAATTTCGGAATAACAACATTCTTAAGAGCATTTGCACGTTTCTGAGTGCTCTTTATTGCATTTGCAAGCCTGTAAACAGAATTTTCGATTTCGGCAAGAGATGCGGTCATAACCTTGACTTCACGGAATTTTATATAAGCCTCGTCAAGCGCTGACTGAGAAGAATAAAGTCCGAAAGGCAGTGTAAGATCATCTTCACTGAGTGTTACTGTAGGCAGTTCAACACCCATTACAGAACGGAAGTCAACATGAAGACTTTCATCCACCGGAACAGTCTGAGCCAGTGCATCACATCGTCCGATTATAATGCTTGCTGTCTGCAGAGCAAGATAAGCCTCAGAATACACCTGGTCGATTTTACTCTGAATAGTTGCTGCTCTGTCAATAAGAGTCATCATTTCACGGATGAGAATATTACGTTTTCGGTCGAGCAGCTCATAGCCTACACTCGCCAGTTCAAGAGATTTTTTTGTTGCAATAAGATTACCTTTTGTTGGGACAACGTTTGCCATGCCTGCTCACTACCTTTAAGCATTTATTTCTCTGTAATATTTTTCAAGAATTTCACTGTCAACTCTGTCGAGCTCACCCTTGGGCAGCATACCCAGCAGTTTCCAGCCGATTTCAAGACTCTGCTCAATGCTTCTGTCTTCGCCCCAGCCCTGCTTGATAAACTGCTGCTCAAAAGCACGTCCGAATTCAAGGAGCTTCTTGTCAGCAGCTGACAGGTCTTCTTCACCGATAACAGATGCAAGGCTTCTGGCGTCCTGAACCTTTGCGTAGGATGCAAAAAGCTGATTTGAAAGAGCGGAGTGGTCTTCTCTTGTAAATCCTTCGCCGATACCGTCCTTCATAAGTCGTGAAAGAGAGGCAAGAACAGAAACGGGAGGATAAACGCCGGAAGAATCAAGAGTTCTGTCAAGAACTATCTGACCTTCGGTAATATAGCCTGTAAGGTCAGGAACAGGATGAGTAATGTCATCGTTTGGCATTGTAAGAATAGGCAGCTGAGTGACAGAGCCTGTGCTTCCCTTTACCATACCTGCTCTCTCATAAAGAGAAGCAAGATCAGAGTAAAGATAACCGGGGAAACCCTTACGGCTGGGAATTTCACCCTTGGAGGATGAAAACTCACGGCATGCTTCAGCATAGGAAGTCATATCCGTCATAACAACAAGTACATGCTTGTTATGAGTAAATGCAAGATACTCAGCGGCAGTAAGAGCGCAGCGGGGAGTAAGTATTCTCTCGATAATAGGATCATTTGCAAGATTTAAGAACATTGTAACCCTGCTGAGAATACCCGCTTCTTCAAATGAACGGCGGAAGTAATCTGCAACGTCGCTCTTGACGCCCATAGCAGCAAATACAATACAGAAATCAGAACCTGATTCACCTGTAATCTTTGCCTGACGTACTATCTGAACAGCCAGTTCATTGTGCTTCATACCGGAACCGCTGAAAATAGGCAGCTTCTGACCTCTGATAAGTGTTATCAAAGTATCTATGGAAGAAATACCGGTGCTGATATAGTTCTGAGGATAAATTCTTGAAACGGGGTTGATGGGAGTGCCGTTGATGTTTGCACTCTTGTCAGGATAAATCTCACCAAGACCGTCTATGGGTTTGCCGGCACCGTTGAATACTCTGCCCAGCATCTCATCGGAGAGCTTGAGCTCCATAGGCTTACCCTTTAAAACAGTTCTTGTATTTCTGAGGGAAATACCGCTTGTACCTTCAAAAACCTGAATTACAACACGTTTGCCTTCAACCTTTACAATACGTCCGTTTCTGGTAGTACCGTCATCAAGGCGGATTTCGACCATTTCCTCAAAAGAGGGATTTTCAACATTCTCAAGCACAATAAGAGAACCGGAAATTTCCTTGACACCAATGTATTCAAAAATCAAATCAGGTTCCCTCCTCAGTGTGCCGAGCTTACAGCAGCATCAATATCCCTGATATAGTTTTCAAACAATTCAGGCTGGCTGTTTGGCACATCATATTTTATTCTTATAAGCTTGTCAAAAATTCCCGTTTCGGTGATTTTTGAAATAGGCACACCGACAGTAACTGCAGCATGAGCCTTTGCGTGGAGATAGTGTATGCAGCGAAGCATACGAAGCTGCTTTTCAAGAGGTACAAAAGTGTCCTCCTTGTGGAAAGCATTCTGCTGAAGAAATCCAAGACGGATAACCCTTGCAGTTTCAATAATCAGCTTCTGATCATCAGGAAGAACATCGGAGCCGATAAGATTTACAATCTCCATAAGCATGGCTTCTTCCTGCAGAAGGGCAGCAGTCTGTTCTCTGTGTTTTGCAAAATCAGAGCCGACATTTGCGTCGTACCAGTTTTTCAGATCATTGCCATACTCGCTGTAGCTGTTGTTCCAGTTAACGGCAGGATAATGTCTTGCATATGCAAGAGCCTTGTCGAGAGCCCAGAAACAGCGGGTAAAACGCTTGGTGTTCTGAGTGACTGGCTCAGAAAAGTCAGAGCCCTGGGGAGAAACAGCACCGATAATTGTAACAGAGCCGTTTTCGCCAGAAAGGGTCTTCATAAGACCTGCTCTTTCATAGAATTCTGAAAGACGTGAGGGGAGATAAGCAGGGAATCCCTCTTCAGCAGGCATCTCCTCAAGGCGTCCTGAAATCTCACGGAGAGCTTCAGCCCAACGGGAGGTAGAGTCTGCCATTATAGCAACATGGTAACCCATGTCACGGTAATATTCAGCCAGTGTGATGCCCGTGTAGATAGAAGCCTCACGAGCGGCAACAGGCATATTTGATGTATTTGCAATAAGCACTGTTCGGTCTGTCATAGGTCTGCCTGATTTCGGGTCCATAAGCTCTGAAAATTCAGAAAGAACCTGACACATTTCATTTCCTCGCTCGCCGCAGCCGACGTAAACGATGATATCTGCATCACACCATTTTGCAAGCTGATGCTGGGTCATGGTCTTTCCTGCACCGAATCCACCCGGTATTGCAGCAGTACCGCCTTTTGCGATGGGGAAGAGAGTATCTATAACTCGCTGACCTGTAATCAGGGGAGTGTTTGCATAAAGTCTTTCGGAAACGGGTCGGGGCTTTCTGATAGGCCACTTCTGACAGAGAGTAAGCTCATGCAGATGTCCCTTTTCATCTTCAAGTACCACAACAGTATCATTGACTTTATACTGTCCGTCAGGCTTTACAGATTTTACAGTGCCGCTGAGAGTGGGAGGTACAAGACATCTGTGCTCGATTATTGATGTTTCGGGACAGACAGCATAAATCTGACCGCCGCACAGTTTATCGCCGACACTTACTTTTATTGTGACATCCCAGACACGTTCAGTATCCAGCGCATTGGTAGCAGCACCACGGTCAATAAAAGCACCGCACTGCTCCTCAATCTTTTTAAGAGGTCTTTCAATGCCGTCAAAAATATTGTCAAGTATGCCAGGGCCGAGAGTGACAGAAAGTCTGTCACCGGTAGCATATACAGGGTCACCTGGACGAAGTCCGGTAGTTTCCTCATAGACCTGAATAGTTGTAGTATCGTTGGCGACACCGATAACTTCAGCGGCAAGCCTCTGCTCACCGACATAAACCATTTCCATCATGGAAAGAGAAGTTCGACCCTTTACGGTAACAACAGGACCGTTGATACCGTGAATAACACATTGGGAGGTCATCTTATCACCTCAAAATCAAATAACTTTCAAACCGCTCAGCTTTGCAAAATCGTCACGCTGAGAATACAGTGCGCTGTCGAAGGTAGCATCAATAGCACGGCAGGATTCTTCGTTTTCAAAACGAAGTCCGCCGATTTTTATACTGTCATCTTCGCAGACTGTGCATTTCTTTCCGAATGCAGCAGCAATCTGGTCTTTAAAATCCATATCGCTGTCCTTGAGATAAATAACAGTCCCGTCCGTACATCCAAAGGTTTCAGATGCCTTGCGAGCGGTTTTGATAAGACCTGAACGATATGCTTCAGTTTTTGCATACTCACGCAGCTTCTCGGCCGCACGTGAAAAAACCTCAGCTTCTATTGCATTGCGTCTGCGAATGAGTTCGTTTTTGGCTTCAGATTCACGCTTTGCGTTATCTCTGCTGACCTGCATACGAACATCGGCAGTGCGCTGACTGATAATTTCATAAGCATTATCAAGGGTTTCCTTTTCTGCTTTTGCAACAGCTATTCTGTTACTCTGATCGAGGTCAGCAAGAATACGTCTGCGCTGTTTCTCTGCATAATCATCAATCGCAGTAAGAAATGCCCTGAGCTTTTCTTCGTGTGTAAGCATAAGATACACCTGCCTTATATTTTGACGCCTATTGCGTCTCGGACATACCGCTCTATGGAATCCTTTGCACGGCCGTTTCCGTGTCTGTCAGGAATTTCAACAATAAGCGGTCTTGCACGGTTGAGTTTGAGGTCATAAACCAGCTCAGGACAAAGACCGATAAGCTTTTCGGTCATAAGAATTACTCCTATGGTTTCATCCTCCATTGCCTTGAGAAGCTCAGCACGAACCTCATTCTCTTCGTGAACAATAACACCTTCAATACCTGCCAGACGAAGTCCTATGGCAGTATCACGGTTGTCACCGATAAGATAGAATCTCATATCAATTAATACTTGGCGAGGATCATAATGGAAACGAGAAGACCATAAAGTGCAATGGATTCGCCGAGTGCAACGAAGATAAGAGCCTTACCGAATGCCTTGGGATCTTCGCTGGTAGCACCGATAGCAGCAGGGGCAGCTGCAGCAACAGCGATACCGCCGCCGATACCGGAAAGACCGGTAACAAGAGCTGCAGCAATCATACCAAGTCCCTTGGTGGGGTCAACAGCAGCTGCAGCAGATACAGCTGCATCAGTAGCGGAAACAACATCGGTATTGCTTACAGCAGATGCGGTGAAACCGCCTGCGATAAGGCAGAGAGCGAAAATTCCGACAAATGAAAGGTTAACTTTAAGAGCCTTGCTGCCGCTTCCGTGCTTTGTAAAGGACTTGAGAGCAGCATAAACGCTTGCGAAAATAACTGCGAGGGGCAGAAGATATACGAGATATTTCATTTTTATTTTCCTCCGATATTATTTATTGTCTGCGGCATTGCGGGAAAGGCTTACAGGTTCATAAGCTCTGCCGGTGCCGGAGAAGAAGCGGCTGAACATTTCATAGAATTCAAGGCGGAGTGCCTGAATTCCTACAAGCAGCGCCTCAAGAGCCATAATGATTATATTGCCTATGACTACAACAATGATGTAGGTTACAGACCCCGGCTCACCTGCAAGGGTGAATACAACCTGCATCATACCTGCGTGAACAAGAACGAAAGCACCTACACGCATGAAGGATACGGTGTTTGAAACATAGGAAAGAAGAACTTCGATAAGTTCAAAGAAATTCTGCATGATAAAATCAGCAGGGCTTTCGGGGAGCCAGTGCTCCTTGCCCTCAAGCAGCTCACAGAGAGGCTCTCTGCAGAAAATGAGGAGAAGAGGGAGAACAATGAGCCCGAGAATGTAGGGGAGGGAAAGAATCTTCCAGCCGAGAAGAAGCTGTCCGCCGACGCCTGCAATCAGCGCAGTGTAGAACACAAGTCCTGCAAGACCGTTTGAATCAAACAGCGCCAGTCCCCACTGCTTCTGCTTTATCTTTGAATAGATGCTTATCATAATTGCAATTATAACAAGAACAACGCCTATTCCGACAGCAGTATAAATCAGTCCGAGGATAGTGGACGGATGGTGGACATCAATCAGTTTTCCGTGAGTCAGCGGAATACCCGTTTTGTCGTGAAGCCATGCGAACATGGGGTTGAGCCATTCCTCAAATCCGAATACGGAGCCGAAAAGCAATCCAAAGAACATTGAAGAGAAGCCGCATATTGCAACAGCTCTTCCCAAAGGCATCTTCTTTATCTTCCACATATAGAAATATGCCACCAGGGTGAGTACAAAGCCCTGTCCGACGTCACCGAACATCACACCGAAAAGCAGGAAATATGTTATAGCGACGAAAGGAGTGGGGTCGATTTCTCTGTAGGCAGGCAAACCATACATGGAAACAAAGAACTCGAATGCTCGAAGAGGCATGGGGTTTTTAAGCTTTGTGGGAGGTTCCTTGCCGCATTCATCGGGACGTTCAAGCTTGTAGGTAATACCCTGAAGCTTGTCAAGTTCATTTCTCAGAACATTTCTGCTTTTTGAAGGAATCCAGCCTGCAAGGAAGAAAGTGTCGGAATCACCGTAGCGAGCGGCATTTCTTCTCAGGTCGAAGGTCTGCTTCCTCTGTGAAAGCTGTGCATGAACGTGAGAACACACATCTTTTTTGGTATCCCAGAACTGTGCAAGTTCCTTTTTCGTGTTTTCAAGCTCTTCTTCGCCTGCTTCAAGCTTCTGACGAAGCATCTGGCAGGTTTCTTCCACAGTGCCCGTTTCAGCAGGTATCCACAGACGCTCCCAGTAAAGACCCTGGAAGATTCTGTCCACCTCAGCAATAGCTTCAACAGGAGCACAGTAGAACCCCCAGACATATTTCTTGTCTTTTGAACAGGGGAAACACATGACGTAGGGGTTATCGTTGTAGTAAGCAAGTTTTTCAAAACTTTCAACGGGCAGGCGTCCAAATCTTGTTTCAACAAATTCGCATGAAAACAGTTCATAGAGGTCAACATCAAGAGTTGTAAAGTGCTGCAGCTGTTCCAGGTTTGTACGAGCCTTATCACACAGAGTTGTCAGTGTGTTGAGTCTTGAAGAAAGATCCTTTGTATCAGCTTCAAAGGAGTCGACAAACTTTGCAAGCTCAGAGGATTCAAGGTCAGAAGAAACTGTATCATTCTCAGATACAGTCAGCTTTGCGTCACTGAGAGCATTTTCAAGTTTTGTCAGATAGTGACTGTACGGATTGTTTTCATTGAGAGCACTGTAGCCCTGTCTGCTGTCGAAAAATTCCGAAGCAGGTTCAATATGGAAGTCGCCGTTTTTGCAGCAAGCTTCGATTGCCTTGTCGAGCTTGCTCAGATCACCGCTTACAGTGACCAGTCTCATTCTGGAAATTGCCAAATTTTCTCAGCCTCCTTCGTAGGAGAATCAATAATTATCCATCACTATAAGCTCAGAAATGCGCTCAGGTGTAAGCCCGTAACGGACTCCTTCGATTATGGTGACGATTTCGGTAAGTTCTGTTTCCGTAAGTACCATATAGGAAAGAAGAACAACCGAGGGGTTTGTAGAAAAGTGCATATATCTATGAGCACGCTTGTAGCGAAGCTCACGGAAGACATTGTCAATATGGTGCAGAGAAATGATATCAAGATTTGCCTCTCTGCGGTAAGGCGTGCGTTTAAGAAAAATATTCAGTGCTTCATCGGCAGTTTCAGCATTTACAATCTCACGCATTATGCGTTTGCTGATGCGCCCCCAATATGGGTAAAGCATTGAAAAAATAACATCGGGAGATGCTTTGTAATACTTTTTCAGTCGATATACCGCCATAACATTGTGCAGTTCGATTTCAGTGCCGAAAAGATCAAGAAGTTCATTACGTGCACTGCCGGTGTAATGTTTTCTGCACACATCGAGAACAGTATCATAAAGCTTTGTATACATAAGATTTTCAGCCAGAGCATAGTCAAAACGTCCGCCGTCATATTTCAATGAACGGAGAGCGTCGTAATATATGCTCTTTTTTATATGCTCAAGAAATTCAGGGAAAGTTCTTATCTGAGAAAGCTCCATGAGATTTACATCAGTATGCTTTTCGAAAAAGTAGGGAAGAGTGAATATATACTCCTGGGGATGTCCCGCATCAAGATACTGAAGAAAAGTAAGCAACTGCTTGAGTTCCATATGATTGAGGACATATTCGGAAAGATGTTCACCCACAGACAGCTCATATCGGCATAGTGCCTCAAACTGCCTGAAAAGCATTCTGTTAAGCTCGGTTTCAAGCTGACCTCTGTGGGTAAGACGCTCATCTACATTGGAAAGTGCATCAGCATATCTTGTGTTGGATTTGAGATACGAAGCGATCTCGTAAAGAGAACGGGAATTAAGCAGAACATCAATGTCATGCTGCGAAAGCCGTTTGCCGAACATGGCACGGCATTTTGCATACAATGCATTGGATGCGTTTGAACTTATCGGCACGGCTTCACCTCCCGTGAGAATAAAATAGACTCAATTTGCATCAATTACATTTTTTACAAGCTCATCGACCCATCTGTCACCCATTTCGGCATAACGTCTGTCGAGAGCTTCGGAAGCACTTTTGTATTTCTGCTCAGTTTTCTGCCATTCATTATCGGCATATTCTTCTTCCGCAGCCTTGATAACATCAATTCTGCGCAGCGCACGGGACATATACTCATCACGTACAGCATCCACACGCTGCTTGAGATGAGCGCCCGAATTTTCTGCATTTTCACGCACCTTGGCCGTTGCTTCACGAGCCTTTTTATCGGTGGCGATAATAGCATTTATAGTCTTTTTCAGTTCATTTTGACTGTTCATGGAAATCCTCCTTCAAAAGAAAACTGAATCCGCCTGATATTATACTCCATATGATCTGGAAATTCAAATCAAAATCGAGTAAACAGCCGTCTTTTTGGACGGCTGTTTAAAGATAAAAATCAGTTTTTAAGGCTCTGGATAGGTGCGGGAATTCTGCCGCCTCTTGAGATAAACTTAGCAGGGGAATAAGTGTTGACAGGCATAACGGGACCTGAACCGAAAAGACCGCCGAAATTAAGCTCCTCACCGGGCTTTGCGCCGATAGCGGGAATAACACGTACAGCAGTGGTTTTGGAGTTTATCATGCCGATGGCAGCCTCGTCTGCGATGATAGCAGATATGATATCAGCACTGGTATCGCCTGGAATAACAATCATGTCAAGACCGACAGAGCATACTGCGGTCATTGCTTCAAGCTTATTGAGAGTCAGTGCTCCGCATCTTGCTGCTTCAATCATGCCTGCGTCCTCAGATACGGGAATAAATGCACCTGACAGACCGCCAACGTGAGAACTTGCCATTACGCCGCCTTTTTTGACAGCATCATTAAGCAATGCAAGACATGCGGTAGTACCGTGAGCGCCGCACTTCTCAAGACCCATTTCCTCAAGAATGTAAGCGACAGAGTCACCTACAGCAGGTGTGGGTGCAAGAGAAAGGTCAACGATACCGAAAGGTACACCGAGCCTTCTGGAAGCTTCCTGAGCAACCAGCTGACCCATTCTTGTAATCTTGAAAGCGGTGCGCTTTACAATATCAGCGACACCTGTAATATCGCGGTTGGGATGACGTGCAAGAGCGGCACGGACAACGCCGGGGCCTGAAACGCCTACGTTTATAACGCAGTCGGGCTCACCGACACCGTGGAATGCACCTGCCATAAAGGGGTTGTCCTCAGGAGCATTACAGAAAATTACCAGCTTTGCTGCACCGAAGGAGCAGTTGTCAGCGGTAAGCTCTGCGCACTGACGGACTATCTTGCCCATTTTGGCGACAGCATCCATATTGATGCCTGCCTTTGTGGAACCGATATTGACAGAAGAACATACAAGATCGGTGGTGGAAAGTGCCTCGGGAATGCTGTCGATGAATTTTTCATCATAAGGTCCGAAACCCTTCTGAACAAGTGCGGAATAACCGCCGATAAAGTTGACGCCAACAGCCTTTGCCGCCTTATCAAGAGCCTTTGCAAAGGGCACAGCATCTCCGCCGCTTGCAGCAGCAACAAGTGATACGGGTGTAACTGAAATGCGCTTGTTTATAATGGGAATACCGTATTCCTGCTCGATCTCCTCACCGACCTTTACAAGGTTTTCGGCTTTTCTGGTGATCTTGTCATAAACTGCAGTGCAGGCACTTTCGGTATCTGCACGGGAGCAGTCAAGCAGACTGATGCCCATGGTAATTGTACGGATGTCCAGATGGTCATCCTGAATCATTTTTATCGTTTCAAGAATGTCTTTTGTGTTGAGCATAAGATCCCTCCGTCAGATGCGGTGCATGGAGTTGAAAATGTCCTCGTGCATAACGTGGACGGACAGACCCTTTTCCTCACCGTAAGCAGTGAGCTTTGTGCGAAGCTCAGCAAGACCAACAGTGAGCTTTGAAATATCAACCAGCATGATCATTGCAAAAAGATCCTGCATGATGGACTGAGTAACCTCAGTTACGTTTGCGTTGTTTTCTGCGCAGATTGTGGAAACTCCTGCAAGAATACCTACCATATCCTTACCGATAACAGTAATAACAGCTCTCATGGTGAGACCTCCTTTTGTTCTGCGTAGATTGTAGCACTTTGTTCTAAAATTATCAAGCATATTATTGCAATATTACAGTATGCTATGTTAAAATTAATAATAAGAGGTGGTTTTATATGTACAGATTCCCGTTGGCAGATTGCCATGTTCATACAAAGTATTCCTTTGACGGAATAAGCACACTTAAAGAACAGCTTGCCGGAGCATCTGAACTCGGATTGCAGGTAATTGCAATAACCGACCATCTTGATATAATACCCGATGATTTTGATAAGGAAAAGAAGATACATCTGGAATGCGCGAAAGAAATTGAAACGCTCAGACCGAAATATCCCGACTTAAAGATCCTATGCGGCACGGAGATAGGTCAGGCAGTGCATTTTCCGCATCTTGCAGAAGACTATCTCGCATCACATGAATGGGATTTTATTCTCGGGTCTATCCATAACCTGAGAAACAGAGAGGATTTCTATTTTTCGGATTTTACCGAAGCAGACCCTCATGAAGCATATGAACTGTATCTTGATGAAATAATGGAAACAGTAGAGTTCGGAGCTTTCGATTCCCTTGCACATCTTACATATCCTCTTCGTTACATAGTCGGTCGTGACGGCAGAGAAATGCCTTACGAGCGGTATGCAAAGCGCTACGATGAAATCCTTTCGCTGCTGATAGAAAAGGAAAAAGCTCTTGAGATAAATACCACCGCAATAAAAAACGGAGGAACGCCTTCTCCTGAGGTGGAGATAATCAACCGTTATGCTGAAATAGGAGGCAGGCTTGTGACTATCGGCAGCGATGCTCACGATGCCAGATACCTGACTTCAGATTTTGAAACTGCAGGAAGAATTCTTCTTAATGCAGGAATAAAATCATACGTGTATTTTGAAAAAAGAAAAATCAAAGGCGAATTTCCCATAAATATATAAACAGAAGGAGAGGTGATAAAATGAAAGCTTTAAAAATCTTGATTGCCATGCTTGCAATTATCGGTGTAGTTTTTTCTTTTGCAGCCTGTGGGAACAAAACAGCGGGAACCTACATTTTGACAGTATTTGTAGAATCGGATGGAGATGAATTACAAATGGGTGAAATCTCCGAAGAGGAAACAATTCTCAAATTAAATGAAGACGGAACCGGAACTTTTTGTTTCGATGGAGAAGCGGTCAATATGAGATATGATGAAGATTATATCTGGGAAGATGGAAGACCAGACACCAAAGTTTCCTATAAAATTGAAGGCAAAACTCTGACCATGTATCATGGTGTAGAAAAAGCAGTATTCAAGAAAAATTGATAAAAATAAGCCGGACAAAATGTCCGTCTTATTTTTTGTGTCGATATATTTTACTGTGCAAGACCATTATCCTTGCAATATTTGATATTTTTAAGATGGTCATTATAGGATACAGCATAGTAATGCTTTGAATTTACATCGGTGTAGAAGAAAAGGGCATCACACTCAGTATCGGGATAGATTGCGGCCTTGATGGACGCAAGACCGGGACAGCAGATAGCACCTTTTGGAAGACCTGCAAAATTATATGTATTGTATTCGCTTACAAATCCTTCGGGCAGTTCTTCGCCGTATACATAAGGATAAAATTTGGTTGCATCAGACTGGAAAAATCCACCCGTATAGGTGCCATCAATACCCTTATAACCCTTGGGGTGATTTATGCGGTTATGAAAAACCGCCGATACTTTGGGCGATTCTGAATAAACGTTGGTTTCTCTTTCTACAATAGAGGCAAGATTGACAGCTTCATCGAGAGTAAGTCCCACAGTATCGCAGTCACTTATCATCTGGTCGGTAACACGGTTTGAGAAATTTTTAAGGAATCGTCTTACGCAGGAATAAGGATCCTCGTTGATAAAAAACTCATAAGTGTCGGGGAAAAGATATCCCTCAAGAGGATATGGACGAGCGGCGAGAACATCCTGAGAAGGGAGAAAGTCAAACTCCTGAGACCAGTCGTAATCTGCACAGGCACTGAGAAAATCCGAAGCAGAGCAGACACCGTTATCCTCAAGTCTTGTTGCAAACTGTCTTACATTTCTTCCTTCCGGGAATGTAACAGTGACAGTTTTTACGGTATTGCCCACAGTAACAGCTTCTTCGGAACAGCCAATTACAGGGATAGCAGCAAGGCAGATAATTAAAATCAATGCAATATATCTGATGTATTTTTTCATTTTAATGCTCCTTTGAAAGATAATAACTGCAATAATTATACAGCTAACGAGCAATCCGTGTCAATTACTGTTTAGTTCACAATAAATCCTCTGATTGTTCATAATTACGCCTTTGCGTACACGACAGATTTTTTTTGATACAGGCTATAGAATATAGTCAATGAGGAGGATGTGTGATGAACGAAAGAAGTATAAAATTCAGAAGGCTTACAGCACCTTTCAGAGGAATCGGAAAAGGTATTGGTCTTAAAATCGGTGTATTTATCTGCGGCATTTTTATGAGCATGGCATCTCTTGGCGGTGTAATGACACCTTTTGCAACGGCTATTGCAGCCGCAGCCCCCAGAGGCTGCGGTGCAGCTGCTGCACTGGGAGTAATATGTGGAAGCTTCATGCCTGTGGGAATACCTGACAGACTTCGTACAGTGGCAACAGTAATTGCGGTGGCGGGAATAAAATGGGCGTGTTCCGAACTGAAAAAAATATATATTCACCCTGCATTCATACCGTGTGCAGCAATGGCCGCAACGGTGCTGACGGGCTCAGTTATTTCAGGGTCAATCGGAGCAAAACTGTCTTATGATATCGCATTGTATGCAGCAGATGGAATACTGGCTGCTGCGGCATCATATTTTATGGCACGTTCTTTTGAAAGCCTGCGAGCAGGAAGACTGTATGCCCTTGAACGACAGGAATACGTAGCCCTTGCAATATCGGCGTGCATGGCTGCAGCGGGAATATGCAGAATAAGTATATATGGATTTTCCATAGGCAGAGTATTGATTTTTCTTGCAATGCTGATTGCATCAAAGGAGAAAAAGGAGACAGGCGGTGCAGTAGCAGGAGTAGCCTGCGGTGCTGTCATTGCTGCGTCAGGAGGCAGTATGGCATCGGCGGGTATATGTGCAATAACAGGGTTGGCATCAGGTGTGTTCTCGCACCTCGGAACAATGGCGACATCGATTTCAGCATCTGCAGTAATGTGCCTTGCAGCTTTTGCATCAGGCAGCGTAAATATATTCCTGCTGACAGAGATGCTCATTGCCGCAGCTGCAATCAGACTGATTCCCGAAAGTACGCTGAAAAATATGTTTGAGCGCATAGGTCTGCGCAGGTCAAAGGCGGTCGATCCTCTTGCAACAACTCTTGTGGCACAGAAGCTTGAAGGAGCGGCCAAAGCTCTTCGCAGTGTATCGGATACAGTTGATCTTGTATCACGAAAACTTGGAAAACGACCTGAACCCGGAATGGAACAGATATACAGACAGAGCACAGAAAATGTCTGCACAAAATGCCCTATTTCAAAGCATTGCTGGGAATGTGCAAGAGATGAAACACAAAGAGCAATAGAAAGCCTTACCGTGGTATTGAAAGAAGAAGGCTCGCTTTCAACCAAAAATCTTCCTGCTCAGTTTCGCAAAAAATGTGCCCGATCAGCAGAAATGATGGATGAAATAAACCGTAATTATTCAGAACTGACTGCAAGAGAAAGTGCACGGCGAAGAATAAATCATGTGCGCTCTGTAATCGGTGATCAGCTTGGAGGTGTGAGCATGATGCTTACAGACCTTGCCGAGCAGACTCAGTGCGAGGATACCGTAGATGACGAAGCAGCGGCAATAGTAAGCGAAACATTATACCGATCTGGATACATTCCCGAAAGTGTGCGGTGCATTACTAACAGAACAGGCAGACTTTCCGTAACAGCTCGTGTAGGAGGAAGGCGAGGCAGAGCAATAGCAAGAAATGAACTTATATATGAACTGGAGGATGCTCTTGATATGAGTCTTTCGACACCTGTAATTGAAGGCGGAGCAGATTTCATACTGACAACCAGCCAGATGCCCACTCTTGATATAGAGTTCGGCTCAGCACAGCATTGCTGCAGCGGAGAAAAAATGTGCGGAGATGCATACGAAGCATTCCTGGACGATGACGGAAATGCCGTCATGATAATAAGTGATGGAATGGGCAGCGGCGGAAGGGCGGCAGTTGACAGTGCCATGACCTGCGGATTGACGGGAAGGCTGCTTCGTGCAGGCTTCGGGTTTGAAGGTGCAATGAAGGTAGTAAATTCTGCGCTGCTTGTAAAATCAGAGGACGAGTCACTTGCTACGCTGGATATAACAAAGGTAAATCTGTTTACGGGCGAGGCAAAAATCTGCAAGGCAGGAGGCGTAAAGACGTATATTCTTTCCGAAGGTGAAATACGCAGGATAGACAAGCCATCACTTCCTCTCGGAATCCTGAGGGAAGTGGAATTTGCTCAAAGCGAAGAAGCTCTTTCCGATGGAGATATTGTTGTGATGGTGTCCGACGGAGTACCGGACGAGGACGAATGGTTTGAAAAAGAGCTTGCATCCTGCGAAATAACAGATATGAGGTCATTTGCAAGAGATCTTCTTGCAAAGGCAAGAGCTGAGCGGAAAGATGGAGATGACGATATAACTGTCCTTACAGCAAAAATAAATGCAGCATAAAGAAAAAGCGTTTGACGAAAGTCAAACGCTTTTTAAATTATCGATTATCAGCCTTCAAGAACGTAGATCTTTACGTTTCTGCTGCCGAAGGACTTGCACTGAGATTCGTTGTCGTAGAAAAGGCTTACGATAGAAGAACCGCTTTCTACTGCAGCATTTGTGTCAGCTGCAAGTGCATAGCCGTAAACATATCTTCCGTCTGCAGAAGTGATGTAAAGTCTTGTGCCGTAGGGAATAACATCAGGATCTACAGCAACAATACCGACAGCAAGAGTACGACCGGTTACGCTTGTGGTGCCGAGAGGCTGAGTGTAGGAATCACCCTTGCCGGTGATGAGCTTAGTGTATGCAACACTGCGTCCTGCAGAGTCAATAAAAGTCTTGGTGTCAACAGCTTCAGTGCTTACAGCGGTTTCCTTACGGGTACCGACCTGAACAACACGATTTATGCTGGCGGTGGTGATTTCCTCACTGATAACGTTGGAATGAGAAAATTCGCCGTTTACGTAGACATTTCGTGTGATAACGGTCTTGATACCGTCAGAGCCTGCAGTAACGATCTTTGTTTCGCCGACGAGGAGTTCATCAGTTTCAACCTTTACAGTCTTGCAGGGAACGATTTCGTTGGCGGCTACATCTTCATAAGTAACACGCTCAACAGAAATGGTCATGTAATTATAGATGCTCTCGGTAAGAGCAGGGGTAACATTGTCATTAGCGCCGAGGATAATTGCGTTATCATCAAGAAATTCTGCAACTGTTACAGCATCGGTGAAATACTGAGTTTCAACGCCTGCATCGAAAACTGTTACATTATAAATAACTCCTGTGTCTGTAGCCTGTGCTGTATCGCTGTCGCTGAGTCTGACGACGATCTCTTCAGAACCTGCAAGAGCAACGCCGGACTGAACGACTATTTCACGGGTTTCGGTATCGTTTGTGAAAATATGAGAAGCTTCATTCTCGGTGGCAGGAGCCATATAAGAAGAAAAGCTTATAGCACAAATGAAGCATACAAGAGTCAGAATAAGTACAGAACCGAATCGGCTGCGTATAAAATTGTAAGTACGCTTTGCCTGATCTACAAATCTGCTCACAACTCTTACTCCAATCCTTAATATTTTATCGTTCCGTGATGGTGAACAGGCGTGTAAAGACATACCTTTCCCATCTCCGTGTCGTATTATAGACTTGACAGATAAAAATGTCAAATTGTAACTTTTTGAAGTTTTGTGCGTTGTGCACAATCAAAAAAGATGTAAATGGGCAAAATGAATATTAAGAGGGTCGAAAAATGGCTAAAACAAGCTGTTTACATAATGAAATAAGGTGCTTATTACGAAAATACCCCCTTGAAAGTTGTGCAAAATAACAGAAATAGCCTTGTAACCGAATTGTAACCGTACGGTTAATGATTTGTCAGAAAATTGCACAAAAAATCACAGAATTGTTTAAATAAACTGCAATACACCAATATGTTGCGTCAGAGAACAGAAGTCGAATACAATATACAGAAAAAGAAACAGCGGTGAAGAATTACTTCACCGCTGTTTTGACTTAATTGTCAGACAGATTATGCTTCTGCGGGAGCCTCAACGGGGCAAACGCCTGCGCAAGCGCCGCAGGAGATGCACTCGTCAGCATTGATAACGTACTTGCCGTCGCCAGCAGAGATAGCACTTACAGGGCACTCACCCTCGCAAGCACCGCAAGCGATGCAGCTGTCGCTGATAACATATGCCATGGTTTTTTCCTCCTAAATTTAGATTGGTTAAATTATAGCACTTAAAAATATAAAAATCAATATATATTTGATCAGTTTGCTTCAGAAGGTTTTTCCGCAGGAGGATTGTTTTTCTTCTGATGGTTGTTATTGTTGGGCTTTTTGTGGTGATTCGGTCTGTGTTGATTGCCGCCGGGCTTTTTGTTCTGAGGCTTGCCGCCCTGAGGTTTCTGCTCGCCGTTTGACTCAGCTTTCTGTTCCTTGTTCTGATTGTTTTTCTGACCGTTGCCGGAATGATGATTTTTGTTGCGGTTGTTGTTTTTGTTTCCATTCTGATTCGAACGGGGATTTTCTTCAGGCTTTACATCATCGACAATAGCTGCAAGCTCCTGTTCTTCTTCAGGGGACAGAATTTCTTCCTCTGCGATTTCCTCCTGATGTTTGTTGCCTGAAAATCTGATTTTGGAAACATGATAGGTTTTGGGAGCAGTTTCGGTTTCACCTTCAAGAGCCACACGTATCATACCTGAAATCAGATTGCGGTCAACAACAACACCTCGTCCGTCGGGGGTTCCGACATTGGCGCCGATTCTTGGAGTGACTTTGATGAGATCGTCATAAGCAGCCTGCTCATATTTCAGACAGCACATAAGTCTGCCGCAGGTTCCGGAAATTTTAACAGGATTGAGTGATAAACCCTGTTCCTTTGCCATTTTTATGGAAACAGGCTGAAATTCATTGAGAAATGTGGCACAGCAGAAGGGTCTGCCGCAGATACCGAGTCCGCCAAGCATACGGGCTTCATCACGGACACCGATCTGACGAAGCTCAATTCTTGTGCGGAAAATACCTGCAAGATCCTTTACAAGCTCACGGAAATCGACTCTTCCGTCAGAAGTAAAGCAGAACAGAATCTTGCTTCCGTCAAAAGCATATTCAACACTGACCAGCTTCATGTCGAGGTCATGCTTGAGAATTCTCTTTTCGCAGGTTTCAAAAGCAACCTCTTCTTTTTTGCGGTTTTCTTCGACTCTGGCAAGGTCTTCTTCAGTAGCCTTGCGAATGACGGGCTTAAGCTGGAAAACCAGTTTGTCATCAGGAATGGTGCGGCGCTCGATTGCGACCTCGCCGCATTCAATACCTCGTGCTGTCTCAACAACAACACCGTCACCTATCTGAAAATCGTCCTCATTGGGGGCGAAATAATAGACTTTGCCGCCGCTTCGGAACTTTACGCCAAGTATATCAGCCATAAATAATTCTCCATACTATTATATAATATATCATTTACCTGCCGCTCTGCGAAGGTTTGCGCACATTACGCAGGGGAAAAGTGAACGAAGTCCCACATTGGCATTTACGCCGGATTTAAGATCATCAATTTCACTGCGGACAGAATAAAGTCGTTTCGGGGAAAGGGTTTTGGAAAGAATGGATGCTTCATTTGAAGCATTGATCTTTGCGCCCACAGACAATTCAAGTGCGTGAAGCACGATATTCTGCAGACTGTCAAGAACACGAAGCATGAATCTGCGATCCTGACCGATGGAAATACAGACACCGAGAAGGTCCTGCTCGAGAGAACTGCACATGGCAACTGCGATCTCACGTGCCTTGAGTTCCCATGGACTTGCAGTAAAACTTCCGTCAGGAGCAATAAGAGAAAGAGCAAGTCCTATATTGCCGTCAGCAGAGCGCACAGCACCTCTGATGCTTTCAACAGGCACATCTTTTCTTATCATGGATATCCGTTCTATTGCTTCAGCCTCTGCAACGGGCAGAAGTGAAAAGACTCTTGCACGGGAGAGAATGGTAGTCAGAAGTGACATTCTTGATCTGCAGGTCAGAATAAACAGAGCACCTGCAGGCGGCTCCTCAAATACTTTGAGCAGTGCATTCTGAGATCCGACAGGGAGTTTTTCGCAGTCTTCGATTATATAAATCTTACGCAAAGCCTCATTTGGGGGAGTATAGGCATCGGAACGTATTGTGCGTATTGCATCAACACTGATATTTCCGGATTTTCCTTCACCGACGATAATGGTGAGATCAGGATGTATACCCTTTGAAACTTTAATGCAGTGAGAGCACTCACCGCAAAGAGGATTTTCGCTGCTGCAGAGCAGACTTTTTGCGAGCAGACCGGCAAAAGTGCTTTTGCCCAGTCCATCCTCGCCTTCAATAATCAAAGCATGAGGAAATTTTCCGGTATCAAGAAGAGCTGCGCACTGAGCAAGCAGCTCACCGTTTCCCGAAAATTCCCTGGCAAGTCTGTTCAGTGTCAGCACTTTATAAACTGAGCAACGTCAAGAACAAAGATGGTAGCACCGCCGACAGAAACCTCCAGAGGAGCAGAATCAAACATGGCGGAAGCGTCACCGACAGAAGTGGGAACTATCTGAGTACGACGCTTGGAGTGGCTTTCGATTATAGAAATCACATCGGGCACTTTTTCATCGTCGGTACCAACAATAAAGGTTGTGTTTCCCGCCTTGAGAAAGCCGCCGGTGGTAGCAAGCTTTGTAACAGAAAAACCATTTGCAGTAAGATTGTTTGCAACGACAGGACTGTCATCATTATTGACAATAGCTAATATAAGCTTCATTAAAAACCCTCCGGTTAAGTAAAAGAATAAAGTGTATATGCACGAAGAAAATTATATCACAGAATTTCATATAAATCCAGTGTTATATGAAAAAAGAAAACAGGCGTATAAATTTATTGTGAATAAATTTGCTCAAAACAGCAAATTTATGCATCATGTATTAAAAAGAACGGGCATTAATTTGTATGAAATAACAAGAAATTTCAAAAAATATTGAAAAAAGGCTTGCAAAATATATTTGTTTTAGGTAAAATGCATATTAGAAGGTTTGTGAACTTTAGTTAAACATCACATGGGGAAGTGAAACTTGCCTGTGTTTAAATTGATTGACGAGGAGAGAGCAAAATGTCAAACAGATTGTTCCAGAGTGTAGTTCATCAGATGAGAGATACCATTGACAGAACCATAGGTGTTGTCGATGATACAGGTGTAGTTATCGCCTGCAGCGATCTTGTAAGAGTGGGCGAAGTCAATAGCAGCATTACTGCAGAGCAGGTTTCCGGTGCTGATGCATTTATTTCCGACAGCTATACATATCGTCCTTTCGGAGGAAAACCCCACAATGAATATGCGGTTTTCGTATCCGGTGTTGACGATCAGGCTTCAAAGTATGCTTCTATTCTGGCTGTTTCCCTTGCATCCATCAAGCAGTATTATGATGAAAAGTTTGACAGAGGAAACTTCATCAAGAACGTAATTCTTGATAACATTCTTCCCGGTGACATCTATCTTAAGGCACGTGAGCTTCGTTTCAATGCCGATGTAAGCCGTGTTTGCTTCCTCATCCGTTCAACCACCCGCACCGATGTTTCAACCTATGACATCGTTCAGCAGCTTTTCCCCGACAAGGCAAAGGACTTTGTCATCAACATCAATGAAAATGACATTGCACTTGTAAAAGAAATCCGTCCGGGCATCGAAGCAAAGGACCTTGAGAAGCTTGCACGTTCTATTGTTGATACCCTTTCCAGCGAGTTCTATACCCACTGTGTAGTCGGTATCGGTACCACAGTTACAGGCATCAAGGATCTTGCTCGTTCCTTCAAGGAAGCTCAGGTGGCACTTGAAGTCGGAAAGGTATTTGATACAGAAAAGACCATCACCAGCTATGAAAATCTTGGTATCGCACGTCTTATCTATCAGCTTCCCACCACTCTGTGCGATATGTTCCTTCGTGAAATATTCAAGAAGGGCTCTATCGAATCTCTCGATCAGGAAACTCTCTTTACCATCCAGAAGTTCTTTGAGAACAACCTGAATGTTTCCGAGACTTCCAGAAAGCTTTTTGTTCACAGAAACACCCTTGTTTACCGTCTTGAGAAGATCAAGAAGCTTACAGGCCTTGACCTTCGTGAGTTCGATCATGCAATCGTGTTCAAAGTAGCACTCATGGTTAAGAAATACCTCACAGCAAACCCCGTCAAGTATTAATAAATCAAAGCCGAGGATAAAAATCCTCGGCTTTTTATATAGGTCGTGATAAAGAAAATCATGCCTCGCCTTGTTTGGGGAGGTGTCTTTTATCAGAAAAATAAAAAAGAAAGCCCTCGGTTTTCCGAGGGCTTTAAACACATCATCAATATTTTCTTGAAAGCTGCTGCTCAGCTTCCTCACGGGTAATTTCGCCTGAATTGCACTTTGCCATTATCTGAACATCCTTGTCATTGAGCTTGTAGAAAAGATAGAAGAATGTACTGATAATCATACCGATAACGGGAACCATGGCATAAACAAACCACAGACCGTTTATCGCAGTGGTGCTCTGCTGAATACCGAGAGCCTCAAGCTCTGCGAAGCTTTCGGCCTCAACGGAAATCCAGGAGAAAAGACCGAGAAGGAAAAGTGCAAGGGAAGAGGAAACAGCACCGGTAATCTTGACGGAGAAGGTCTGAATGGCAAAGGTGATACCCTTTGCGCTGGTGCCGGACTTATACTGACCGTATTCAGCACAGTCAGGTGTGAACATGAATGCAAGAATACCGACGATACTCATGGGGATACATCTTACAACAGTCATGATGAGGAAAAGTGTCTGATTCTGCCAGCCCATGAAATAGATTGCAAGGCCGAGAATGATATTTATGATGTTGCACCAGAAAAGTGTCTTGAACTTATCGCATTTTTTCAGAATAGTGGGCATAAGCATTGCGGCAAAGACACCGGGCAGCATATTAAGTGCATTGAGCACAATGCTGAAAGTGGAATTGCCGAAAAGATAGAATGAAACAAAGAGTGTTACAGCGGCAGAGGTCTTAAGCGCATCGGTAGCACAGTATCCTGCATAATAAGTCAGAAGATATTTGTTCTTTCTGAGATAGGACAGCATCTGCCTGATAGTGAAGCTTTCTTCTTCGTCCTCAGGATTGTAATTTCTTTCTTTACATTTTACGCAGAGCGGAATCATTGTAATAACACTGAAAATAGAAAGTATTGCAACTGCGAGAGATGAACTCATACCAACAGTTTCACTGATAAGAATGGGAAGAGCGACACCGTAGATAAGAACACCTGCACCGGAGAAAACACGGTTTACGGAAAGAAGAGTGTTTCGTTCCTGAAGATTGTTTGTCATTGTGTTAAGCATTGCATAAGCAGGGACATCTGTCAGAGTGTAAACGGTGTCCCAGAGTACATAAGCCACACCGAACCAAATAAGTTTGCCTGTTTCGTTAAGGAATGAAGGGATAGAGAAAAGAGCGATGGTTACTATTGGTATAAGTATAGTGGAAATGCGCAGCCACGGCAGACATTTGAGTTTGCTCTTGAATTTTGTACGGTCAAAAATAAAACCGAAGAGCGGGTCGTTTATTGCATCCCATACCTTTACGGCAAGAAGCACAAGACCCACCTTTGCAAGGCTGATGCCCTGCATCGCAAGATAGGTACTGATAAAAACAGCGGTGATATTATAGTAGATATTCTGTCCGACAAAGAAAGTCCAGTAACTCAGTCTTTCAGAAAACCTCGTCATATAATTGTTTTTAGTTTTTTTCATAATGAAAAACCTCCAACACTTTTTTATTACTTCTGATTTTAACATTTTGCACATAAATAGTCAATAAGGCAGCAGACAAAGTATAGTGAAATGCCAAATACAATGGTTGAAATTTAGCAAAAATATGGTATACTGAAAATTACCATTCAGAAAGAAGGGATATGTGTGAGTTTTTCAGAATTCCTTGAATCAAGACGTGAAGCAGTAAAGCAGCTTGTATCGAAGCTCAGAAATAGTTTTTGCTATGTAAGCGTACTTGGTGTTGATGTGGATGCAAAAAGCATCCGTGTAGACAGAAACACATCCAATATAAGTTCGGGAAGGGATACAGAATGCGGCTTTGTTATTAAGGTGAGCAGGGGAAGTGTTTTCTTCGAGTATTCTCTTGACGACATTACAGGAGATATTGAAGCACTTGCAAAAAAAATAACTGCATCGTTTGTGCTCACTGAAGACATGGAAAGAAATACAATAGATCAGGTCATACTCAGTGATGAACCTCTTGTCAGATCATTTGAAAGACCCGATGATTTTGCGCAGTATTCCGACGATGAGATATTGAATTTCTGCAAAGAGCAGTGCAGCTGCATTCTTGATAAAAGCGAATATATGCTCAATGCAATAGTTGCAGTGAGTTCCCTTAAAATATCAAAGCTGTTCATATCAGAAAACAGAGAACTTGATCAGAGCTATACATGGGTAAACGGAATCCTGATCGGAGTATATAAAGAAAATGACAAAATGGTTCAGGTAAGGGAAGGGGCATATTCAAATCTCATGGGAGATGTGCTCAGAGATCTGCCGGGCTATACAGACAAGCTTATCAGCAAGGCACATATGCTCACCCTTGCAAAGCCCATAGAGCCGGGGGTATACGATGTCATAACCGACCCATCAATAACCGGACTTATTGCCCATGAAGCCTTCGGACACGGTGTAGAGCTTGACCAGTTTGTAAAGGACAGAGCCCTTGGCAAGGAGTACGTTGGAAAATACGTAGCATCTCCGATATGCAGCATGAAGGACGGAGCGGCCTCCGTACTCAGTGCAGCATCATATTTCTTCGATGATGACGGAGTGCTTGCAGGAGATACCCAGATAATAAAGGACGGAATACTTGTCACAGGTATTTCTGACCTTGCATCAGCTGTTCAGCTCGGTCTTACACCGACTGGAAACGGCAGAAGAGAATCTTCAAGAAGAAAAGCATATTCCAGAATGACGAATACTTTCTTTGAAAAAGGTACTGACAAGCTGGAAGACATGATTGCATCAATAGATCATGGATATATGCTGTTTGAAACCAACAACGGCATGGAAGATCCCAAAAACTGGGCTATTCAGTGCGTTGCGGAATACGGCATCGAAATAATCGACGGAAAACTTACAGATAACTATGTTTCTCCCGTTGTTATGAGCGGTTATGTTCCCGACCTCCTCAGCTCCATAACCATGATTTCGGATGATTTCAGGGTAATCGGAGCAGGACAGTGCGGAAAAGGCTATAAAGAATGGGTTCGAGTCAGTGACGGCGGACCTGCATTGAAAGTGAGGGTGAAGCTGGGGTGAAAAAGTTAATTGATCTGCTTGAGAAAAATCCTCAGGTAAGCGATTATAAAATCAATGTAAGAAGCAAGGAAAGCTGTGAGCTTTTCTATGTAAAAGGAAAGCTTGAAACCGTAAGACGTACCGAAACCTGTGATAAGGAAGTGACGGTATATTCAGACCACGGTGAATATAAGGGTGATGCTCAGTTCTATATCTATCCATCCACAACCGTGGAGGATATGGAGAAGAAAATTGACGAAGCGGTAAAGAAAGCTCTGCTTATTAATAACAGAAGCTACGATCTTCCTTCCGACGAGCAGGGGGATTACGAGGTGGAAAGCAACTTCAGAGAGTATGAATTGCTTGAACTTACATCCCTCGTTTCAGGTGCAGTATTCGATGCAAATAAGATTGAAAACGCAGCATTGAACTCTGTGGAAATCTTTATAAATAAAGTTAACGAGGAGATTATCAACAGCCGTAACCTTCATAAGACTCAGGTGAAATACGATGCGATGGTTGAAGCGATTCCGACCTACAATGGTGAAAACCAGAGCGTGGAACTTTATGAGCAGTACAATTTCAGCAGCTTTGATGCTGAAACTGTAAAGAATGAAATAATCTCAAAGCTTGAAGAAGTAAGAGCCAGATACAATGCAGTAAAGCCTGAAAAGGAAATAAACTGCAAGGTAATAATCAAAGACCTTGAGGTGTATATGCTTTTTGCTGAAATGGCATATGATCTGAATTATTCATCGGTCTATTCAAAATCAAATCTGTTTTCAAAAGGAGATTTCATTCAGAAATCCGATGATTGTGACAGAATAGGGATAACCATGGCAGGGGAGATAGAGGGCAGTGTAAGAAGCTCAAAATTCGATACAGACGGTATGACTCTTGGAGAAATAAGGCTGGTTGATGGTGGTAAGGCTGTAAATTACTACGGCTCAAATCGTTACGGACAGTATCTGGGCGAAAAGCCAACTGGAATACTGCCGTGTATATGTGTCGATGCAGGAACAGTTAAAGACAGTGATATAAGCGGCGAATATCTCGAAATAATATCAATGTCAGGTCTGCAGGTGGATTTCTATAACGATTACATAGGCGGCGAAATAAGGCTTGCCTACTATAATGACGGAGAGAAGATAATCCCCGTTACGGGTATTTCCGTTTCAGGAAAGCTTACCGAAGTTCTTGATTCCATCAGACTTTCGTCTGAAATTACAGTGTACAGCGGTTACAGAGGTCCCCAAAAAGCAGTGCTGAGCAAAATGAAAATATTTTAATAAAAAGGAAAAGAGTCCGGTTTCCCGGACTCTTCTCCTTTTTATATATGACAACCACCGGAAAGCGAAAACGGATGTCACATAAAATCCGTTTTGTGCCACAGGATGCCATAATCCCAACTCAGGCGACTCTGATGCCAAGACGAAGCTTATCAGAAATCATTGCAATAAATTCACTGTTGGTAGGCTTACCTCTTGAGTTATGAATAGTATAGCCGAAATATGAGTTGAGCACATCAACATTTCCTCTGTCCCAAGCAACCTCAATAGCGTGTCTGATTGCCCTTTCAACCCTTGAGGGAGTTGTTTCAAAATTCTTTGCAACATGAGGATAAAGCTGCTTTGTAATTGCATTGATTATAGAAGGATTTTCGATTGCTGTGAGAATAGCAAATCTCAGATAATGGTAACCCTTGATATGAGCAGGCACGCCGATCTGATGCATTATGCGGGTGATGCTTATCTCCATCTCGCTGGAAGCACCCTGTTCTCTCTGAGGCTCAGACTGATTGATGCTGTGGAGAAGATTTGCAACAGCACGATAGTCAAGAGGCTTCCAGATCATATCAACAGCACCCTTGTCGAGAGCTTCACGCTGCAGCCTCAGGTTGTGATACTCGCTCATGAGAATGATCTTAGGACGGTCAGCCTCAGCCATGGATGCAGCTGCCTCAAGAATTCCGATACCGTCAATGTTGTCCATATAGGCATCGGCAAGAACAAAGTCGGGCTTCTGTGCGGCGATCATGTTCAGAAGCTCACGTCCGTCCTTGTGACAGCGCAGAGCATTTATTCCGATATCCTCGAAATACTGACGGCATATTGCCATTTGTTTCTCACTGTCCTCGGTTACGATTGCGATGTACTTTTCATTCATTTTACTGTCCCCCATTAGTGGTGTTTTTATGTGACGGTGACATTCTATCACCAACTTTCTAAAATATCAAGTCGAAAAAAGAAACAGATGTTAGAAAAATTACGTGTATATTTGTCACATTTTCACATGATGTCCGTAATTTGTACAAAATACGACATAATTCAACTGAAGAATCACGAAAAATAAAATCAAACAAAGAGAATTTTTCTATAACAAAATAAAAAACACAAAAAGCAGTTTCAGCACGGAACTGCTTTTTGTGTTAAAGGAGTATAATAATTTCAGGATTCAGATTAATTGAAATTTCTTTACTTTCGTCTTACAGGAACCCATATTTCACTCTTGTAGTCAGCATCAGTGGTTTTTCCTTCGGAGCTGTACCACTCGATATTTGCACCCATAGCAATCTCAAACTCATCGTTCTGAGGAAGCCATTCACGGAAAACCCTGGTATTAACTGTCTGAAGAGCAGCAGGCATAGGACCGACGCATCTGAATTTCACCCATTCCATATGGGGAAACTCGTATACTGTCATTCCTTCGGGAATATCACCTTCGGAGTAGTATCCGCCGATAATATATCGGAACTTGCCGTTGCCGAGATCATCAACGCATATACCAAGCTCACCGATTCTGCAGCTGCAGATGGTGATTTCCTCAGGTGTTTCTGGAGAACTTTTGCCATATATGGGAGCGACTTTATTTTTGAAAACCTCATCCCAGAACTTTGGAATCTCCTCATAACCGTTTTCAAAAGAAAACTCTCTCTGATAGCCGATAACCTTGAAAGAATTGAGTTTTACTGCACAATAGTCCATTTTGTTTCCTCCCTGAACAGAAATAGTAATGGTCAGAGGAAGAAAGGTTTTTATGCCTGATTTATCCCGGCGGAGCTGACTTGGGGAAACGCCATGAAAGCGAGTGAATGCCTTGGTGAAGCTTTCGGGGGTTTCATAGAAGCAGTCAAGAGCAATGTCTATGATTTTTCTGTCGGAAGAAATGATGTCAAGAGCAGCAATGTAAAGTCTTCTTGATCGGATATACTCACCAAGTGTATACCCCGTCATTATCTGGAAGCCCTTCTGCAGATAGTAAGGGGAAACGTTTACTGCTTTTGCAGCATCATCAGCGCTGATATCTTCCGAAAGATGTGCTTCCATAAAGTCAATAGCACGCTTCAGGATACTGATCCAGTTCATAAAATACCGCCTTTCATCTCTGAACTGACACTATTTTAACTCAGAGAGAAATATAAGTCCTGTCATTTTCAGCAAAGAAATGTCAGCTTATTCATTCCAAAAAAGCTCATCAAGGGTCTTTCCCAGTGCGTTGCAGATATCTATACAGAGTTTGATTGTAGGATTATAGTCACCCTTTTCGATGGCGTTTATTGTCTGACGTGATACACCGACCATGTCGGCAAGCTGCTGCTGAGAGAGGTCGAGAGCAGCTCTTGCTGATTTCATTTTCAGATTCTTCATAGCTTAATCCTCATCCTTTTCTGCCTTGCGGTCAAAGGCGAATTTGATAAGCTGAGTCAGAACAACAATAACCATGAGAACACCGACGCAGAGAGTGATGGGGAGATTGAGAAGGCCATTCTGCATGATTCCGTCATCAATGACAGAGCAGATGCCTATGAAGAGCTGATAACCGCCGAGAAGAGTGATAATCAGAAGATTCGATTTGTTTTTGTTGTTTGAAACAGCAGGAATATAGGCATCATTAACGATGGAGATGACAACAAACGTGCCGAGGCTTATAAACATTCCGATTCCAATATTGCATTCGGGAGTGCACCAGTCTTTTTCGCTGAGCAATGTCACAAGCTCGCCTGCAACAAAATAGCACATAATGGCAGCGAAAGCACATCTGTATGCTTTGTTTCTTGCAATGGTCTGACGTTCATCGTAGGTGGATTTGGAATTCTTGCGGTTGACAATAAAAATAAGAGTAAAAATCACAACAAAAGCAATGATAAAAGGTAAGTAGTCTAACATTATAATATCCTCTTTTCAAAAGTGTTTCAGAGACGTCGACTTTTCTCTGTGACACTACAATATCACACAGCTTACATATTGTCAAGTATATTTTACAAAATATCTTAAAAATTTGAAAAAATGCCATTGCAAATCGAACGATTGTGAAAAGAATAACTTGCAGAGAAAAACATCACAAAACCTTGCATTTTTCATTATATAGTAGTAAAATCCCATAGGCTGATTGAAAAACGAATGAGAGGGTACGAGATGAACGAAGCACCCAGAAGACTTCACATAGGAATGAGAAATATCAAAACAGCGATAGCAGCCACATTATGTGCACTGATATATCTGTTTGTGGACAGGAACCCGACCTTTGCCTGCATAGGTGCAATTTTCGGAATAGGAAGCGACATGGGCAATTCATGGCTCAATGGCGGAAACCGTCTTTTTGGCACCATAATCGGCGGCGTGATGGGAATGGCGATGTTCAGACTTTACATAATATTTGAACCTGACGGAAAATTCCATCCTCTTCTGCTGTTATTCCTTGCGATAGGTATAATAATTATGATACTTATAAGCCAGCTTCTTCGCTGGCCGGGAGCAATCCAGCCGGGAGGCGTTGTACTGTGCATCATACTGTTCAACACTCCAGTTGATACATATATATCCTACTCGGTAAACCGTATGATCGATACCGCTGTAGGCGTACTCATTGCATTACTTGTCAACTTTCTTATACCGAGAGAGCTGACAGACAAAATCGAGAAGAAACTCAAGGAAAGAAAAGCGAACAGAATAAAAAAGAAAGAAGAAGTGAAGTAAATGCAAACACTGCTTTCTGTATCAATAGCACTCCTGGCAGGCCTGATGATGACAAGAATATTCAAGCCTCTTAAGCTCCCTTCTGTTACAGCATATCTTATTTCAGGCGTGCTCATAGGTCCTTATTGCCTTGGTGCGCTTGGAATAAAGGGACTCGGCTTTGGCAGTATGGATGATGTAACACATCTTGCGCTGATTTCCGAAGTGGCACTCGGATTCATTGCTTTCTCCATAGGCAATGAATTCAGACTTGACGACCTTAAGAATACCGGAAAAACAGCAATGGTTGTCGGTATTGTTCAGGCACTTATGGCAACACTGTTTGTTGACCTTTCCCTTTATGCTGTACATCTGATCATGCCTGATAAGCTTACAATGCCTCAGGTTCTCACGCTTGGAGCAATAGCAACCGCAACAGCACCTGCGGCAACCCTCATGGTCGTACGTCAGTATAAGGCAAAGGGACCTCTTACAAATCTGCTCCTTCCCGTTGTTGCACTGGATGACGCAGTCGGTCTTATTGTATTTGCAGTAAGCTTTGGTGTTGCAAAAACACTTATCAGCGGCTCTGTTGATCTTGTTTCAATCATAATCAATCCTCTTGTTGAGATTGTATGCTCTCTGGTTCTCGGTGCAGTAATGGGCTGTATACTGACACTGCTTGAAAAGCTGTTCAACTCAAATACAAACCGTCTTAACATGACAATAGCATTTGTTTTCCTTACCGCATCCCTTGCAATGATTGATTTCCATGTAGGACCTGTTCACATCAGCTTCTCATCACTGCTTGTGTGCATGATGCTTGGTACAATGTTCTGCAATACCTGTCCCTTGTCCCATGACCTTATGGGTGCAGCAGACAAGTGGACATCACCTCTGTTTGCACTTTTCTTTGTTATCAGCGGTGCAGAGCTTGAGCTGAATGTATTTACAGACCTTGCAATTGTAGGAATAGGTCTTGTTTACATAATATTCCGTTCCGCAGGTAAATACGCAGGCTCATTCATAAGTGCAAGCTGGATGAAGTGCGATCCTTCGATTAGAAAATATCTGGGAATAACCCTTCTGCCTCAGGCAGGTGTTGCATTGGGTATGTGCACAACTGCAATGCAGCTTGGAGAGCAGGGACATCTTATCAGAAACATAACACTTTTTGCAGTGCTTATTTATGAGCTCTTCGGACCGCTGCTTACCAGACAGGCACTCATGGCAGCAGGCGATATTACACCCATGTCCGAGGATGTTAAGAATCGCAGAAAGAAAAAGCTTGCAGAATCAACAAAAAGATAAAAATAACAAAGGACTGTTTTTCGACAGTCCTTTTTGTTTTATACAAAATTAACATCTTGTATATTGACAGTTTTTATCTTGTATAGTATATTACGTAAAGTGATTTATTGATTTAAAGAGGAAAAGATATGAATGCAGTAGCATTTATGATTGCTAAAATCTGTTTGAATCAGTGTGCAATATCATCTAAATATTTCCAAAAGCAAATTATTGTCGGTCTGACAACATCCTTTTGAGTATGTCTGTCTTATTGAAAAAATATAAAGGGGAGGTAGAATTCTGTGAATAATGTTATTCCTATTTTCTATGCCTGCGATGACAATTTTGTAAAGTACACAATCGTATCCATGTACTCCATGATATGCAACGCATCCAAGGAGCATAAATATCATATTTATAT
Organism: Acutalibacteraceae bacterium; assembly: GCA_045604155.1. Taxonomy (GTDB): domain Bacteria; phylum Bacillota; class Clostridia; order Oscillospirales; family Acutalibacteraceae; genus JAISGQ01. Next base: position 58,525 of record JAZUNN010000041.1, read on the forward strand.
ACTCCATACAGGTATAACTGAAAAAATGATGGAAAAGGTTCTTGAGCTTAAGACAGAGAACTTTGAGGTTTCATTTGAAGACGTAACTGATTATCTCAATTCCATAGCAGACAAGCTGCCCATCAGAGATTACTATTCAAAGACAACCTACTACAGACTTTTCATTGCAGAAATGTTCCCTGATTATGATAAGGCAATATATATCGATAGTGATACAATAGTCCAGGGAGATATCAGCAAGCTTTATCTCAAGAATATAAAGGATGCTTATGTAGGTGCTTGCCACGAGCAGGCAATGGTTCAGGTTGATGAATACGGCACCTACTGCGAAAAGGTTGTAGGAGTATCAAGATATAACTTCTTCAATGCAGGAATAATTCTTATCAACTGCAAGCAGTTCAGACTTCGTTTTGTACTTGATAAGTTTATTCAGTATCTTCATACATATAATTTCGTGGTCACTCAGGATGAAGATTATCTCAATCTTATCTGCAAAGACCATGTTTACTGGCTTGATCAGAGATGGAACACCGAAATATTCGGAGAAATTCCATATCCTATTGAAGAAGCACATATTCTTCACTATATAATGACCAGCAAGCCCTGGCACTATGAAGACTGCAGACACGGTGATATTTTCTGGAAGTACGCAAAGGAAACTTCTGTATATGAGGAAATGCTTGATGTTCTCAATTCCTATACAGATGAGGACAGACAGAGAGATGTTGTCTGCGGCGAGAATCTGCTGAAGCTTGCAGTGGAAGAAACCAACAGAGAAGATAACTATCTCAACCGTGTAAATAAGATGAGCCGTGCTCAGGACAGGGTTGATGTCCTCAGAAAAATCGAAGAGCTTGAAAGAGCAGGAAGATTTGACGAAGATGTTGAGCCTGATCCTCCTTCAAAGGTGCTTATGCCTGAGGATATCGAGTATATCAAAAAGAGCGCAGCAGAAAGGCTTAAGACAAAGATTGCATATAAGGCTGCACATAAGTTTGTAGATAATCTTATCAAGGAAAACAAGTTCATCATCAAGGAAATGAAGGGACTTGATAATTTCAAGAATCTGCAGAGCGGTGCTATAATCACCTGCAACCATTTCAATGCTTTTGACAGCTTTGCAATCCAGCTTGCATATGAAGCAGCCGAGCAGCCCGACAGAACATTCTACAGAGTCATCCGTGAAGGCAATTACACATCCTTCCCCGGTTTTTACGGATTCCTTATGCGACACTGCAACACACTGCCTCTGTCCTCAAATCACCAGACTCTCAAAAAATTCAAGGCAGCAACTGATCAGCTCCTTCAGGAAGGCCACTTTATCCTTGTTTATCCCGAGCAGAGTATGTGGTGGAATTACCGCAAGCCGAAGCCTCTCAAGAAGAGTGCATATTCATTTGCTGCAAAGAACAATGTTCCTGTTCTTCCTTGTTTCATTACAATGAAGGATTCAGATGTAATGGGCGATGACGGTTTCTTTGTTCAGGAATACACAATCCATATTTCTGAACCAATATATCCTGATGCAGAGCTTTCTGCAATGAAGAATGCAGAAGCAATGATGAATAAAAACTATGAGATTTGGAAAGAGATATATGAAAAGGAATAGCAGATTCCTTTAAGCTATCTTACGGAGAAATAAAAAACAAAGT
>JAZUNN010000042.1:0-2620 GCA_045604155.1 Acutalibacteraceae bacterium
ACCTCTGCGGGACGTACTTATTTCAAACAAACGGATCATTTCAAAAATTCAAGCGGAGAGCCACAATTTCTGCTGATGCGCAGAATTTTTGACTCTGATCCTGTTTGAAATAAGTATTTACCCGACATTACCGGATTGAAAGTCCGGTGTCCTGAGCCTTTAGACGAAGAGGCCATATGATCGGCTCGGGTGAGCCGATGTTTTGTTAAGCAGATACCTGTACAGCATCCGTGGTGAACACGATGATGTCATCGATTCGTACACCGAGGATTGCTGCGAGGATCACAAAATTATCTATCGTGGGCATTGCATCGCCATGCTGCCACTTGTAGATAGCCTGAGGGGTTGAGAAGCCGAATATATCCTGCATATCGCGCACCGATATTCCGGCGTTCCGGCGGAGTGCAGTGATATTTCTGCCCGTTGCCGCCATATCAATTATCGGAATGTTAGTCATAACGATTGTTCCTTTCAAGTTTATAGTAAAACAAATACCCGCCTGCCTCACACGAGACAAGCGGCTTACACATTATCTGCGATATATGCCCGAAGCGATATGCTGTCAGAGCTTCAAATCATCACAGTCTGTATTCCGTTCGCAATTCCCGTATGAAGGCATAACAAAGTGACCGCTGAGCAGATAATAGCTGAGCAGTTCTTTGTATTCATAGGAACGCATAACAGAAACGCTGTTGATGATCATAATACTTGTCTTCCTTTCCGGGCGGAGTAAAGATTCGGTTCGCCCTCGTTACGGCTTAAATATAGCACGGTACACAGGTTTTGTCAATCAAACCTGTGGTATAAACATTGAAATCGGGTGTTGTGATGTTATAATGAAATATACATTATATCTGTTATTTTTCCTTTCCAAAATGTCTGTACGACAATATACCTATTGGAATGAAGTAGATACACCAGAAAAGAAGAGCGATGCAGCCACCCATACCTTGAGAGTCAGATGGTTTTGAGAAAATATCCGTCATTGGCATAAAGAAGCAGCCCAGGAAAAAGATACCGTGAATTATCATAAGATACTTGAGCCATTTATCGGGCTTGTTTTCAGGCTTCATTGAAAGACCTATAAAGAACGTGGAAAGAGACATCATTCCGTAACCGAGTAGATCATAGCTGAACATCAGGCTTCCCGGAACAAAGCAAAGCACACTTTCTGCCGGCTCGGTTAAGGACTCAAGTCGCACATAGGTGTTTTGTGAAAAGTAAACCAATAGCACCAACACAGCGTACACAGCAGCAAAAATCATTCCTATGTTTGCTGAAACACGCCTGTCGGCATCGCTTTCGTGTTGAAAACCAGCAGACATCATTATGTATCCCAAAGGAAGAAAAGAGCATACGAGATATTGACCAAAAGAAAAGCCCGTAAGAATAAATAATGCAAAAAGGAAAACTGTTAATGTTACTATCGCTACACCTATCTTTGGTATTACCCTATTCATATCAAATCTCCCTTTATATAAAACCAATTACGTTGCAACCTAATTGTACCACTTATTCTCACATAACACAACAATAAAATGGGCTGATGTTTTCAAAGGGGTATACTATCGTAACATACCATGGACGAAATGAAGGGGTTATATTATGAAAGAGTTTCAGGAATATACAGGCAGGGATTTGTACGACTATTGCTGTGGATATATCCTGAAAAGAGAATCAATATGGAATGGTTCTGCGGTGCAATATTCGGATCAGATTGAAAAGAAAATTAAAGGCGTTCTCAAACGACGCAAAGCAGGCAGTTACAACGCAGACAGGACAGCATACATACAAAAAATCATAGGTGAAATGCAGGTTGAGGTACTCAACTTCAGTGGTGAAACTCCATCAAAATTCTATTTACGAAAAGAAAGCACAGAGGGATATGCCGCTCTTGATGACGCTGATATTGAAGGCATGACCGATTATTTCCACGCTCGTTATGCTGATGTCAACAGAGATATCATCGAAGAGTGGGTTCGGTATTCCGTTTACATATGGTATTTACGTTGAGGAAGTGAATTATCGAATGAATAAAATATACTGGGGCAAGGACGAGATAGTCATGCTGACAGACCATCTGAATGCGGTGTCGCACAGGCATCTGATGCTGCAGCTGTTTCTCGGACTTGAAGATGATGTAAAAATACATATTCGCGGGCGGAGCGTGACAGAAAGCTGTGTTATTACGGGAAACGATGTTGCACACGCTTTCTTTGCAAATAAAAAGCCGCATCTGTCTGTTCTTTTCGAGCCTGTTTCTGCCGCTGCTTTGCAGATTGAAGCAAGGATGAACGGGTGCGATCATCTCGCTTTCGGCAAAGAGGAAACCGAAGATATACGCAGAACGGCAATAGAGCTTGCCGAGCAATTTAGCCCTCAGCTGTACGAAAAACTAATCAGCGAGATATACAAACTTCTCGGCATCACTCATAGTGGAACAACATTCGACGAGCGTGTATCTGTGCTTCTGCAAAACATAGAAGAATGTGACTGCTGTAACCATTCGATTTCGCATTTCGCCTCGCAGGTCTGCCTTTCCGACAGCAGACTTTCCCACCTGTTCAAGGAGCAGACGGGAATGACGCTGAAAGGCTACATTTCTCTCCATCGCATGAAG